>NZ_SNUQ01000001.1:0-370830 GCF_012027555.1 Thermococcus sp. CX2 | reverse complement strand
CTATGGCCATGAGTCCATTCTGGAGCATGCGGTTCTAACGTTTTCCATTGAGGGTATATCCAGGATTACCTCGCACCAGCTCGTTCGTCACAGAATAGCAAGCTATACGCAGCAGTCACAGCGCTACATAAAGCTCAACCCTGAGAACGTCGAGGAGACCTTTGTAATCCCCGAGAGCGTTAAGGAAAGGCCAGAGCTCTACGAAAAGTGGAAGGAATTCATGAAAAGGGCGATTGAGCTATACGAGGAGAGTTACAGCGAAGGCGTCCACCAAGAAGATGCTCGCTTCATCCTCCCCCAGGCTGTAAAGACGAAAATAGTGGTCACAATGAACCTCCGCGAGCTCAAGCACTTCTTTGGATTGAGGGCCTGCGAGAGGTCCCAGTGGGAGATAAGGGAAGTGGCCTGGAAAATGCTCAAGGAGATCGCGAAGAACGATGAGCTGAGGCCGATAATAAAATGGGCGAAGCTTGGGCCGCGTTGTATCCAGCTCGGTTATTGCCCCGAGGGCCAGCTTATGCCCCCCGGTTGCTGGAAGAGGACGCGGGAGAAATGGAAAGAAGTAGCTCTGGGGTGAAACCCCCCGTTAAATTCTTTTGAAGGGTCAGCTCTTGGTGGGTGGAGCTTATGAGTGATGAGAGGAGGAGTATAACCGACGTTATACGGGAGGAGATAATGAGGAGGCCCTTTGTGAGGGAGTGCATAAGCTTGGGAATTGTTAACTATAGCGCCCTTGCGAGACTTCTTGCTGAGGAGCTTGATCTGGATTCTTCGATTCCCGCCATTAAAATGGCACTGATAAGACTAGGCGAAGAGCTCAAAAAAGAAAAATCCCTCCTGGAAGGCAGGGTTAGGGAGGTTATCGGGAACAGCATTATAGAGTTGCAGTCCGATGTGAGCGTGATAACGGTTTCAAAGGAGCGCATTACTGGAGTTATAAAAGATATCTCCGAGATAATGAGTGAGTCACGGTTCTTCCAACTGACCCAAGGGAGAGAAACATTTACAATCGTTATTGCCAGTGAGGATGAGGAAAAAGTGTGCCACTTGGTGGGAGAAACCGTCAGCATACTGAGGGATCAAACGGCACTCACCATAATAAGCCCAGGGAGAATAATCGAAACTCCTGGTGTAGTGGCCTTCATGACATCAGCACTCTCATTAAACGGGATAAATATAACTCAAGTAATTTCCTGCTACAAAGACACGATCTTTGTAATTGACCGAAAAGACGCCCCAAGGGCATACCAAATTCTCGAAGAGCTGATAAGAAGGATGCGGTAAATCGTTCTAAATAAACTGTTTCAAATATAACAAAACTTGACTATTTTGAAATATTTGTTACAGAAAACATAAAAACGTTTCGATTATTCCTCGAGTGCTTCCGTTTCAGGACCTGCAGGATAGAGGATGGTTGTTGGCACTGTAAGGGGGGATAGCCATGTCAGACTTTGGAGTGCTCTCACTCTTGCCGCCTCTGGTGGCTATAGGCTTGGCAATACTCACCAAAAGGGTCCTATTCGCTTTGTTTTTTGGAGTGTGGGTAGGTGGACTTCTGGTTGCAGGTGGAGATCCAATAGGTGCAACTACTGAAACACTGAAGTGGATAGTCTTCAACATAGCTTCAGCATGGGAAGAAGACGGCCAGGTCATGACTGATCTGTGGAACACTAGAATACTGTTGTTCGACGCACTCATTGGTGCCGGTGTCGCACTTATATACAAAGCGGGTGGAATGAACGCCATCGCCAAAGCCGTAACTCGGAAGGTCAAGACCAGCAGGGCTGCTTCATTGATGACGGCTATCTTTGGTACCATAATATTCTTCGACGACTACACGAACACAATCATTGTCGGAAACACCATGAGGCCCATCACCGACAGGGCAAGAGTTTCGAGGGAGTTTCTGGCTTACGCTGACGATTCCACCGCCGCCCCGGTGGCAGTTCTGGCCGTGGTTTCAACGTGGATAGGCTACGAGCTTGGACTCCTAAAGGACGCCATCGCAAGCGTGGGTGAAAACATAAGCGCTTACTCGGCCTGGTTCGCGAGCTGGCCTTACAGGTTTTATCCAATCCTCGCGGTTATCCTTGTCTACCTCGTGGCGGCTACTCACAGGCACTACGGTCCGATGTTGAAGGCCGAGTACAGAGCCAGAAAGGAGGGTAAAGTGCTCCGCGACGGCGCCCGGCCGATGATGACCACCGAGGTCGATGTTGGAATGCCTATAGGGGACAAGGAAAGCGTCTGGGTATTCATACTACCCGTCCTGGCACTGGTTCTCATGACCTTCCTCGGCCTGTGGGTTACCGGAGGTGGAAATGCTGCCTATGCGGAGGGAGGATTCCAGGAGGTTCTGTCGAATGCAGACTCGACGTGGGCCCTCGTGTGGGGTTCGTTCTCAATGGTCATAGTTGCAATGGCGCTCGTCTTGGCCATGAAGATAATGACCCTTGAGGATGTCGAGCACACCTTGGTCGCGGGAATGAAGCAGATGCATTTCGCCATGATGATACTCATCCTCGCGTGGAGCATCAAGAGCGCCTGCGACGCCGTTGGAACTGCTGACTACATAGTCAGGGTGGCCTCAAACGTGCTCTCCCCTGGACTGATTCCCTTCGTCGTCTTTGTGGTGGCGGCGTTCATATCGTTCACGACCGGAACGAGCTGGGGAACCTTCGCGATAATGATGCCTATAGCGGTTCCGCTCTCCTACCAGCTCAGCGGAAGCTTTGGCCCGATTGTTTACGCCAGCATTGCCTCAGTCTTTGCGGGGGGAGTATTTGGCGACCACTGCTCCCCGATCAGTGACACAACCATCATGAGCTCGATGTTCTCTGGCTGCGACCATATCGACCATGTGAACACTCAGATACCCTACGCCCTCACCGCGGGTGTCGTTGGTGCAGTGATGCTTCTGCTCTTCGCCGCCGGACTAAGGAACGGCTGGGTGCTACTGGCGATAGCGGTGCTCCTTCTCGTGGTGCTTCACCGTGTCCTCAGCGAGTGGTACGGCAGACGGGCGGGTATCCCACACGGCAAGGTTCCCACCTACATCGTAGAGGAAAGCTGATTTTTCCATTTCTTTTTGTGTATGCAGTCGTTGACGGGTTCTAAACCGACGGTTTAAGAAATCCTTTTTTAAGGCCTTAATTAATAAAATAGTGGGTGAGTAATCGTGAAAACAAAGAGCTGGGAAGTTGAAATCATCCATCCATGGGAGAGCCTTGAAGTAATCCTGAGTGAGCCGGAGAAAACACTTCCGTTCTTCCCTTACTTTGAAAGCATTGAGGGGGACACCGTTCGGTTCAAGGTGCCGCGCTTCATCTTTGATTTTGGCTATGAGTTTAAGCTCGCGGTCGGCTTCCAGAAGAGAAAAGCGATATACACCTTCACTGGGGACAGGGGCATACTCACCGTCACGTTCGAGATGGCCGGGAGCAGGCTTAGGGTGACGGCCAGCTGGTCAGGATTCGGAGAGGTGTTTATGGGTAAGCCCCTCGAAACTTTTGCCAAAGGCATAGCCAAGGCAATACAGGACTTTTGCAGTGCCCAGGCGGCCTGTCCAGTGATGGCGATAACCGAGGAAGAAGGAATCGTGGAACACGTAACCCCTGAGACAGCCCCGGCTCTCATAAAAAGGATTTCATGGGAGCTGAAAGGGAAGGACTTCATCTTGGAGGGTATTTCAGAGGATGGGACGGTCCTATCGGCCACGGTGAAGGATGAACACCTCGTTGAACTCAAGGTTAAAGAGAAGGAAGGAAGGGAGACGATCATACAGGCGGAAGTGCCGGTTTTGGAGCTTACACCTGAGCTCTTTGAGGGCCTACCGCTGAAAGAAAAGTTTGAGATAAAAGTAAAGCGGATTTAAACTTTCTCTTCTTTTAGGACTTCTTCAAGTGCCCTCTTCAGCTCGTCGTAGGCCTCTTCCAGTGATTCAGGGATGACCTTCGTATCGGCTATAACCGGCATGAAATTTGTGTCGCCGTTCCACCTCGGGACGATGTGGAGGTGGACGTGGGAGTCAATGCCGGCACCAGCGACTCTTCCGAGGTTCACGCCCATATTAAAGCCATCTGGGTTCATAGCTTTCTTCAGAGCCTTTATCATGAGCTGGGAGAGTTTCATTATCTCAAGAAGTTCATCGTCGGTCAAGTCCTCCCACTTGCCCACGTGCCTGTAGGGGGCTATCATCACGTGGCCGGGGTTGTAAGGGTAGTTGTTCATGATTATGAAGCTGTGCTTCCCGCGGTAGAGGATGAGTCTCTCCCTATCGCGGTTTTCTTTCGGGAAGTCGCAGAATATGCATCCATCATGCTTGGGTGAGCGTATGTACTCTATCCTCCAGGGTGCCCACAGTACATTCATCTTGTCACCTCCAGGTGGGGAAACGGGGCAGGGTTAAAAGCTTTTTTGGACACATTACGATACAAAGACCCATAGGGGTTCAGAACCGCCCAACAAAGCTTTTAATGATTACCCCCTACTCACTCCCGGTGATAGACGTGAAGAGGAAGGGACTTCTGATAATCCTCGATGGCCTCGGAGACAGGCCGATCAAAGAGTTCGGTGGAAAGACCCCGCTCGAGTACGCGAATACGCCTAACATGGACAGGCTCGCCAAGATGGGAATCCTTGGCCAGCAGGACCCTATAAAGCCGGGCCAGCCAGCCGGCAGCGACACCGCTCACCTCTCGATATTCGGCTACGATCCATACAAGGTCTACCGCGGCAGGGGCTTCCTCGAGGCGCTGGGAGTTGGCCTCGACCTTGACGAGGACGACCTCGCCTTCAGGGTTAACTTCGCCACTATCGAGAACGGCATCATCACCGACAGGAGGGCCGGAAGAATAAGCACGGAGGAAGCCCACGAGCTCGCCAGGGCCATTCAGGAGAACGTCAAACTGCCTGTTGACTTCATCTTCGTTGGGGCGACCGGCCACAGGGCCGTTCTGGTGCTCAAGGGCATGGCTGCTGGCTATAGAGTCGGCGAGAACGACCCCCACGAGGCGGGTAAACCGCCCCACGAGTTTACATATGAGGATGAGGAGAGCAAGAAGGTGGCAGAAATCCTCGAGGAGTTCGTGAGGCAGGCCCACGAGGTTCTCGAAAAGCACCCGATAAACGAGAAGAGGAGGAAGGAGGGCAAGCCGGTAGCGAACTACCTCCTCGTCAGGGGCGCGGGAACTTATCCGGACATACCGATGAAGTTCACCGAGCAGTGGAAGGTTAAGGCCGCGGCAGTCGTTGCCGTCTCACTCGTCAAGGGCGTCGCAAGGGCGATAGGCTTTGACATATACACGCCCGAAGGGGCGACCGGAGAATACAACACCGATGCGATAGCCAAAGCCAAGAAGGTCGTTGAACTCCTCAAGGACTACGACTTCGTGTTCCTCCACTTCAAACCTACCGATGCTGCCGGCCACGACAACAACCCGAAGCTCAAGGCTGAAATGGTGGAGAAGGCCGACGAGATGATAGGCTACATCATCGACAACATCGACCTCGAGGAGGTTGTCATAGCGATAACCGGCGACCACTCAACTCCATGTGAGGTCAAGAACCACAGCGGCGACCCGGTTCCGCTCCTCATCGCTGGCGGTGGCGTCAGGGCCGACCACACTGAGGCCTTCGGCGAGCGCGAGTGCATGCGCGGTGGAATAGGCAGGGTGAAGGGTCACGACATAGTGTCTATGATGATGGATCTCATGAACCGCTCCGAGAAGTTCGGAGCCTGAACTCTTCTCCTCTTTTTTCTTCCGTATCGCTTGAAATGAACTTCATTTTAACGTTCAAATGAAAAACTTAATAAGATTCCGGGACGAACCTCCAAAATAGGTGATAGTGTGAAGAGAGTTCCGGTTTTTAACGACCTCAAGAGGATAGGAAGTGACAGGGTCACGGCTATAGGCATAGGTACATGGGGCATCGGCGGCTACGAGAGCCCTGATTACTCGCAAGATGAGGAGAGCATCGAAGCTCTCAAGCATGGTCTCGAGCTGGGCATCAACCTCATCGACACGGCAGAGTTCTACGGTGCCGGCCACAGCGAGGAGCTAGTGAGAGAAGCGATAAGGGAGTTTGAGAGAGACGATATATTTATCATCAGCAAAGTATGGCCGACGCACTTCGGATACGAAAGCGCGAAGAAGGCCGCCAGAGCGAGCGCCAAGAGACTCGGCACTTACATAGACCTCTACCTTCTCCACTGGCCAAGCAACAGCTTTGAGAAAATCAGGGAGACGCTTCGCGCCTTGGAGGAGCTCGTTGATGAAGGATTAATCCGCTACATGGGAGTGAGCAACTTCGACCTTGAACTTCTCAAGCGCTCCCAGGAAGTCATGAAAAAGTACGAGATAGTCGCCAACGAGGTGAAGTACTCCCTCAGAGACCGCTGGCCAGAGACAAGCGGTCTGCTCGACTACATGAAGCGCGAGAAGATTGCCCTGATAGCCTACACGCCGCTTGAGAAGGGTTCTCTCGCGAGGAATGAGTGCCTGGCAAAAATCGGTGAGAGATACGGCAAAACCGCCGCTCAGATCGCGCTGAACTACCTCATCTGGGAGGATAACGTCATAGCCATCCCAAAGGCCGGGAGTAAAGCCCACCTCGAAGAGAACTTTGGAGCCATGGGCTGGAGGCTCAGCGAAGAGGATAGAGAAAAAGCCCGGAGGTGCGTTTGATGTACGGCTACCACAACAAGATAGCACGCGTGAACCTAAGCAAAGGTAAGGTAACCTACGAGGAGCTGCCCGACGAGACGATTAGGAAGTTCATAGGAGGAAAGGGGCTTGGCTACTATATCATCTACCGTGAGGTTCCGCCGGGAACCGATCCGCTCAGCCCGGCGAACAAGCTCGTCTTCGCTCCAGGAGGAATGACGGGCTTAGTTCCGGGCTCGAGTAAGGTCATAGCCGTGAGCAAGAGCCCCGAGACTGGGTTAATAAGCGACTCCAGCGGTGGGGACGCCTTCGGGCCCAAGCTCAAGGGCCACTTCGACGCCCTGATAATCGAGGGGAAGGCGGAAGAGCCAGTCTACCTCTACATCCATGATGGCGAGGTTGAGATAAGGGACGCCAAAGGCCTATGGGGCAGGGGAACCTACGAAGTCGCTGGGGAAATCTGGAAGGAGCATCCCAAGGCGAGCATGGCCATGATAGGGCCAGCTGGAGAAAAAACTGCCAGGATAGCGAACATTGTCTACGACACCGAGAGGGCATCTGGAAGGGGCGGTCTTGGAGCGGTCATGGGCAGCAAAAACCTCAAAGCCGTTGTAGTTGAGCCCGGCGAGAAGCCGAAGGTGGCCAATCCAGAGGAGTACAAAAAGCTCTGGGAGAGCTTTTACAACGAGTTCGCCACCAATCCGAAGTACGGGCACACGAGGAACTACGGAACCACCGATGCCCTCAGGAGCTCGGCGAGCCTCGGCATGAGTCCTGCCTACAACTTCTCGAGGCCTTACATCCCGGACGAGCTGGCGAGCAAATTAGCGGGCGACGAGGTCAAGAAGTACGAGATCGAGCCGGAGTGGTACATCCACGGCAAGAGCTGTCCAATAAAGTGTGCTCGCTACGTCGAGGTCGAATACAAGGGGAGGAAGATACGCGTCAAGCCAGAATACGAGAGCATAGCTATGCTCGGAGCAGCAACGGGAGTCTTCAACTTCCCCGCTGTTGCGTACTTCAACTGGCTCGCCAACAACCTCGGGCTGGACAGCATCGCCGCTGGAAATACCATAGCCTGGCTCTTCGAGATGGTCGAGAGGGGCCTAATCGGCGAGGACGAGATAGGCTTCCCCGTCAAAGGCTGGGGCGACGAAGAGGCTGAAGAAAGACTTCTCAGGCTCATGGCCGAGAGGAAGGGCATCGGTGCGATCCTTGCCGATGGAGTAAAGCGCGCCTGCGAAAGGCTCGGAAGGGGCTGCGAGTTTGCAGTCCACGTCAAGGGCATGGAGTCACCGGCCTGGGACCCACGCGGAAGGAGAACCTACGCGCTCAGCTACGCCACAGCCGACGTCGGAGCGAGCCACCTGAGGGGCTGGCCAAGGCCGCATCAGCTGCCCAACCAGGGGCCGGCGAAGGAGCTCGTTCCCTCGATGATAGAAGGCAGGGACGAGAGCTACATCACCGACATGCTTGGCGTCTGTAAGTTCGTGCCCTACAGGATGGAAGACCTAGCGAGGCTCTACAGCATCGTCACTGGCGAGGAGTGGACGGTTGAGAGGCTGAGGAAAGTTGCCCAAGCGGTGGAGAGCATCGCCAGAATCCACGACACCCTCGATTGGGTCACGCCGCCGTACGACGACACCATACCGCCGCGCTGGTGGGAGCCCGAGCCAGAGGGGCCAGCGGAAGGCAACGCGGCCTTCATTGATTACAACGACTTTCTTGAGGCCAGAAGGGAGTTCTACAGGCTGAGAGGCTGGCACGAGGAGCTTGGCGTCCCGCTACCTGAGACGATGGAAGAGCTTGGCTATCCGGAGTTCAAGGAAGATGCCAAGAGAGCGATTGAGGTAGTTAAAAAACGGCTTGAATGAGCTATTCTTCTTTTCTTTCAAAATTATTTGAGAAGAAAAAGTATCAGCTCTTCAAAAACGCCTCTACAAGGTTCCTCGTCTCGTTGAAGGCCTCCAGCGGGATTCCCTTCGGCAAACCGCCGATTTCTCCCTTGACGTCCTTGAGGACGCCTTCACCAGCGCCGAGGAACATTCCCTCGCTGACTATTCCGCGGAAGTTCGCCGGCGGGAGCAGGGCAACGGCAACGCGGTTGCCTTCCTTAACGGTGAGGTCGTTGGTGACCACAGTTATTGCCCTCTCGCCGATGTTGACGTTCGTAACCAAAAGCCTGTCCGCGTTGGGGTGCTTCCCGACGCTCATGACCTCGCCGACCTTTATGTCCACCGCTATGACCGGATCGTTTATCTTACCTAATGCTAGGCGCTTGTCAAGGTTGAGGATGGTGTTGAGGAAAAACCTTATTTTTGCCACCGCCTCCTCAACCTTCTCGCGCTCGCTCTTGTCCGCCAGGCTGAGGAACTTGTGGTGCCAGTCGTCTCCACCAAGAGCCTCGATTATGCCGTTGGCCTTCTCCTTCAGAGCCTGCATCTGCGGCGTCTCTATGAGTTCCTTTGGCTCGACGTAAGAGTACCTCATCGCCTGTATCTCGGGAATCATCTCCTTTGCCAGCTGAATGGCCTTCTTCTTGTCCCACTTGCCCTTGAACTTTGCTCCCTCAATCGTCTTCAGAAAGAGCTCCACCGATTTCTCCGCCACCAGCAGGCGATAGTCCTTGCTCGTATCCCACATCTTCTTCACCCTCCAACGCTTTCAGAACGCGGTTCTTAACGCTTTCGTCCATTATGCCCTCGGCTATCGAGCGGGCCTTAGCTTCGTCGCCCCAGCGCGCGTAGGCCATTGCTATCTTCCCAAGGAGCTCCGAAGCACGCTTGTTGTCTCCAATAATCCCGGCGAGAACCAGCGGCTCCTCAAGGAGCCCTATGCGGAGGAACCTATAAGCAACGCGCTCAAGCTCCACATCAGTTGGTCTGAACTTGCCCACAAAGATTATCTCGAGAGCGTCTTCAAAGACCCTTTTTCCAAGTCTTGGCTGCTCGTGAAGGAAAAGCCAGTAGGAGAGCTCCAGCATTGAGATCGCCCTGCTCTCAAGGGGCAGGAAGCGCATGGTTTCTATCGCCAGTTCGACCTCTCCCCTCTCGAGGAGCTCCTCAACGGCGACCTTGCCGCGCTTGAGGACATCCCTTACGAGCTCTATTTTTTCCTCGAGATGTTTCGCCTGGAGCTTGAACCAGATGGACGAGTAAACATCCCTCGCCAGCTCGTAGAACTCGATGGCTATCGGATTAGGAATCTCATCCGCGCTCTTCTCTATGAGCCTTGCTATCCTTATTAACGATGAGATCGCGGCAGATGACAGTCCCCTCGAGGTCTGAAGGAGCTCGACGGCCCTTTTAAAAAGCTCCAAGGCGTCTTTGTATCTATCGGAAAGGACGAGGTTCCTCGCTATCCCTGCGAAGACCTCCCCCCTTATCCTCGGGGAACCTATGGAGTTCGCCAGTGCGAGGGCCCGTTCGAAGTAAGCCTCGGCGTCTCTGTCCTTGTCGAGGGTGTAGAGGGCCCTGCCGAGGAGCGAGTAGGCTAGTGCCCTCTCGGGAGTAGCGCTTATGGATTCCAGGGTGTCAAGCATGTTGGCAAGAACTTCGTCCCTTGGAAAAGCCGTCAGAATCTCCGTGAGAGCAACGAGTCTCTTTATTGGAGTATCTATCCTCAACGCGCTCTTGAGGGCACCTTTGTAATCCCCCTTCGATATGTGAAGCTCCACCACCTCCGCCACAAGAACCACCGACCGCTAAAAGATGTGGAACCAAAGTAAAAAAGAGTATCGCTAACCCTTTACTTTTTTGTCCCACTGCTCCAGCATCATGTCAAGGGCCAGAAGACTGTTTAGCCTGAGCCTTACCCTCCTGTTCTCCCAGTCTATTGAGCCTTTGAACTCGTTGAGAAGGTCGAAGACCTTTTCAGCTTCCTTCCGTGGAAGGTTTCCCCCGTAGAATTCCTCCCCGCAGTTTGGACACTTGAAGATGAAGCCCTCAAAGGCCCTCATAAAGCGCTCCCTGTCCTTGAAAATGGCCTGAGCGTCATCTATAGGGAGCATCTGCTCGATGAGCTCGGCCCAGTTTAAGGTTGTCCCACAGAGTGGACACTTAGCCATCTTCAACCCTCCAGATTTCTCAAAAACTTCTCAATCTCCTTCAAAATCAGCTTTATGGCCTCGTCAAGGTTGGCCTTCCCGTTCGCTCCAGCGGCACCAGCGTGGCCGCCACCAGAGCCTTCTATAACCGGCCCGACTTTCTCCATGATTTTACCGAGGTGCAGGCCTTTCTTTACCAGGTTTTCTTTGGCCCTCGCAGAAATTCTGACGCCCTTCTTCTCACTTCCGACTATTGCTATATCGGCTCCAAGCTGGAGGAAGGTCTTGCAGGCGAGGGATTCATAGGCCGAAACCTTTGACACCGCTATGATGTACTTCCTGAACTTCCTCAGCTCGAGTCTCTGGCAAGCCTTCAGCACGGCCATCCTCTTCGCTTGGTCAATGTTCTCGTCGCTGACGGGGGCAACCAGGTTGTATATCTCCCCCATCTGGATGGGAAACCTCTCCAGAATCTCGTTCACGGTCTTGAAGGTTTTGGCATTGGAGTAGCGGAATGTCGCGGTGTCGGTGACTATTCCCGCCAAGAGGGCCTTAGCTGAGGTCTCGTCATAAAAGCCGAGATATTTAAACAGCTCCCACACGATTTCAGCGGTCGAGGTTCTTGAGGAATCAACAATCATTATATCAGCCCTTATCGGATTCTCCTTCTCGGCGTGGTGGTCTATCACGATTATGAACTTGTCCTTGGGAATTTCAATAGGTTCGAGCTGCTCAATCGAGGACGTGTCGAATATCACCACGACGTCCTCGCGAACCTGTGGATCCTTCTCGATGGGAACCGGGGAAAAGGTGAGCAGCCTTTTTGTGTAGGAGGAAACACTCTGGGCCACGCCGATTCTGACCTTCTCTATTCCAATGGATTTAAGGTAGAGGGCAAAGGCTATAGCGGAGCCAAGAGAATCCGGGTCTGCATTGTGATGACAGAGCAGGAGGAAGGATTTGTCCCCTGCATTCTCCATGAAACGCTTAAGCTTTATCTTTCCCCTCATCGGCTATCTCCCTCAGCCTCGTCTCCACTCTCTCGTAGGCCCTCTCCACGGCCTCATCTATGAGCTTATCAACGTCCACCTTCACAAAGATGGGAACCTCGAGATAGACTTCAATCTCCAGATCGAGGGTCTCCCCACGGTTTATTCTCATCGTCACCTCTATGTCCTTGACCTCGCTCCGCGTGAGGTGGTCAAAGACGTAGTCTATTATCGTCTCCTGGGCAAGCTCGCCTATCTCTATGAGTTGCTCCTCGCTCAGCTCCGGAAGCCCGATGTGGATAACCCTTTTCCCACTGCTCCCCTCGTCCATCGCTATCACCTCAAAGGAAAGAGAAGAGGAATCAGCCAGCGGTCGGCCTGAGAGCGGCCTGAATCTTCTGGGTGAGCTCCTTGAGCTTCTCGTTGAGCTTCTTTTCCTGCCTCTCGAGGGCGTTGAGACGAACTTCAAGGGTTTCGACCTTCTCCTTCAGCTCCTCGAGGGCCTTAGCCTTGTCGGTCTTGACGATGAGCGTTCCCACGGTCTTGTAGATGACGGTTCCGTCTTCAACCTTCTCTATCTCCTCGAGGGCCTTTTTTGCCTCCGTCAGTTCGAGCTGAACCTTCTGCTTCTGCTGGATGACAAGCTGGAGCTGTCCCTGGTAGCTCTCGAGCTGGCCCAACATAGCCTGAACCTGCGGCGGAATGTTCTGCATGACAAACACCTCCGTAATCGTAATGCCGGGTTAGAATAAGGGCGAGGCTTTAAATAGTTTAAGGACAAAATTATAACAGGAAATCAAAAACTTTAAAGTAGACCCCTTGGCTGATATTTCCTAGGAGTACGAGATATCTCTGAATATTCCTTTGGAATTTGGATTCCAGACGAATAATAAGTTCGAATGCTTCTTCTGGAAAACCACACGAGTCTCTCAGCTGCTTCCTCTATGTCTTGGACTCTTAAATCCACGGCTACAAGGACTCTATCTTCAATCTTCTTCCAGGGCTCAAATGTTTTGAGAAGTGCCCATTGAATACCATTTGTTAAAATGCCCAAAGCAACACCTTCTTCGAAGCAGTATCCTAATAATTGTCTCGCGTGTCGTAGAATTACTTTGTTCCCCCTAAAAATTTTGGATTTGGCATTTTTGGCTTCAAGAAATGCCACCGGCCTGTAGTTTACTTTGAGAACATAGTCTGGCCGTTGTCCGTTACTGCTAGTGGCTTCAGGGTAGACCTCATCAGGGTTGTTAATATCCCATCCGAGAACTTGGAGAAGTGGTAGTATCAAATGTTGCTTTGTCGCTTCTTCATTGGATATCCGAGTTGAAATTTTTTTAGTGTACTCTATGGTTTCCAGCAACTCCCTCGAAACTGGAATTCGCAATGTTCCCCACATTATTAGTCACCAGTTTTGAAATACGTTACTAGAATCTTTTTAACTTTTTGATAACATATCTTGGGATAACTCCAGTTAGTTCTCAAATTATACTTCAATGGAATCCATAGCGACCTTAATCCAGCGGAGGTAGGAGTTTAGGGTTCCCCTTAGGGCGGAGTTGTCCTTCGCCAGAAACCTGATTATCAGCCTGTTTCCTTCGAGGAGGAAATCGATCCTGCTCCTCCGGTAGGGAACGCTCTCGTGCTCGTAAAGGACACTCTCATAAACTACTCTGGCCGTCTCCTCGTCGGGGAGTTCCAGTTCAATCACTCCTTCGATTGGCCAGGCCTCTTCCTTATTCCCAGCGCCTCCTTGTAGTCCCATCTCCTGCCGTCCTCCATTATCCATATCTTGACGCTTATGAGCGGGCCGACGGCCCTCTCCTTGGATACGTCGAGGCGGTAGAAGTTGACGGCCATTCCGCGCGGATGGCGTTCTATAACACCCAGAACGTCGGTGTTGTACCTATCAGCGATTCCGAGGAGACTCCGCTCCCTTCTTGGGACGAACTTGCCGCCCGTGAGCTCGGCAAAGGCCTGAGCAAAGGCGACGTGATCGAGACCGACGCGCTTGGCTGTGGTTACTATGAAGGGCATCTCCTCGCGGATGGGCCTGATGTCCCTGAAACCAATCTCGCGCTGTAGCTTGATGCCGTGGAGGTAGAGGTAGCCGAGGTAGCCCCAGTCCTCCGGGTCGACCTTGATGAAGGTCATCTTCAAGGGATTACCCTTCCAGACGTTGACTATCAAGAGCCTCTCGTAGTTCCTGTCATAGGCCTCCATCAGCAAGTCCTGGATAGTCTTCTTTCCCCTGGTCAAGTAAAGGGAGTTGGGGAACACCTTCTCCAGGTCGTGTCCGAAGCTCCTCGTCCTCCTCGTTGGTCTGTGTGAAGTCGTTATCAGCATCATGGCCCTCACTCAAAACTCGGTTGATTAAATAAAAGCCTTTCGAAATTCAAAAGAATCAGATCGCCTTGACGCGCCTGGCCACTTTCGGCCTGGGCTTGTAAAGTATCTTGCTGCCGCAGTAGGGGCAGCGGACTTCCCTTGTGTTCTCGAGGTCGAGTTCGACCTCCTTTCCGCATTTTGCGCAGCGGTAAACAGCCATCACCATAGCTACCACCTTAAACTAAGCAAAGGAAAGGGAATCAGGCCTTCGAAGAGGTAACCCTCTTCGCGACCTTTCCTGCTGGGGTAACCGGCAGGTAGGCGCCGCCAGCGAACGTTGCTCCGCACTTCTGGCACTGCCATATGCCGGTGCTTATTCTCCTGACGGCCTTCCTTCCGCAGACCGGGCAGACGTGCTTCTGCTTCATCTTGGCCTCAACGGCCGCGACCCTTCTTCTGATCTTGAGACCGTACCTCGGACCGAACCTTCCGGCTGAACCGACCTTAGTAGTCCTTCCCATGAGCATCACCCCTAAAGGCTACAATTTTCACGACTGAAGGGTTTTCCAGAGGACGTTTTATAAACCTTTGCATATACCTGGACACTCGGAGCGGGCTTGTCCCTAATAAACCTTTCGTGGGAAACTTTGCTGGGCAAAGTTTCATCAAAGATTGTGACTCCCTATTATCCCCACAATGCTGAGTATGAGCGCAAATTAATTCTGCACACGGAGGTGGATTCCCTCGACACTTGTCCGCCGTGGGATGTTCACAATTTTCTTTGACGCCCGTTGGGCGTCGGTCTTTTAGTGAACACCTAAAACGCCCGTGTGAACGAATCCAACTGGAAAACTGGCAGTTTATGATGCGCTCCTTTCGAGCTTCCCCTTTTCGAGAGAGTCACAAACTTTGATCAAACTTCAGCGGAGAACGAAGTTCTCCGTGTGTTGGAGCGAAGCTCCAACATTGCTTGGCAAAAAGTTTGTATCAGAAAGGGGGCCTTTGGGAATGTCGGCCCCCTGGGGGTCCCGAGGTCATCGCAACCCAATACTCCTCGGGCGGTTGATGATAATGCAGGGAAAATAAAAGGGTTACTGGCCGGCTGTGTGCACTCTTTTACTTGGGCTTCTTTTGGTTTGTTCTCTTTGTGAAACTAAACTCTGAAAAAATTTATTCTCGAAAAAAAGAAAGAAAATACTCATCTTCTTTTTGACATGATATCTGGGTGTTCTCGTGGGAAGCGGCGAGAGCCTGAGTCTTTACTCTTTATTTGGTGTCTTTCTTTTGTTCCGGGCATGCAGGTCTGCGGGGTTCATAGCTAAACCCTTATAACCCTACACCCTACCTTCCTTTAGGTGCAAAAACATGGCTGGAACGATAAGCAAGATAATCCACTTCAGGGATGAGGAGGAGTTCCTTGAGGACATGATGGAGATAGTGGAGAGGTTCACGTATCTGGCGAGCCGCTACGGCCACAATGTCATAGAGGGTATTCTTCTCTGGGATTACATAGGTATCCAGGACGAAGAGGGAGTTAAGATATTCCGCGTTGGCGAGTTTCCCTACTTCGAGGGCACGCTGAAGCTCGACCTCGAGACGCTCAGGATAATGGAGCGCTACTTCGATGAGATGGAGAGCAAGTGGGACGAGCTCCGCGTGGAGGACATCGCCTACTTCGTGGAGATGCTGAACGAGGCTCTTGGGAGGGAGATAGTCTTCTATGAGGCCTACGACCTTGGTCTCGACAGGAACACGGCCTACATAATACTCAACCTCCTGAACCTCCAGTACCTCGAGAGCGTCGTTGAAGGCACGGACAGGGAGATATTCGAAGAGGCCGTGGGGATGCTCATGGAGTACGTTTAATTCGTTAATTGTGCAACTATTGAATTATGTAATTATGTACTTGCAGAAAACAGGGGGGAGTTGCATGCTCTTCAAGAAGAGGGGCCTCTTCACTGAGGAGGACGCCCGGAAGGTCATAGAGATTGCCAGCAGGGAGAACGCGGGGGAAATCATAGTCATGTGCGAGGCCATTGAAGAGGCCGCCAAGAGGCGCCTCTGGGACTACGCGAGAGGAGTCCAGCTCATGGCCGACATGACGGGCGAAGACAGAAGCGTGCGTGTTGAGATACTCGAGGGCTACGTGAGCGATAGGGTAAAGGGCATAGACCTCAGTGAGGTGTCGGAATGAAACTCATAATGGCAGAGGTGTTCAACAGCTGGCAGGGGGAAGGAGGGAGCGTCGAGGGTTCTGCCTTTGGACGGAGGCAGATATTTGTCCGATTCGCAGGCTGTGACCTGAACTGCATTTGGTGTGACTCGAGGGAGTTCATAGATGCCTCCAAGGTCTTGCATTGGCGCTACGAGGTCGAGCCTTTCACCGGAAAGTTCGAATACAAACCTAACCCGGCGAGTTTGGATGAGATAGTCGATGCCATCCTGCGGCTTGACACAGGGGATATACATTCCATAAGCTACACCGGCGGCGAGCCAACGCTTCAGGTCAGGCCACTCAAGGCCCTCATGGAGAGGATGCACGAGCTCGGCTTTTCAAACTTCCTTGAGACCCACGGCGGCCTTCCAGAGCTAATTAAGGAAGTAGCTCATCTCACGGACTATGCCAGCGTGGACATAAAGGACGAAACGGCTAAGGCAACTGAAGACTGGAAAGCTCTCGTTCTCCGTGAGGTAGAGAGCATAAGGATTCTGAAGGATGCGGGGGCAAAGACATACGCCAAGCTCGTGGTGACGAGGGACACAAAGATAGAGAACGTCCGCTGGTATGCCTCGCTCCTGAAAGGCCTCGCACCACTTGTGATCCAGCCGCGAGAACCCATTGACATCTCCCAGCCAAAACTGATGGAGTTCTACCGCGAGGCAGCTCTGATAATGGGTCGCAAGAACGTTGGGCTGAGCTTCCAGGTGCACAAGTACCTCAACGTGCTCTGAGGTGGTGGCATGAGAAAGGCCCTCGCGCTCGTGGGTCTTTCGGCGGTTTTTGTGCTCCTCTCCATGTACACTCAGAACTCCAATCCGACAGCTTCCCAGGTAAGCGCTGTTCTATCGCTCCTAACCCTCATAGTCGGCTCGGTTTATATCAACCGCGACGAGAGGGGAGGTAAGATAGTCCCATGGGCAGGTTTGGCGCTGCCCCTTCTCCTCTTCCTGAACTACGGGAACCCGCTCTACCTGCTCGCTGGTCTTTTCCTCGGAATCGGTTTTCTCTGGAAATCGGAGCTCTCCGTAATTTCGCTCGTTTTGGCAGGCTTTCTCCTCGGCTGGCTCGCCCTTCAGGAGGATGCATATCTCGTAAGAACCATCGGTACCTTCATCCTCGCAGCGAGCATAATCACGGGCGTTGCTTCACTGTACTTTGCTGCCAAGCTTAGGTGAGTTTTTAAGTCCGCTCGCGAACTTCCACCGGCGATGATGACATTGGCCTTTAGGGTGAGTGATGCCCGGGATCGACGGCCTGAGCCACAAAAACTTTTAATCTTCAGCCAGCGAGCACAGACTTTTGAGCGAGTCACGGGGGATTTCGCTCCGGAGGAAAAGGCCTTTGGTGCGATAAGGCGATTCCTGAAGGCCATTTCTGAGCCGTCAAATTTTTAAAGCTCCCTTATTTTAGTAACCAGCGGAAAGATTAAGGGGGTGGTGTCATGCCGGTCATCGAGGAGGTCGCGAAGGTATCCTTCGAGAGGGTCGGCATGCACTCCCACATAAGGGGCCTTGGCCTCGACGAGAACGGAAAGGCGAAGTTCATGGCCGACGGTATGGTGGGGCAGGTTAAAGCGAGAGAAGCAGCCGGAATTGCCGTCGAGCTCATCAAGCGCGGAAAGCTCGCCGGGAAGGGAATCCTCCTCGTTGGTCCGACCGGAAGCGGTAAGACGGCAATAGCCATGGGAATAGCGAGGGAGCTCGGTGAGGATGTTCCCTTCGTCCAGATGGCCGGCAGCGAGATTTACTCCGCCGAGGTCAAGAAGACCGAGTTCCTGAAGCAGGCCCTGAGGAGGGCCATAGGCGTTAGAATCAGCGAGGAAAGGAAGGTTTACGAGGGTGAAGTCAAGGAGATTGAAGTCAGAAAGACGAGGCACCCGTTCAACCCCTATGTGGAGATTCCCGAGAGCGTGATAATAACGCTCCGCACGAAGGACGATGAGAAGACCATAAGGGCCGGCAGGGAGATAGCCTACCAGCTCATGGAGCTGGGCGTTGAAGAGGGCGACGTCATACAGATAGACGCTGAGACGGGCAGGATTTCAAAGCTCGGAACTGTCAAGGAGGAGGAAGGCCTCTTCTTCAAGAGGAGAGTCAACCTGCCGAGCGGCCCGGTGCTCAAGATAAAGGAGTTCACCTACACCATCACGCTCCACGACCTCGATGTTGCGAACGCGAGGGGCAACATCTTCGGACTGCTCTTCAGTTCTGGGGCAGAGATAAGCGACGAGATAAGGGAGAAGGTCGACGAGATGGTCAAGAAGTGGATTGAGGACGGAAAGGCCACCCTCGTCCCGGGAGTGCTCTTCATCGACGAGGTTCACATGCTCGACATAGAGGCCTTCTCCTTCCTGGCCAGGGCTATGGAGAGCGAGCTGGCACCGATTCTCATCTTGGCAACTAACCGCGGAAGGACGAAGATTAGAGGAACGGACATCGAGGCCCCGCACGGCATACCGATAGACATGCTCGACAGGCTGCTCATAATCAACACCGAGCCCTACAAGAGGGACGAAATCCGGGAGATAGTCAAGATTCGCGCGAGGGAAGAGAAGATTGACATAAGCGAGGAGGCTATAGAGTACCTCGCTGAGCTCGGCGAGGAGACCAGCCTGCGCTATGCCGTCCAGCTCCTGGCTCCAGCGAGCGTCATAGCGAAGGGCGGAAAGGTCGAGAGAGAGCACGTGGAAAAGGCTAAAGAGTACTTCGCCGACCTCAGAAGGAGCATAGAGTTCGTGGAAACGCTTGAGGGAATGCTGAAGTGATTCGCTCCTTTTACCCTCTGCTCCTTTTCTCGTCCATTATCTCCATCAGTCTCCTACAGAGCTTCAGATGGAACATAAACTCGTGGTAAATCCTGTTCTCCTCGGGGAAGAGCACCTTGAGCTCGTTCAGTCCGCGCTTGCCGCCGAACTCTCCGAAAACAATTACACCGTTCACTTCAATGACCCCGAAAACGGCCGCCAAGTTGAATATCAGCGTCCTGAGTTGATATGCGGTTACCTCGTGTTTTCCGAGTTTGGCAGTTGGGTAATCGAAGAGGAAGTATTCCAGCCCCTCTATCTCCGCAACGTCGGTTATTGCTATGTCTGCAGTCAGAAAGACGAGGAGAGTTGGGGTCATCTCGTCGTAGCGCTTGAGGGACTTAATGATTATCTCGTCGTTGTTGTGGGCTTCATCCTTGACGCTCTCCGCGATGATTATGCGCTCTTTCAGGCGCTCGAACTCCTTTAGGGCTATATAGGCCGCTTTCCTAGACTTCTTCATGCGCCGGTTGCTGAACTCCTTCAGCAGGTGGGCGTTTCTGACGGCCTTTCCTATCTCGCTCAGCTGGCTGCGGTGGTATTTGTAGTTCATGGCGTTCTCTATTTCCTTCTTTACTCCCTCAGCCACGACTATCTGATAACCGTCGAGCGGTCGGAAGCCCGAGATGAAGCGGTGGTAGAAGAGATTAGTGTCGGGAGCGAAGGTAACTCCCTTGCGGAGGTACTCGTAGAGCTCGAGGCTCTTCATGAACTCCTCTATGTTGTCGTAGCGGAGTATTCCGGCGGAGATAAATGCCTCGTAGAAGTCGATGTAGGTGGGCAGCTCGTAGGACAGGTACTCCGGAACGGCTTCGCTGAACTCGTGGCGGCCGACTAGGACGTTCACTTCATAGCCAGCCTCTGATGGCCAAGCACGGAAGAGGGGCAGTTCGTAGAGGGGATAGCTAACCACTATTTCAGGAAGGACGTTTATGAGTATCTGGAGCTCGGGCTTCTCGATTATCTCATATCTCACTGACATTTTCATCACCGAGGAAGTTCTTGAGCCTCTGCATGTGTCTCGGAATCATCATGTACGGCCTGTCCGGAAAGTCCATATCGAGGAGTGCCATGTAGATTATCCTGTCTACCGGGAAGTCCCTTATCTGAACCACCGCCGCCGTTGCCAGTGCCTTCCTGCCCGAAGTTACGTCGAGTCCAATGGTATATCCCTCCTTCTCAAGCCTCTGAAAGAGCTCCTTGAACTTCTTATCCGCCTCTAGAAAGCTGTTGTCTGGGATTACCACGCTCTCTATCTCGGGCATGAAGTTGTAAGCCTCTGAGATCGCCCGTATAGCCTCAATCACCCGTGGGAGTTTGTCTCTGTAAGTCTTTTCTGTGAACACAAACACTCTCTTTGGCTTTCTTCCCTTGGAAGCTACCGCGTAGTAGGTGTTGACGAGTGCCCATTCTGAGCGGCCGAGCAGCGTTACGTATGCTATCTTCCTCGGGTTCACCATGCGAGATTCCCCCATGCGAATGCAATGATTCCATATAGCAATGCCAGCAGGCTTGGTTTAACAGTTACCTTTCCCTCCACGGTCCTGTAGGCGAGCGTGAATGGCATTATCGGCATGAGGAAGTACTCGAGGCCATAGCTCTCGTAGATTCCCAAACCAGTAAGGGCAAAGAGAATGAGCAGGGTAGCGAGAACGCCGGCCGGTATGATCATTACCGTTATGAGAACCAGGTCGGCGGCGGTGCTCTTTTTGGCGTGTGGAATGGCAACTATCCACAGCAGAAAGACGAGGAAGGAGAAGTTGATGAGGAGCGTCCCGAAGGAGACCTCCAGAAAAGGCTCGCCCTTCGCGGGTATGTAGTAGAACCACGCTGCAGCGAGAGAATAAACGAAGGACATCACGAGGGCTATCCCAAACTTCATGCGAAACGCTCTACTCCCCACGCTCCCACCTCATTCTATTAGCACCATCCCGTACAAAACGCTTTCGGAGAAGTCTATCCTCACCAGCCGTCCTATCTCTATCCCGATGGCATCTATGGACGGTCTTACCTTTGTCGGCATCCTGCAGGGCTCGCCCTGTTCAAAGGGGCAGTAATCGCATAGGTTGCAACTCCCAGGGAAGAGGGCCATCGCATACATCTTGCCCTCTTTGAATAACTCCTCTTCGCGCTTAAGAAGGTAGATGAGGGCTTTCCTTTTCTCGACCTCGAAGTTGTTGTAGTCAATCTCAAACTTGATGAGAAGCGCCCGTTTGAATGAGCTGACCCAGTCCCTAGCTTCCCTCCAGTCCGGGACGTGGGGCGGACAGCTTGGCCTTTTGCCGTACATTGGACATGCCCTACACTTCCAGACGGGCCTCGGCGAGACGACTATATCATCCGTGCTCACTTCTTTCTCCCACAGCACCCTCATGGTTCATCGTTGAACTTGGGGAATCCACCATTAAAATCTTTGCTAAGAAACGTTTTTACGGATGAGAACGTATATCTTTCCATGAAGTAGGTAGCTTGCTGGTGACCCTCACGGTGCTCGCGGCGGGTGCCTGTCTTCGAAAGGAGGTGCAGATATGTCATTTGAGAAGACCTTTGAGATAGGATCCATATTCCACGACGGAGAATTCATTCCCGTTGAGTTTACTTGCGATGGGGAGAACATTAACCCGCCGATTTTCATTGGTTATATTGACCCGAAAGCCGAGAGTGTGGCCATAATAGTTGATGACCCAGATGCTCCTGGGGGAACTTTTACCCACTGGGTGGCCTGGAACATTTCACCGCTCGGAGAGATACCGAGGGGATCCCGCCCAGGGGAAATGTTGAGCAGCCGGTTCACGTGATGCAGGGTATGAACGACTTTGGAAGGATAGGTTATGACGGCCCCTGTCCACCGAAGGGACATGGCGTTCACCACTATCACTTCAAGGTCTACATCCTTGACAGGAAGCTAAATCTAAACCCCGGAGCCAGCAGGGAAGAACTGGAAAAAGCCATGAAAGGGCACGTCATCCAGTGTGGGGAACTTGTGGGGCTCTACGAGAGAAAATAAAGGTCATGGGTAGAGCAGTTTCACCGCGAGGTTTATGGCACTCTGGAGTGCAGACAGGAAGTTCAGGGTAAAGAATATCCAGTCCCCTATTATGTAGGAGTATATCGTCAGCAGTGTTGCCGCTACAACGTAGATTATGATAAACTTCATGTTCAGCGGGCAGTGCTTTTTCTTCACGGTCTCGATGGTTTGAGGTAGCCACGAACTGACCAGCAGTAGCATTCCTAGGAGTCCTATTATCTCTCCACCGTTCATTTTTCTCACCCGAACGGGAAACGGGCGAGCCTAAAAAAGCCTTATGGATGCATACATGTTAAAACCTGGGAATAGAATGCCTGAAATAGGCAAGTCTAAGCTAAAGCTGACTCGCGAGCCGAGACATCGCCCATGTTTTAACGTCTTCATCAAGGATACTGTTGATAATCTCCATTGCATCAGAGATCTTACCTGCTTTGGCGAGGGCTAACGCAACTTCAGCCTGTATCTTCGAGCGGTTTGAGAGGTCGGGTATGTAGTTGGCTATCTTCATGGCCTCCTCGGGTTTGTCAAGGTTCAGGAACTCAAAGGCGAGGCTCATTAAAGCCTTGGTGCTTTCGTCATGGTTGTCTATATCGAGGGCGGATTTTATGGCCCTTTCCAGGACTTCCCTATAATCGGCCCCCCTCTTTGCCAGCGCGACGGCGATGCGTGAGAGGGCCTTCGCTCTGATGCCTTTGTCGGGTATATCTTCCGTCATCTTGACGGCTTCTTCGAAGTTTCCAGAATCAACAAGCTTGAGGACCGCCTCATAGAGCGCCCGAGAGCGATACCACTCCTGCATGATTATCCCCACAATTTTTGGGCTTTGAAGGATTTAAGCTTTCCGCGGCCAAGGTTTATAACCTTCCGCGAGAATTATCTGCAGGTGAGAAAATGAAGAGGATTGCTTTACTGCTGCTTTTCCTCCTGACGGTTTCGACACTCTCCTACGCAGCGGCCGAAACCCAGATAGACTCAAACAAAATTCACTTCTACATGTATGGCATGGCCACATGTCCCCATTGCCAGAACATGAAAAAGCTCATCCCGGAAATCTACGGCCCCGAAAGTCTGACCTATTACGAGCTGGTGAACAACGAGGAGAATCAGAAGCTTTTCGGTGAACAGTACAAATACACCGGCATCATGGGGGTTCCAGCAATAGGTATAGCGTACGACGGGAAGCTCTACGCCATTATAGAGGGTGAGTTCAACGTTTCGGCAACGCCCAAGATAATCGAAGCTGCCATGCAGGAAGGAGGTCTCATACTGGTTGTTGGGGGACAGGCATACCTGATAAAAAACCAGACCGTCATTGAGGAACTTCAGGCGATCTACGTTGAGCACAGGCTTCCAGGGGCCGAATCCACTGAGGCTCCCAGCATTACCGCATCTACGGGTACCTATGGAGAAGAGTCAGGGGATGATGGCAAGACCTGCGGCCCGGGAATAGTCGCGGTACTTGTTCTCCTGCCCCTCCTCGCCTTGAGAAGGCGCTGACCTTTTGTTCTCAACTTTTTGTTTTAGAAAGCAACAAAAAGTCTATGGCGGAAGTGGCTACCATGAGGAGTGAAGTCAAGGCACTGGCTATCATCCTCCTGGCTTCCTTTGGAATAAGCTCCCTGGCGCTCTGGGCACTCGGTTTAACTCACTTCATCCCGCAGTTCTTCACGCTCGCGATGAGTGACTCCATAAACCCGTGCACCTTCGTCATCTACACCATGCTCCTCATAGCACTCTCCGTTAGAGAGATTTCACGGAGGAGGCTCTATATCATTGGGGCCTCATTCATAGCGGCCGTCTACATCTCGTACTATCTCCTGGGTGTTGGCCTGCTCTACTTCGCTGGCCACCTGCCCCTGTGGGTCGCGGGCGTTGCCGCGATAATATTCGGCCTGTATACCATCGTTACAGGATTAATGGAGAAGTCAAGGGTCTTTGGGAAGAGTGACCTGAGGAAAAAGATATTCAGGAGCGACGCGACGCTCCTGGGAGCTTTCACCCTCGGTGTCATAGTGTCGACGACTCTCCTTCCCTGCTCTGCCGGGAGCTATCTCGTCTACGCGATAATAATATCAAAGAGCGGAAAAACGCTCGCCTTTCTCCTGCTCGCCCTGTACAACCTCGTCTTTGTCCTGCCGCTGGTGGTCATACTGCTGGCGATGGGAAGCGTCACAGAGAGCAAGCGCTTCTCCCAGGCAATGGTGAGGCACAGCAGGGAGCTGTCCGTGATAGCGGGGATACTGCTCATAGCGATAGGGATCTGGGTTCTCACGGGGGCCTCACTATAGGCCTAACAGCGCTCTTACTTTTCTCTCGAACTCCCCAAAGTTTGGCACGCCTATAAACTCCACTCTGTTGTTTATCAGTATGGTGGGAGTTCCGAGGATGTTGTGCTCCATAGCCTTTCTCTGTCCCTCTGGCGTTGCGACGCTTAGCTCTTTAGCTACCACTCCCTCGTACTTCCTCTCTAGCTCCTTTGCCATCTGGACTGCTATGGGACAGTAGGGACAGCCTGGGGCGGTGATGACCTCAATGAGGACTTTAGGTCCCTTTGGCTTGACCTCTATCATCCCAGCCCTCTTCATCAGCTCGAGCATCTTTTTTCTCCTAATCATCTCCAGCTCGTCCATGGCTCACCCCCAATAGAAGAGAAAAAACGGGAGCTTAAAAAGAAATTCTTGAAAAAAGCTTCAATCAACGGCGTTGAGGTGAATGATGAGCAGTATCGCGAATATTATCGCCAGTGCAATGTGAACCTTCTTCCAGTGCCCCAGTATCCTGACGAACTTCTTGGCCATGGCGCTGTCGTGCTTCTTTGCGGCTAGGGTTACTTTGCCGTGAATGTAACGTCCAACAAAGCCGCTGACGTTCAGCAGAACCAGTGTTATGGCCATGCTGAGACCGGTTCCTCCAGCGAGGCCTGAGTAATTATCGCACGAGAAGAAGTGAACGAACACCAAAAGGGTACCTGTTATCGTGAGGACATGGTGGATGGTGAGGGGGTAAATCGGCCCAAACACCGTCACGTAGGGCTGCTCAGGCTTTATCTCGAAGCCCCACTCGCTCGATTTCTTGTGGATTATCAGAAGCTTTCTTTTGGTGAGCGAGTAATAGATCACTCCCACTGCTATCATGGCAACTCCAGCCACTGCAAAGGCCGTGTATCCAGCCTCGTACTCGTCCTCTTCCCCGTATTCATCGGCGAGAACGAGTGGAACCAAAAGAAGAATTAAAAGAACCAAAGCGAGGGCCCGTTTCATCAAGCTTCACCTCAGAAGGCTCCGCTTCCGAGACCACAAATCTTTGCGAAAGGACAGACGGCACAGTCCTCTGTGTACGGCTTGAGGTAGGGCTCACCTTTCACGGCCTTCGTTATCTCCTTGGCCTTTTCCATGGCGTCGTCCTCTCCTTCAAGAACGAGCGTTACGCTTCCCTCGGCCCCACCGGCACCCCCAGCGGCTATGGGTATCGCTTCAACGCCGGCGAGTATCCTGTAGGCTTCCACCTCCGTCACTGGGTGAGCATGGGGGATTGGAACGAGAGCCGCATAGAGGCCCGTACCCCAGTCGAAGGAATATATGCCAGTGAGCTTGGCGCTCTCCTCCACGGGCGTGGGAACGAACTTCTCCAGGCTTATGGGCGTTATCGTAAAGACCCCTTTGGCTATCGTCCAGCCGAAGGTCTTGCCTATCGTCCCTCCGTCTGGGGCGGCGGCAAAGACGGCCACGTTCCAGTTTACGTCTATCGCGTTTCCGCCCTTGATGAAGACGTCCTTTGGTCCCATCTCTCTCAGGGCTTCTATCGGCTCGCCCTCGAAGGGCTTCCCCTTGTAGAGGACGAGGTGCTTCGGCCAGGTATCCTTGGGGGTAACGCACGTTCTGCCTTTGCTTATTATTCCAACGGTCCACTTCTCCTTTTCGATTTTCTCCCCGAGGAGCTCCTCGGCTATGTAGGCTGCGGTCGTTCCAGTCGCGATGTAGACAAAGCCGTGCTTAAGGGCGTGCTGGACCTCTTCCATGGCCACTACTGCTTTGGCTATCAACCTCTTGCTCTCCGGGGGAGTAAGGGTTACAAGTGCCCTTTTCATGAGAATCACCCGGTTAAGATACACGTCGAAACATATTAAATGTTGTGTTAGTCTCGGCTGTAAACTTTCGGCTAACCGAACAGCTCTAGGCAGACCCTGCACTGGGCAGGGTTCAACTCGGGGTCAATCTGGGAGTGGAAAGAACAGACGTAGCCTTTGCCCAGCATCTCCAGCGAGATTTGAACTAGCATCGAGTGGATTTCGTACTCGGTAGGTCTCTTCCTGATTATCTCCTCGGCGAGCTTTTTGAGGTCATCATCTATGTCTGGGAACTGGGCGACGTCTATTAAAGCCCCCCTGTCCATCCTCAGATATCGAGAAACGGCGGACTGGGTAATGTGCAAAAGCTCCGCTATCTGTGTCTGCTTGAGTCCCTTCTCCCTGAGTATCTCTACAAGTCTGCGCCTCAACGAGGGGTAGACATAGCGTGAAGCAACTTCGAAAGCATTAGTTTTCATGTATCCTTATATGACGCACGGAATATTTAAGACTTTTGGTCGAATTTTGGCCAAGCCTCAGGTTGGATTAAATGAACATTTTCTTTGTCATAACTCATGGTTCTCAGGAGATCACAATGTAATGACGCGTGTCATATATGCTTTGGGAGAGCGGGAAAGTTGAAAACATTTAATTCAAAAATTAGAACATGATGTAACAGTTAATGCAATTATACGTCCCAAATATTTTCTTTCCGGCTATGTAAATGTGGTCTTTTAGGTTAAGAAACCACAAACTTTTTATGAAGGTATCTTCATTTATAACTCGAAGTATATGACACGTGTCATAGGAGGGATCGTGATGAAGTTGCCTGGAGGTGTTGGGATGCTCTGCAACCAGTGTTCGATGAGCCTGAGTGGTGGCTGTACCGTTAGGGGCGTGTGCGGAAAAGACCCGGACTTGAACTCCCTTCAGGAAGCGCTGCTCTATGGAATAAAGGGCACCGCCGCCTACTACTACCACGCGCTCGAGGTTGGCTACGACAATCCAGAGATTGGCCACTTCCTTGCCGAGGCCCTATACTCTACTCTGACGAACGTCAACTTCGACAAAAACCGCTTCCTTGGGCTCATCCTTGAGAACGGAAGAATCCATCTTGAGGCCATGAAGCTTCTGGATAGGGCGTATGTTGAGACCTTTGGAAGGCCGGAGCCCGTGAAAGTGCCCACTGGCACCGAGGAAGGTCACGGCATCCTCGTCACGGGTCACAGCTATAAGGCGTTGTACGAGCTTCTCAAGCAGATTGAAGAGATGGGACTCGAGGATGACATCAAGGTCTACACCCACGCAGAAATGTTCCCCGCCCACGCCTATCCCAAACTGAGGAAGTTCAAGTCGCTCTACGGCAACTGGGGCGGGAGCTGGCTGTACCAGAGAAAGGAGTTTGCAGAATTCCCCGGTGTTATACTGGGCACGAGCAACTGCGTCCAGCAGCCGACAAAGGCCTACGCGGACAGAATATTCACAGTTGGAATAGCGGGCCTTGAGGGAGTCCCGCACATTAGGGACTACGACTTCGAGCCTTTGATAAAGAGGGCTCTGGAAACCCCGAGGATGGAAAAAATTGAAGGGGGACAGCTTCTCACGGGCTTCCACCACACCAATGTGCTCGCCATGAAAGATAAGCTCATAGAGCTCATCCAGGAGGGCAAGATACGGCACATCTTCGTCGTCGGTGGCTGTGATACGCCCCACAAGGGCATGGGCTACTACGAGAGGCTCACAGAGCTCATCCCTGACGATGCCATAATACTCTCGGCCGCCTGTGGAAAGTTCCGCTACAACGCGAGGGACTACGGGACGATCGATGGCATTCCAAGGTTCCTGGACTTCGGCCAGTGCAACAACGTCTACTCGATAATAGAGATAGCACTAGCTCTGGCAAGCGAGCTCGGAACCGACGTTAACTCACTCCCCGTCAGCATAGTACTGTCGTGGATGGAGCAGAAGGCCATCGGCATACTTTACACCCTTCTGTACCTGGGAGTGAAGGGCATTTACATAGGTCCAAAACCGCCAGAATTCCTAACGCCGAACGTTTTCGAAATCCTAAGGAAGCAGTTTGACCTCAGGTTGACTGGTGACCCAGAGAAGGATCTGAAAGACATGCTCAGCAAGGGAATAAGGGTGGAAGATGGGGCCATCTCAGTGGAGGAGATGGATTAATTCCTTTCCTCCAGTTTTTTCAATTCTTCCATCGTGGCCTTGAACTTCTCGTCGCTCATACCGAGAAGCTTTTTGGCTTGCCTAAGGGTCACTGTCCTGGCCAGGGTTTTCCTCATCACAGGGTTCTGGAGCGGGGAGAAGCCATACTTGACGAGTATCTCAAGGGACTGAGGATAGGCCTTGAGAAGCTTGGCCACGTTGGTGTCTTCTGTTATCTCATCCAGCCTATCGTCGCACTCTTTAACTTCCATCTTAAGCTCCTTCGAGCTTTCGGTCTTCGTAACTTTGAGGACGAAGAAACCGCCGACTTCCCTAACTTCAATGTTGTATCCTGCCTCCTCCAACTTGGGAATCAGGTCAACAAAGGGCCTGTCGCCTATAACCTCAAGTGTATCCCCGACCTTGAGCTTCCCGAGGCTCTCGAGGATCATAACAGCTGGTTGGGGAGGTTTCAAACCCCTAACATCGAGCATCATTTTCGCTCACCGTTCGAATGTATGACACACGGCATATAAGCTTTACTGGTCAGAATTGTTTAGTTTTTCATGCCCAGATATGTCCAGAAATACTTATAAGCGCCACCTATGACATATGTCATGAAGGTGACTAAGATGACCGAGTTACTGAACAACAGGGAGTATAAGAAGGAGCAGCTCAAGAATCTGCTCAAAAAGATACACGAGGGAGAAGATGTAAACAAGCTGAAGGCCGAGTTTAAGGCAGTCTTAAGTAGCATCTCCCCCCTTGAAATCCCGCTCATCGAGCAGGAGCTGGTGAAGGAAGGCATTTCCGCCAAGGAGATAGCCAAGATGTGCGACATCCACGTCGAGCTCTTCCGCGAGGCAGTTTCGGGTACTGACGAGCTCGAAGAGAAGGACCTTCCGGAGGGACACCCGCTCAGGACTCTCTACGAGGAGAACAAGGAGATCATGAAGGACGCCGAGATGCTCAACCTATACGCCTCGACACTGGTCAACACCAAGGACGAGCGCATGAGAAAGGAAATCCTCGGGATTCTTGAAGAGATAGTGACCAACCTCAGGAAGGTCGGCTTCACCCACTACAACCGCGAGGAGATGCTCATTTTCCCATACATCGAGCGCCGCGGCCTAACGGCAATAGCAACTGTCCTCTGGACGAAGCACGACGAGATAAGGTTCATGATAAAGCACCTCGCCGAGCTTTTGAGGAAGAGGGAGGAGATGCCCTGGGAAGAGTTTGTCACGAAGTTCAAGGAGAAGGCAAACGAGGCGGCCTTTGCCCTAACTGACATGGTCTTCAGGGAAAACAACATATTCTATCCCACCGTTAAGGCCCTGCTGAGCGAGGGTGAGTGGAAGGCTATAAGACTTCAGGAAGACGAGTTTGGCTACTACAAAGTCCAGCCAAAGGAGTGGAACCCCGACGTTGAGCCCCTTCACCCCTGGCAGATTGACCCGACGCTGAATGCAGAGCAGCTCCTCGGCCTTCCAAAGGAGGTTCAGCAGGCCCTTAAGGGACAGCCGCTGGAGTTTGACAAAGCTGAGCTCAAACGCGAGGGTGACATAGACCTTGGAACTGGATACGTAAGCATAGAGGAACTCAAGAAGATATTCGAGGCCCTTCCGGTTGATGTGACCTTCATAGACAAGGACGACCGCGTGAGGTTCTTCTCGCCAGGCGAGAGGATATTTGCGCGCTCGTTGAGCGTCCTCGGAAGGCCCGTCCAGCTCTGCCATCCACCTAAGAGCGTCCACATAGTGAACAAAATCCTCAAGGCCTTCAAAGAGGGCAGGAAGAAAGAGGCCACCTTCTGGATACGCATGGGGCCGAAGTACGTTTACATCAAATACGTGCCGCTCTTCGATGATAACGGTGAATACCTCGGGACCCTTGAGATTACGATGGACATCGCCCCGTATAAGAAAATTGAGGGCGAAAAGAGGCTTCTCGACTGGAGGGATTGAGATGATTGTTGTTAACGTCGAAAACGCCGAGAGGGTCGAAAACCCTCACGGAGTGGACGTTAGAAAGCTCCTCGCGATGGAGAATGTCAGCGTGCTCCACGTGAGCCTAAAACCCGGTGAAGAGCTCAAGAAGCACTCCACTTCAGTGGATGCCTTCCTCTACGTGCTCAAGGGAAGGGGCGTGGTAGAAGTTGGTGAAGAGAGGGCAGAGGTTAAGAAGGGATACCTCGTATACTTACCTAAGAACATCCCCCACAGCGTCTCGAACGCTGGAAGCATGGAGATGTCCTTCCTCGTCGTTAAGGTGGTGTGAAAAATGAGGGGAAATCCGGAGATATTTCGGAAAAGGGTCGAGCGCTTCCAGGAGCTTTTAAGGGAGAATGAGATAGATGGGGCAGTCATCAGAACCCTGTCGAGCTTCATCTACTTCACCGGCACCAAGTGGCTCCGTCCGAGCATCCTCATTCCGGCCGAAGGGGAACCGATCGTTTACGTCGTCAAGGGCGAGGCCGAGGAGTTCAAGCGGAGGAGCTGGATTGAGAATGTCGTCGAGTTCCGGAAGGTCGAGGACTTGATGGCCGGTGTGGTGAGCTGGATACACGGTAATGGCATGGAGCGTGTCGGTTTAGAGTTCGGCGTAGAGAGGGACGCCTACTTAATCTTCCTCAAGATATTCCAGCGGCTGAATCCAACGGTTGAGATAGTGGACATCCTCGACCTCACGATGGGTCTCAGAATGGTCAAGGATGAATGGGAACTCGACAACATCAGGAAGGCTGGAAAGATAGCGCAGAGGGGCATGAAGGTCGCTGAGGAAGTCATAAGGCCCGGTATGAGCGAGCTTGAGATAGCGGCCGAAGTTATGCGCGAGCTCATGCTCAACGGCAGTGAGGATCCCAAGGTTTATGTCTCAACCACGCCAAGGGCCCACGCAGAGCCCTTCAGGGACCTGAAAGTAAAGGAGAACGGTGTCGTCACGGTCGTCATAGGGGCAGACTGGAACCATTATTATGCGAACATGGCGAGGACTTTCGTGGTCGGCGATCCCGGCGAGAGTGTCAGAAAAGCCATTGAGGTCAAGGAAGAGGCTTACAGACTCGCGCTGGAGGAAACCAGAATCGGCGTTCCCCTTTCGGCAGTGGAGAAGAAGCTTGCGAATTTCTTCAAGGAGAGGGGCTTTGGTGATGCCTACATAGCTGGCTACACCCACGGAGTCGGCCTGTTAATCGAGGAACCACCGATAACGACCATCGTCGTCCCACAGAGGGCCACAAAGGTGCAGGAGAACATGGTTCTGACAATAATCCACCCGCCGCTCATGATTCCCGAAGGGGCCATAAAGAAGGAGGACACCTACATCGTAAAGGAAAACGGCCTTGAGAGGGTCACCTAAAACACCCTTGCGTAGCCCCACTTCCGGACGCTCGTCAGGATTGATGTTTCCGTGCTCCTTATTCCCTCTATCTTTCCCAGCTTTTCTATCAGAAAGCTCTCCAGCTCCTGCAAATCCTTCACCGTCACCTGCATGAGTATGTCGTGGGCGCCCGTAGCTATGCCGAGAACATCAACTTCAGGCAGTTTGCTTAGCTCTTCCGCTGCTCGCTTTATCTTGTTCGGCTCCACGTCAACGGCTATGAACGCCACTATGTTGTAGCCCGCCCTGAAGGGGTTTATCAGTGCCGCGAACTTCCTTATGATTCCCCTTTCCAAGAGCTTCTTCACGCGGAGCCTTACCGTCGACTCAGGTACTCTGAGCCTCCTCGCTATCTCCGAGTAGCTCGCCCTCCCGTCCTCCTGGAGGATGTGGAGTATCATCCTGTCGAGTTCGTCAAGGTGTTCATTCTCCCGCATTATGCAGCCACCTATTCTGTCAATTCGACATTGAGGTCTTAAGCTTTTCTGCGAATTCACCAAAATTTGGGCGAAATTACTATTAATTCTAAACGCGTATAGCATTGGAGGTGAGATTATGGAGAGGGATGAAATAATCATGAGGTATTCAAGGGTATTTCCCAAGGCAGCGCGCGTTACCTACGCTCCTATAGTCGGAGTGAGGGCTGAAAACGCCAAAGTGTGGGACATCGAGGGGAGGGAGTACATAGACTTCCTGAGCAATGCTGCCGTCCAGAACGTCGGCCACAACAACCCGCGCGTCGTCAATGCCGTTAAAGAGCAGGCCGATAGGCTGATTCACTTCACCTTCATCTACGGCTTTCCAGTCGAGCCCCTGCTCTTGGCAGAAAAGCTCGCCGAGATTTCTCCCATAGAGAATCCTAAAGTCTCCTTCGGTCTCAGCGGAAGCGATGCCAACGATGGGGCGATAAAGTTCGCGAGGGCCTACACGGGGAGACGTCACCTCCTCAGCTACCTAAGGAGCTATTATGGGGCAACGTATGGGGCGATGAGCGTCACCGGTTTGGAATTCGAGGTCCGCTCCATCGTCGGAGAGCTAAGTGAAGTTCACTACATTCCTTACCCAAACTGCTACCGCTGTCCCTTCGGTAAAGAGCCTAAGACCTGCCACATGGAGTGCGTTGAGTATCTGAAGGAGAAGTTTGAGGGAGAGGTTTACGCAGAGGGGACGGCTGCCCTCTTCGCTGAGCCGATACAAGGGGATGCTGGCATGATTGTTCCGCCAAAGGACTACTTTAAGAGAATCAAGCGCATCCTCGATGAGCACGGCATTCTCCTCGTGGTGGATGAAGTGCAGAGCGGACTGGGTAGGACTGGAAAGTGGTTCGCGATAGAGCATTTCGGCGTTACGCCGGATATAATAACCCTCGCTAAGCCCCTCGGTGGCGGACTGCCCATAAGCGCGATAATAGGTAGGGCCGAGATAATGGACTCCCTGCCACCGCTCGGCCACACTTTCACGCTGAGCGGCAATCCTGTGACGAGCAGGGCTGCTTTGGCAGTCATCGAGGAGATAGAGGAAAAAGAACTCCTCAAGAGGGCGGAAAAGCTTGGTGAGTACACCAAAAGGCGGCTCGAGAAGATGAAGGAAGAGCACGAGCTAATCGGAGATGTCCGCGGTCTCGGTCTGATGCTTGGGGTTGATCTCGTGAAAGACAGGGAGACAAAGGAGAGGGCCTACGATGAGGCGAAGAAGGTCGTCTGGCGTGCCTACGAGCTCGGACTCATCCTCGCGTTCCTCCAGGGCAATGTGCTGAGGATCCAGCCGCCGCTAACGATAGAGGAGGAGCTTTTGGAGGAGGGTCTTAACAGGCTGGAACAGGCCATAGCCGATGTTGAGAACGGTAAGGTCTCCGACGACGTGCTATCCAAGGTGCAGGGCTGGTAAACTTTGACAAATTTTTGTTAATCTTGCGCTTTTCCGAAAACTTTTTAAACAAATTCTGACACAGCTCGAGCGGGCTTCAATGGAGGCTGCGGAGTTTGAAAAGAAAGGCGCTTTGAAGTTTGGAATCGATGACAGGGTTGAGCCTTTGAAGGCTTTGGTTTTTGGCCTTCAGCATGTTCTGGCGATGTTTGGAGCGACTGTCACAGTGCCCCTGGTGGTCGGTGGTGCCATCGGGCTGAGCGGTTCTGAGATTGCCCTCATGATTCAGGCCGTTCTACTGGCGATGGGCATAGCGACGCTCCTGCAGACGACGATAGGCTCGCGCTACCCGATAGTGCAGGGTTCAAGCTTCGCCTTCATACCAGGTATGATAGCAATAGGCTCAAGCTTAGGAATGGCCGCAGTGGAGGGCGCACTCATCATCGGAGGCCTCGTGGAGGCGTTGGTGGGGTGGCTCGGAATCATCGGCAAGGTCAGGAAGCTCTTCACACCCCTAGTTACTGGAGTTACAATAATGCTCATAGGCTTCAGCCTGGCGGACGTTGCCGTCAAGAACTTCTTCAACTTCTACGCCGACCCAAGCGGGAGCACCATCGTGAGCTCCGTCATCGTTGCGGGGGTTACCTTCCTCACCACGGTGTTCGTCGCGCTGAAGGCGAAGGGAAGCCTCAGGGCCATGCCAGTGGTGATAGGTGCGCTCGTTGGCTACGCCGTCAGCATCCCGCTCGGCTTAGCCAACTTCGACCTTGTGAAGAGCCTTCCGGCGTTCAGTCTGCCCAAGATTCTTCCCTGGGGTGAGCCTATCTTTGACACGACGGCGATCGTCATCCTGCTCTTCGCCTTCATGGTGAGCATAATCGAGAGCGTCGGCGACTATCATGCCATAGCGACCGTTACCGGCTCGGAGATAACGGAGAAGCACATAGCTCGCGGTATAGGCAGCGAAGGGCTAGCCTGCTCGATAGCCGGCCTTTTGGGTGCCTGCGGAACAACAAGCTACTCGGAGAATATCGGACTTGTGGCGCTCACCAAAGTGGCGAGCAGGCACGTTGTGCAGGTGGGGGCAGCTATACTGATACTCCTCTCGCTGATTCCCAAGTTCGCAGGAGTCCTGGCCTCCATGCCCGCTCCAGTGCTCGGCGGCCTCACACTGGCGCTCTACGGCATGATAAGCGTCACTGGACTTAGGTTGATAACAGAAAAAGTGGAGCTCAACGACAGGAACACCCTCATACTGGCAGCCGCACTTATAGCGGGCCTCGGTGCACCCCAGCTCCCGGCTGAGTTCCTGGCGCACTTCCCGAAGGTTATAGCCAGCATACTTGAGTCAGGTATGGCCGTTGGAGCGTTGACGGCAATAATCCTCGACAGGCTCCTCTGAGCCTCTATTATTTTTTCAAAAAATTGGGGAAGGAGACCCTCACCACGTGATGACCTCTTCGGCGCTCGGTGCAGGTTCCTCACCTATTTCTTCGGGCATCTTGCTGAAGCCGATGATTATGTATATCTGGGCGATCAGGAGCAGAATGAAGCCAATGAGGACTATGGAGGTTAAAGCTCCCCACCATACCCAGTTGGCAGCGTCTCTGAACTCCTGGGTCTTGGTTATCTCGTACATTGCTTCCCATGCCTGCTTCTGGAAGTAGGCCGAGCCGATGATGAGGGAAATCAGCAGGACGAAGAAGAGGACTGCAATTCCAATTCCTGCTGACTTGCTAAGTTCGCGGCCGCTCGGGAATACCGCCAGCATACTGAGGAGCAGAACTGCAATGACGATGATGCCTCCTATCGCGAAGAGTACTCCGTAGAAGTATTTCTTGAATGGTCTCTCATCTCCCGTTGCGTCGCTTATTCCCTTAAGAGAAAACAGCACCATGAGGAAGCCGACGAGTGCTATTATGCCCCCGATATACGGTATGAAGCCGCCGAGGAGGTTCAGAATGGCGCCCCACATTCCGAGGTTTTTTTCGCTTCTGACGTTAACAACGACCACCGAAACCACCATTAGAAAATCAACGTCAAGCTTAAAACCCTACCCAAAAGAATGAGAAAAAGGAAAAAGCCTCAGTAGATGGAACTGTCCACTTTGGGCTTCTCTTCGAGTTCCTCGGGCATGTTGGCGAAGGCGAGTATCTGGTATATCCCCGCCACCAGCAGGAGTATCCGGCCAATGAGGATTACAGCCGGTAAAGCGCCCCACCAGAGCCACTTTGCAGTACTCCTGAACTCCTCCACATTTCTGGAAATAGACGGAGACTATAAGAACCGCTATGAGACCAAGAATTCCTAATAATAATATTCCGATCTCGAGTCCGGGAAACTCTCCCCGGGCAAAGGCTGTCATCTTGTACAGGTAATATTTGAACGGCCTCTCGTCACAGACTTTGTTCCATATGCCCTTGAGTGCCACTAGTATCAGGATGAAATGTATCAGCGAAACCCCGCTCGTGAAGTAACCGATGTAGGGTATCACTCCCGTGAGACCCGCGACAATTCCTATGACCGAGCCTATCAGGCCAGGTTCTTTTCACTCCGGACATCTATCCCCATGAGAATCCACCGTAAAGAATAGCACCTAAGGATCTAAAAAAGTTCACGATTGGGAAGGAAAAAGGGAAAGGCTCTCACTCCTTCTTTTCCTCGGTCTTTTCAGCTGGTTTTGTGGCTGCCTTCTGAGCGGGCTTTGTTGGTGGCTTCGGCGGCCTGATGCCGTAGCCGAGTATCTTGAATTTCATGACCTCTCCGTCTCTCAGGTAGTAGGTGACCTCTTTCGTTTCCTTGTTGAACTTTATCTTCTCCACCGGGAACCTGTAGTCGGGGAACTTCTCGTTTATCTCCCTGAACTTGTCTGGATGGATTGGAACCCAGTCAAAGAGCTCCAGCTCCTCGTCCTTCCACTCGGTGGTGAGGATGTAGTTCTCGATGAAGCCCAGCGCTCCAGTTGGACAGACGTCGACACAGAACTCACAGAAGGTACACCTGCCGTAGTCTATCTTTGGATGTGGCCTCTTCTCCATCTTGCCATCCACTTCTATCCAGGTCATCTCTATTGCCCTCGCCGGACATATCTGGCCGCAGAAGTTACAGCCGACACACTTCTTCCAGTCGAGGGTGTGGAATCCCCTGTAGTCCTTAGCTATCTGTACCCTCTCGTAGGGTATCTTGATGGTAACGGGCTTCTTGAAGAGGTACTTGAGGCCCATCCAGGGCTTGATGAATGATGGCTTCTTCCTGATTTTCTCCTCTGGGGCGACCTTAAAATCAACCTCCATCTTCATCACCTGTCGATGTCTGGTGGACAGTTGTCAAGGCTCATCAATATCACGGGGACGTCGGCTATTCTTGCTCCAACCAAGAGCTGCTCGAGAACCCTGACTCCATGGGCTATACTTGGACCCCTTATCTGCACTCTGTACGGCTTGTGCTTTCCATCGCTGACGACGTAGGCACCAAAGTCGCCCTTCGTTGATTCCACGTGGGCGAACGCATCTCCGGCCGGAACCTTGAACCTCGGGAGGTTCTTGAGCCTGGGGTCTTCAACCTTGTACGGTCCGCTCGGCGGCCCTATCTCGAGGAGCTGGTCGAGGATGTAGAGATCCTGCTCAAGCTCGAAGCGCCTTATCAAAGCCCTCGCGAGGGCATCGCCCTCCTTCAGGACGGGAACCTCGAAGTCGAGCTCTGGGTAGAGCAGGTATGGGTCGGCCCTCCTCACGTCGTAGGGAACGCCGGTGGCTCTGAGGTTTGGCCCAGTGACGCCTTCGGCGAGGGCGAACTTCTTGTCCATCACTCCAATTCCCTCAAGCCTCCTGTGGGCGACATAGTTCTCGAAGACAAGGTTGTCGAAGTCTGGTAACTTGCTCCTGATGTACTCGACGGTGTCCTTGAGCTGGCGGAGCCACTTGTCGCCCGGAATGTCCCTCCTGACACCGCCGGGGATGGTGTATATGTGGTAGACCCTGGCACCGGTCAGCTGCTCGAAGAGGGCCATCAGCCTCTCCCTGTAGGCAGCAGCCCACTGGCCGGCAGTGTAGACACCGAGCTTGAAGCTGAGACCCATTATCCAGAACAGATATGCGGAAACCCTCGCCATTTCGAGGACGGTTGTTCTAATCCACTGGGCCCTCTCTGGAACCTCCCAGCCGATTATCTCATCAACGGCCATTGAGTATATTGCCTCGGGGACGTCTGGCTCTGGAACACAGATTCTAAGGAGGAGCGCTATGTTCGTGTGCCACGGCCTGTACTCGGCAAGCTTCTCAAAGCCCCTGTGGAGGAAGCCGGGATTGGCTATGGCCTTCACAACCCTGTGGCCGTCCATCTTGAGGATTATGCTGAAGTTCTCAGTGGCCATGTGCTGTGGGCCGAAGAACAACTCGTAAGTGTCCTTATCGAGTGGGAGCAGGTCCATCCCGTTTTCTCTCGCTTCCCGAATGAGCTCATTCTGCGAAACCATAACTCTCACCTCAAATCACGTAGTTGTCCTTATCCTCATCGAACCTGTCGAGCAGCTTGTACTTCTTCTTCACGTAGGTCAGCATGTCGAAGTCCTTTCTGTGCGGGAAGAGCCCCTGCTCGGTGTCGTCGAGGATCCACGGCATCTCCATCTTCTCGTTGCCCTCGAAGTAGACTCCAAAGAAGTCGTGGGCGTCCCTCTCGTAGGTCTCAGCCACAGGGTAGATGTCCTTGACGGTCGGCATCCTTGCCTTATCGAGATCCCTCGGAATCCGTGTTCTGACCATGGCGTGGGTTCTGTGGGTCACGCTCCACATCTGATAGATGAGCTCAAGCTCGCCGTCGTTGGGCCAGTCGACGGTCGTTATCTGGAGCATGAGCTCGAAGTCGTTCTCCTTGAGCAACATGAGGAAGTCCCTTATCCTGTCTGCCGGAATGCTGAACTCAATCCTCCGTTCGCGCCGCACCTTGCCCTCGGCGTAGGGGGCTTTTTCAAGGATTTTGTCAACGAGCATCTGCTCTCTCTCCCACTTGACTTCCCCCATCTCGTTCACTCCTCCTTTTTCTTGTCCATCAGCCATGGGATCCACCTCCTGGCTTCTCTCTCACGCCATCCTTCGCCGAAGAGCTCGTCCTGGTTCTTCTTGTACCACTCATAGTTCTCCTTGTACCTCTTCCATCCGTCTGCTGTTCCGTTCTCAATCATCTCCATTATCTTCTGGATTCCATCCATGACTGCCTCTGGCCTCGGCATACATCCGGCTATGACGACATCGACCGGGATGTACTTGTCGAGGTGCTTGATGGCGTTGTAGGCGTCCCAGTAGATTCCACCGTTGAGCGGGCAGGAGCCGTGGGCCAGGACGTACTTTGGATCAGGCGCCATCTCGTAGGTGATTATGATTCTCTTGAGGGTCTTCGGCGTAACGTAGCCCGTGATGAGGAAGAGGTCGTACTGCCTTGGGCTCGGGTCCGGCATCATACCGAATCGCTCTAGGTCATACCTTGACGTCATGAGGGGCGGCATCTCTATACCGCCACATCCGGTACAGAACGACACAATCCAAAGGCTCTTCTTTCTCGCATAATTAAAGAGAGGTTCAAAGAGTCTCCAGTCCACCATTTTCATCACCTCACAGGCTTGCAAGTATCGCTCCGAGTGCGGCTATGATGGTCGGCCACTTCCAGTAGAACTTGGCCGCCTGGTCAATCGTGAACCTCGGGAATATCGTGCTGACGAATACCGCTATGAGGAGCACCGCTATCTGCTTGACGAGGAGTATTGCAAGGCTGGCGATGGTGTTCAGTATCGGGCTTGCAAAGGCAGTAATAACTGCTCCGCCAAGGAATATGTTGCTGAAGAACAGCGTCTCTGCGAAGAGGCCTATGGCGTGCTGTATCTGGAGCATTCCCATGTGCTTTCCGCCGAACTCGACCATCGGACCGAGGGAGATTTCACCTGGTGCAATCATGATATCGAAGGGCTCCTTGCCGAACATTGCCTGAAGGACGATGTCGTAGGCTATGGCGGCTAAGAGGAGCGGCAGGTGTATTATACTCCATCCGCTGATCTGCTGGGCCATGACTATCTCGTAGGTGCTGAAGGTTCCGTAAAACTCTGCGAGTGCTATTATCGCGAAGCCGAGGGGCACCTGAATGGCGAGCATAGTAAGCAGGGCCCTCTGGGCACCTATTCCTGCATAGGGGTTTCCTGAGCTCATTGCAGCGAACATTATTCCCAGCATTGGTATCTCGAGGAGGAAGGTGATGAGGATGAGGTCACCGTAGGCCCTGAGTATGCTGACGCTTCCCAGCGGGATGAAGAACAAAGCCAGTATCGTGGCTCCAAGGGCGTAGATGATGCCGAAGTCGTAGATTAATCCGTGGGTAATGTTCTCCTTCTTGCCGAAGAACTTGATGGTGTCAAGTATGGGCTGATAGATTGGCGGTCCTACCCTTCTGTGTATCCTTGCGCTCACTTTCCTGATTATTCCCATGAACATGAACCCGACGAAGGTCGCATAAATTAGGAGGAATAAAGCCTTCAGCGCTACCTCGATCATTTTTCACACCCCCCACATCGCGAGGATTAGCAGGATTATGACGAGATACCAGGCGTAGTTCTGGACGTTTCCGTTGTAGACGTAGTTCCTCATGGTCTCGGCGAAGTCCTCAACGGTCTTTCCAACGTCCTTGTAGAACCTGTCGAAGCTCATCCTGAGCCAGAAGGACAGGGCCTCCTTGAGCGGAAGGAAGAAGTTCCTCCTGATGGTGAGGTTGTACTCCATCGTTACTGGGTTTCCTGACTGGTAGGTGTCAGTTATCGGAACCTTTCTGACCTTGGCACCCATGAAGTAGACTATGGCCGCGATGAGCATGCCGACCACGAACCAGACGGTGAGGAGGAGGCCGCTGTACTTACCGAAGCCGAGGTTCAGCTCCCATATAGTTCCACCGATGACCTCTCTGCCGAATATCTTGTTCAGCTCCTGGGCCACAAGACCTGGAGCGACACCGAAGACGACGTTGAGCACCGCAAGTATGCCCATGCCTATGGCAAGTGGCAATGGAGCGTCCTTGGTGTCGTCAAGGTCGGTTGGCCTCTGACCGAACCAGACTGCGTAGGTGAACCTGATGAGGTAGACGAAACCTACGGCGCTTCCAAAGAACACCATCGCACCGAGTATCGGCATGTTCTGGCTTATGACCGACTCGAAGATTAGCCACTTGCTGGCGAAGCCGACCATCGGCGGAATTCCGGCGAGGCTGAGTATCGCTACGAAGGCCATCGCAAATGTTACTGGCATCTTCTCTGCCAGGCCGCCCATGTCCTTGAACTCCGTCTTTCCGGTGCGGTAGATTATGGTGGCCACTATGAGGAAGAACAGTCCCTTGAAGAGGGCGTGGCTGATGGCGTGGTAGATGGCGGCTTCAATGCTCAATGCCGTCCCAACGCCTATGCCCACGAGGATGTAGCCGAGCTGGCTTATACTGGAGTAGGCGAAGAGCTTTCTGATGTCCTCCTGGAGCGCCGCGAGGATACCGCCGACGATAATGGTTAGACCGCCGAGGAATGCTATGATGTAGCCGAACTTGGGGACAGTTCTAATCGTTCCGAATTCGTAGAGCAGGCGGTAGCCTATGAGCATGTAGATGAGGATAAATCCGTAAACGCCCGTCTTGCTAAGGACGCCGCTGAACATCGCGGTGTAGCTCTGGTTGGTCTCGCTGTAAGCATCGGGCGCCCAGACGTGAAGCGGGAACATCCCAGCCTTAACGCCGAAGGCGACCAGGAAGAGACCGAAGATTAACGCAATTTCGCCCCTGCTGAAGAGCGTGCCTGAACCTATAGCAGCCATCGCAACGTCCTGGGAGAACGCCTGATAGATGTCTATGAAGCTGAAGGAGCCTATCTTCGTGTAGATAATGCCTATCGCTATGAGCATAGCGTAGGCACCGATGACGCTGAGCACGAAGTACTTGAGGGATGCGGCCTTGTTGTACCTCAGCACCATCATGAAGCTGGCGAAGGTCATTATTTCCCAGAAGATGAAGAAGCCCAGCAGGTCGTAGGCTATGAATACCCCGTAGACTCCTGTGAGGCTCATGAGGGCGAAGAGCCACTCATAGCCCTTCTTAGCCGTTGAGACCATGCCGAGGACCGCAGCCAGTCCGACGACGCCAGCTATCATGGCGAATACCCAGCTCAGGTGGGTAAGCATAAACTCAAAGCTGAACCCTGCGAAGTTGAGGGTGTAGTTTACCATTCCCTCTGACTCGATGGTTGGGTATAGCTTGATGAGGTAGGCCAATGGAACCGCCGCTCCAGCGACGCCGAGCAGCTCTCTGATTCCCTTTATGTCGAGTGCCCAGGCGATGACTCCCGCAACGAGCGGCGCGAAAATGATTATGAAAAGTTCGTTAATCATGCTCCCACCCCCATCAGTGGAACGTTCTTAACGTACTGGGTCACGTTGAAGATGTCCTCTCCAGCCTTCCTGGCGAGCTCCCAGACGTAGTCTGGATAGACGCCTATGACCACCACAAGGGCCGCGAGGAAGAGCATCATGAGGCCAATGACAAAGCTCTCGTTGATCTTTTCTCCTTCTCCTTCGAACCATATCGTGTGAAGCAGCCTGAAGTAATAGACTGCCTCCACGACGCTCGCTGAAAGAACGAGCACGGCTGCCCAGGTGTAGCCGACGTCTATAGTGGCCAGGATTATTCTGACCTTGCTCCAGAAGACGTTGAAGAGCGGTATTCCGACCGTGGCTATGGCACCGATTGAAATTGCGAAGGCCGTCCGCGGCATCTTCTTTCCAAGCCCCTTGAAGTTCTCCACCTCTGCACCGCCGAGAGTTATCGCCACGTAGCCGACGGCGAGGAACAGGAGGGCCTTGACTACCGCGTGGTTGATCATGTGAAACACTCCTGCATCAACGCCGGCCTGAGTTCCGAGGGCAAATGCAAGGGCTATTAAGCCGACCTGAGCGATGCTCGAGTAAGCTATCATTCTCTTGACGTTCTTCTGCCTGAGCGCGGCAAGCTCGGCAACGACGACGGTGAGGGTGGCCATTATTATGAGCATCCTGAGCACGGAGTTCCAGCTTCCGACGTCGCTCATGAGATAGATCAGCCTCGCCATCGCGTAGAGGGCAGCCTTGACGACGAAGGCTGAGAACATGACGGTAATCGGATGGGGCGCTGCCTGATAAGCGTCGGGTGCCCAGGCGTTGAGCGGGAAGATCTCTGCCTCAACGGCCAAGCCGAAGATTATCAGCGCGAGGCCGACCTGGGCAACGGTCGGGTTCATAGTCGCAGCGAGCTGGGCTATCTGAGCCATGTTGAGGGTTCCAAGGGAGCCGTAGATTAAAGCGACACCGATGAGGAAGAAGCTTGAACCGATTCCACCGAGGATGATGTACTTCATTGAAGCCTCGGCCGCCTCGCCGGTCTTGTTGTAGGCGGTAAGTGCGTAGGCGCTTATTGCAGTTATCTCCATGAAGACGAAGAGGTTGAAGATGTCACCGGTCGCTATCATTCCAGTGGCACCGAGCATCAGCAGGAGGAAGAGCATGGCGTATTTGTCTATTGGCTCAGTTTTAACGGCGCTGATGCTGAAGACTGCCATGAAGAGACTGACGACCGCTATTATGAGCACGAAGAGTGCCGCAAAGTGGCCGATGTAGAGGTTTATTCCCACGGGTGGCTTCCAGCCGCCGGCGATGACTATTATGGGCTGGCCCGTGGTGTAGACCTCCTTGAAGACCCACGCCGCTATTCCAGTCTGGAGGGCGGTAACTAGGATCAGGAAGTACCTGACGGCGTTCTTTCCAATCCCCTTAAACACGGGGACGAAGAACGCGCTGATGAGGGGTAATGCTATGAGCAGGGAAGCGTACTGCCCGTTCATCCTCTCAACCTCCTTATCTCCTCAACGTTGAGGGTTCCGTACTTCTCGTAAATCAGGATGGCAACGCTAAGGGCCATGGCAGTGGTGGCAACTCCGATAACTATCGCCGTGAGAACCAATGCCTGCGGAATCGGGTCAACTGCCTGGCTCGGACCTATTCCTTCGCTCAGTATGGGGGCGCTCTTACCGCTCACGTAGCCAATGCTGATGAGGAGCAGGTTGACGCCGGTTTCCATTATGCTTAGCCCAACGAGGATTTTGAGCAGGTTCCTCTTGATGAGTATGGCGTAGAGGCCTATGAGGATGAGCGCTATGGCTCCAAAGTAGTAGACGCTTATCATTCGCTCACCTCCTCTTTGACCATGTTGTCAATGATTCCGCTGAGTTCGGTTCCGACCTTGATGCCGATTATGGTGTAGATTATCGGTATGAAGCCGCCGCTGAGGAGCCTGCCGATGTTGTCGGTTCCAAACTGCCAGGTCTGCCATATCCAGTCGAAGAGGAAGTAGCCGCCTATCGCGAGGCCGATGAGACCAACGGTAACGTAGCCCATGCCGGCCAGTCCTTCTGTAACCTCAAAGCCCCTGTGCGGTATCTCGTAGGCGATGTAGGCCAGGTAGAGCAGCAGGAAGGCAGTAGCTACCGTTGCTCCGCCTGGGAATCCTCCGCCCGGAGTGAGGTGTCCGTGGATGAAGATGTAGGCACCGAAGAGCATCACGAATGGGAAGAGCAGCCTCGTACCTGTTGTGAGGACGATGCTTCCCTCTGTCTTGGCGGTTCTCTTCTTCTTTCTCTTCCAGAGCAGGGCACCGACACCGGTTGATGCTATGAACAGGACTGTGACTTCACCGAGGGTATCGAAGCCACGGTAGTTGACAACTACCGCGGTGACGGCATTGACCGCTCCAGTCTGATCCTTCACGTTGTCGAGGTAGTACTGGCCGATGAGCATCTTGTCCTCGCCGAAGGGAACCTGAGACAGCCCAACGGCCAGCCAGTAACCGATGACGAGGAGGGTAATTATTGCCAAGGCGCGCTTGACTACCATCTCACCCACCACCCGGGCTTTTCTTCATCCTCGGTCTCATACCTCTGGGTTCTCTTAATCGCGAATATGAAGATTGCACCGCTCAGCGCTGCACCTATGGCAGCCTCGGTCATGGCAACGTCTGGCGCCTGCAGGAAGAAGAACAGCAGCGAGGCGAACAGACTAACCGCTGCCATTCCGACGACCGCAGCTAGTAGGTCCTTCCACTCGACTGCTAGGATTGCGGAGACTACCATGATTGCAACTATTAAGTGGGGGATGTAATATGCGAGGTTCATTCCTCACCACCCTCCTCCGTCTTTGCCTCGGCTTCGAGGTGTTCTTTGTACTTATCAACGACGCTGCCCTCCCACAGCGGGATTCCGCTCTTGTACGCTGCCCTTATGAGCGCGTGGGCGCTTATCGGGTTGGTGAGCAGCAGGAAGACCGCTATCACTATCGTCTTGGTGAGCCATGCGATGCTCCCGTAGTCGGTTCCAAGGGCCCATATTCCAACTCCGACGAGGACACCAAGGGAGCCAAGGGTGGCGCTCTTGGTTGAGGTCTGCATCCTGTTGTAGACGTCTGGCATCCTGATTAGGCCCAACGCTGACAGGAAGTAAAAGAACGTCCCCAACAGGACGAGAACTTCACCGATTATTGTAAGGGCGCTCATACTCCTCCCTCCAGGTAGCGCGCGAAGGCTATGACTCCTCCAAAGGCGAGGATCGCATACACGAGGGCAACGTCGAGGAATATCATCCTCTTGTAGTAGAGCGCGAAGAGCACCATGAGTCCGGTGGTTATGGTAGTCATGATGTCCACTGCAACGAGCCTATCGACGGTTGTGGGTCCTCTGAAGACCCTGTACATGCTCAGGAGCGTTGCTATGGCTATAAGGGCGAGGTATACGTTAATCCCTATCATCCGAAGATCACCTTCAGGAACTTTTCAAAGGGCTCGGTTATGTTCTTAGAAGCGCCTTCAATCGAGTCGTCCTTAACGTCTATCCAGTGAATAAAGTACCTGTCGCCCTTTACGTCGAGGGTGATGGTTCCCGGCGTAAGGGTTATCGAGTTCGCGAGGCTGAGCTTTCCAACGTCGCTCTTGAGAACGGTTCTGCATTCAACGATTCCTGGGTTTATGGGCCTCTTCGGGTGAAGAACCCTGTAGGCCACGTCGAGGTTGGCCATGATCATGGCCCAGAGGAAGTAGGGTATGTAGGCTATAGCGTAGGCGATTCTCTTTGGGTGCAGGTTCGCCAGTCCGTTGGTAGTGAATATCTCGTAGGTAAAAGCCGCGACTATCAGGGACAGCACAAGGCCGAATCCTAATTCCTGAGGATCTAGACTGGCCGTTAGAAACAGCCATATTGCAAACAGCACGATAACCGTATACAGATAGCGGCTTATCCTGCTTGCTTCTCCCATTCAGCAACCCTCCAGTGGTTGATGGACGTGCTCCGAACAGAGATAAGTGAAGCTAATTTTTGGTTTTAAACAATGATTTATAAACCTTACCTGCGAAGAACAAAGGTTCAAAACTTTTGGTTAAAATGGGGACAGCAGATTTGTTCTATGATGCCAAGAAGAGTCCCTCAGGGCGCATGACTTTATAGAAGCCACGAACTCCTCAAATTTGTTTACCAAAAGTTGGGAAAGTTGAAGAAAACTTCAGCCAACAAATTAGTAAGAGAGAAGAGAGAATTCAATAAATCGAAATCCTCTTGACTCCCTCAAGCTTGGAGAGCTCGTTTATCAGGTCACCCGGTATGGGTTTCTCGGTGATTATCGTGAGTGTTGCCTCTGGGTAGAGCTCCGGATCTTCGGCAACCACCTGGACGATGTTGATTTCTCTCTCGGCTATCTTCTGGGCTATCTTGGCGAGTATTCCTATGGCCCTTGGCTCGGGTTCGATTTCGATAACGCCGTAGCCGACGTGCCTTCCGACGTACTTCATGTGAACCGTGGGTTCGAGGTTGGTGTAAATCTCCTTCAGCTCGGGTATCTTGAGTATCATCCCGACAGTCTCCTTCACAACGCGCCTGTCGACGTCGAGGGCCTTGGCTATCTTTGTGTAGGGAACCTCGATGTCCCCGGCCTTAATCTTCATGTCGTCTGACACACGAAGGCCGTACTTGAGGAGGGTCTTGGCAATCTGCTTTCTGACGGGATATTCATCAAAGTAATGCTCAATCTTTCCCCACATGTGCACTCCCCCACAGTAGTCCATCATTAGACTGTTTAATTCAATAATATTAAAATGTTTCCATGCCCGCATGATGGCAAAGGGTCTCCCTTTAAAAAATTTGGCAGAATGGCCTTAAAGCTTCATCCCTGACCGGATTTTTTATCCATCGGCGGATTTTTAAAAGAGTCCGGGAACTGGAGACTATGATTGAGGTGAGGCTCCCACATACTATCTTTGAAGACCTCGGTGAGAGTGTGAGGTTAATCTGGAGGAGGACGCTCTACGCTGACTTCGAAAAAGATGAACTCAAGAGGGTTCTGAGGAGGAAGTATAAGGTTTTCCCGGACATAAGCGTGAGAGACGGGGCGCTCATCATCGATACTGATTATCCCGAAATAGAGAAGTACATCGTGATATACATCCAGAACAACCTCGGTGCACTCCTCAGGAACCGCTACACCAAGAGAAAAGTCCTCTACGTTCACGAGGGGATGGACGTTCCCCTCCTTGGCTATAACGCCTTTGGTTTGATAGACAGGGGCACAAACCTTATTCAGGTGAGGGGAGTCAGCGGCTGCAACATGAGCTGCATCTTCTGCTCCGTCGATGAGGGGCCCTACTCTAGGACGAGGAAGCTCGACTACGTGGTGGACGTCGACTATCTGATGAAATGGTTTGACGACGTGGCCAGAATCAAGGGTAAAGGCCTGGAGGCACATCTCGACGGCCAAGGAGAGCCGCTTCTCTATCCTTTTAGCGTGGAGCTAGTTCAGGCCCTAAGGGAGCATCCGAACGTTAGGGTAATCTCGATGCAGAGCAACGGGACTCTGCTGAACGATAAACTCGTGGAAGAACTTGCCGAGGCGGGTCTCGATAGGGTGAACCTCTCACTCCATTCCCTTGACCCAGAGAAGGCCAAGATGCTTATGGGACGGAAAGACTACGACCTTCAGCACGTCCTGGACATGGCCGAGGCTTTGGTGAATGCGGGCATCGACGTCCTCCTCGCCCCGGTCATAATCTTTGGCATCAACGACAACGAGGCCGAGGCTTTCATTGAGTTCGCGAGGAGGATTGGAGCAGGTAAGAGATGGCCTGCTCTCGGCTTCCAGAACTACATCCCCTACAAGTTTGGCAGGAATCCAACTATAGCCAAGCTCGTGCCGTTCAAGAAGTTTTACGAGTGGCTCCGCGAGCTGGAGAGGAAAACTGGAATGAAGCCCCTCGTTCTGAAGCCTAAGCACTTTGGCATGGAGAAGCGTGAATTTATCCCCCTTGCCTTCAGGCCAGGGGAGGTTGTAAAGGCCGAGGTTGTTCTGCCAGGCAGAATCCAGGGTGAGATGCTGGCTAAGGCCAGAAACAGGCTCATTGAGGTCATCAATACAGATGCTGAGGTCGGTGACAGGATAAAAATCAAGATAGTGAGAACGAGGCATGGGATTTACATTGGAACCGAAGTCTAGGACAATAACTCTTTAAAGTAACTGCCTAAATAAATCTAGGTGTTGGAAATGAAACGCGCCCTCTTAGTTGTGGGCATTGCCGCGCTGATAGTCCTTTCGATTGCTGGTGTGGCCTTCGCAAGTGAGTCCTATGTCATCTCAGACTACTCAGGAGCGGCACAGCAGGACGGAACAACGATTGTAGACAACAGTACCACCTGGAAGTACGCCCCGGAGAACCCTGGAGTTGTGTATATAGCAGTTTGGGCACCTGAGCCATACAAGAACTACATTACAAAGGCCCTCGTTGAGGTCGTTAGGTCTCAGGGACTCAAAGCTGTCGTTGTTAACGATGTGTCCAAGTACGACCTGAAAGGAAGGCTCGTCGTGGCGTTCTTCCCCTATACGGAGTGGAGCAACGGGGTGCTTTCTCGCGAGGTTGCCCTTTCTGGAATACTCTACTACTCCTACGATGGAGATGCGAAGTCAATAATCAATGCAACAAGGGCTTTTGACCTGTCCAAAGATGCAATATCTACCTTCGCTGGAGAACTCTGCCAGGTGAGTTCAAAGAGAATGGTATACGAACACATAGTCAACAGGGACTGCAATGTTGCCTACTGGTGGAACCTTAAGGCAAAAGTTGGGAAGTTGAGCCAGGCAAATCCATACGAGATGGTGGCAAACGAGATATCCTCCCAGCTCAAGAACTTCTTGCTTAGTGATAACGAGGCTAAATGAACCTTGAACTCCTGACTTTTAATTTTTCCATTTTGTACAGCTTCAGCAGTATCTCGGCAATTCTTTCGCCCGCTTTTCCATCGCCGAAGGGATTTGGAGCACTCGCCATCTTCTTGTAGAACTCCTCATCGCTCAGAAGTCTCTCGACGTAGCTCAGGGCTCTCTCCTTTTCGAGGCCAACGAGGACGTTGCCGCCGGCTTTCACAGTTTCCGGTCTCTCGGTGTTGTAGCGGAGGGTCAGGCAGGGCACGTTCAGGATTATGCTCTCCTCCTGAATCCCGCCGGAGTCTGTCATAACTATTTTCGCGTTCTTCTGGAGCTTTAAGAAGTCGAGATATCCAAGCGGCTTCGTGACAATAAGGTTCTCTATCGCCTCAACACGTTCCCAGAGGCCGAAACTCTCGAGCCTCTTCCTCGTTCTGGGATGCATGGGATAGACGGCCTTAATCGGCAGCGCCTCAAGGATTTCCAAGAGCCTTCTGAGATTCTCCTTGCTGTCCGTGTTCTCAGCTCTGTGGGCCGTGATGAGGATGTATTCCCTGCTTTTGAGGCCAAGCCTCTCCAGAATATCGCTCTTCCTCTCGGCTATCTCTGCGTTCTGGAGGACTGCGTCAACAACGGTGTTGCCCACGACGTAAACGTTCTCAGTTATGCCCTCACGCTCGAGGTTTTCCCTCGCCTCTTCCGTCGGGGCAAAGAGAACCTCACTTGCGTGATCCGCTAAAATCCTGTTTATCTCCTCAGGCATCGTTCTGTCGAAGCTCCTTAAGCCAGCTTCAACATGGGCAACGGGGATTTTCAGCTTGACGCTTGCCAGTGCGCCGGCAAGGACTGTGTTCGTATCGCCCTGAACGAGCGTGACGTCGGGCTTTTCTTTCATCAGAACCTTCTCGATCTTAATCATTGCTGTTCCCGTCTGTTCGGCCTGCGTTCCAGAACCAACTTCAAGGTGGTAGTCTATCTTCCTGAGCTCTAACTCCTCGAGGAATACACTGCTCATCTCGTAGTCGTAGTGCTGGCCGGTGTGAACCAGTAGAGGTTCGATGCCCATCTCTTCAAACGCCCTGATAACGGGAGCGAGCTTGATTATCTCCGGCCTGGTTCCGAAGACGAAGGCTGGCTTCAATACTCGCCCCTCCCGATGCCCTTGAAGATGAATCCCTTGGGGGGTTCCTTGACCACGTGCCGGCCATCGATGAGGATCTTATTCCGCATGATCTTTCCAAGCTCCTCCCAGTTTATGGCTTTGAAGGACGTGTGATCGGTGGCTATCACGACGGCGTCGGCACCACTGACGGCGGCTTCGAGGCTCTCGTGCGTTCCGCCCACGTAGGGGTCGTAGGTTCTTATCTCCCCAACGTCATCCCTTATGGCCTCTATGAGGGCAGACGCCGGGGAGTTTCTTGTGTCGTCTGAGTTTCCTTTGTAGGCGAGCCCCAAGATAGTTACAACTGCCTCTTCTGGGGGCAGGTTTATCTCTCTGAAGGCTTTGAAGAGCAAGTCCTTCGTGAAGAGAGGCATGCTGTCGTTTATCTCCCTTGCTAACCTTATCAAGCCGAAGTCCTCCTTGGCTGGCCAGATGAGTAAATGTGGATCTTTGGGCAGGCAATGGCCGCCGACACCTATGCCGGGGATGTGGATTCTGACCCTTGGATGGGTGTTCGCAAGCTCTATTGCCTCGAAGACGTTTATCCCATACTGGTGGGCGAGGAAGGCGAACTCGTTGGCTAGGGCGATGTTGACGTCTCTGAACGTGTTCTCCATAAGCTTAACGACTTCACTAACGGTCGAGCTCGTCTTGAACGTCTGTCCCTTTACGAAGGAGCGGTAGAGGAGTTCGGCAAGCTCGGCACTCTCGGGAGTTATGCCCCCAAAGATCCTTGAATTGTACACCAGTTCTTTGAAAATTCTGCCCGGCATTACTCTCTCCGGGGCGTGAACCATGTAGAAGTCCTCACCAGCTTTTAGACCGGTCAGCTCCTCTATCAGTGTGGCCATCTTGGCCGTTGTGAGAGGAGGAACGGTGCTCTCTATTATGACGAGTGAGCCTTTTTTCATGGCCCCAGCTACAGTTCTCACAGCGCTCTCGAGATAGCTCAGATTGGGAGTTTTGTCATCCTTGAGCGGGGTCTGGACGCAGATTATGTAAACATCCTTCCCCTTTATATCCGCAGGATTCGAGGTCGCCCTCAGGTTGCCATTTTTAAGGGCATTCTGTAGAAGCTCGTCGATTTCAGGCTCAATTATATGGGCATGACCGGAGTTTATTTTTTCAACAACATCCTCCCGAATCTCTAGTCCCGTTACCCTGAAACCCGCGTTGGCGAACATTATGGCCGTTGGGAGTCCTATGTATCCTAGTCCTATCACGGCGAGTTCGGCGGTTCGGTTCTCTATCTTTTCTCGCATTACTCTCACCTATCGACGGTGGTACTCTTGGGAATAAAAGTCTTTTCCAAAAAACGATTTCTGGCCGGATTTCAGCCCTATGCAGGACGTCTGTAGTATTTTTAACCCCGCACCCTCTTTTGGCTCTCTCTAGGTTTTTCACAACTTCAATTTCATCGAAAGAAAGCGTTTTAAACGTTTTTTTAGCTCAAAACGCCATACAAAAACTTCAAAAAGAAGGCCCCACAACCGTTTTTGGGAAAGCCTTATAATTGAACAGGAATGTCCAATAGATAGGTGAGTGGGATGAAGATATGGATAGACATCACCAATGCTCCTCACGTTCACTTTTTCAAGGGTGTAATCAGGGAGCTGGAGAAATCTGGGCACGAGGTTCTTATAACAACCAGGGAGTTTGACGGGCTGACGGATATCCTTGACATGTTTGGATTCGATTACTACGTCATTGGCCGCCATGGAGGTGCTACTCTCGAGGGCAAGCTTCTCATGAGCGCAGAGAGAATGTACAAACTCTCCAAGCTTATAATCGAGGAAAAGCCCGATCTGGCCCTGTACAAACATTCCGCAGAGGCACCACGGGTTGCGTTCGGACTTAGGATACCCTCCATCGGCTTCGTTGACAACGAGACTGCCGTGGCTCAGAACAAGCTCATCCTGCCATACACGAGCCTCTTGATTTACCCCATGGCCATAGACGCCTACGAGCTGCTCAAGTGCGGTGCAGATCCAAACGGCATGCGCCCTGTGAAAGGCTTTTCAGAACTTGCACATCTCTACGGCTTTGTTCCCGATAAAAAAGTCCTTAGGGAGCTGGGTTTAAAGAAAAACGGCTACATCGTGATGCGCACGGAGCCGATAAAGGCCAACTACTTCAACGGAGATTCTGAAAAGAGCATTCTCGAGGGCGTGATTCCCCTCCTGCCAGAAGTCCCGATAGTTCTCTTCCCGAGGATCGAGAGCCAGAGAAAAAGGTTCGAAAGATTTTCCAACGTTATAATTCCAGAACATGCCGTTGACAGCCTTAGCCTTCTTTATTATGCCAAGCTCATGATAGGCGCTGGCGGAACGATGAACAGGGAAGCTATCGCCCTAGGAACTCCCACGATATCCACATATCCTGGCAAGCTCTTGGCCGTCACCAAGTGGCTCGTGGAGAAGGGGCTTAAGTTCCACTCAACTGATCCAGTGGAAGTGGCAAGGATGGCTGAGCGCATGATGGAACTCAACGGCAGTTACAGAGCCTACATAAGGAGCATTGTTAGCGGCTTTGAAAACCCAATGGACGTTATCCTCAGGGAGATAGAGACCTACGAAGAGCTTGGAACGTTCAAGACGATAAAAATTGGGGAATCAACCAATGCCAGCGATGCTAGGGGTTACATAGGCCTCGATGAACGCCGCAACGATGAGAAGTAGCACTGAGATTCCAAAAAGCTTAAGCGCCCTTAAAGCACCTCTTTTAAATCTCCCCCCTATTTCACCTTCTCCGTGAACTATCTCCTGATACCACATTATTCCAGCCGTTCCGGCAATGGCGAGCGCTGGAATTTCGACAATTCCGTGGGGTATCAGCCCGAGGAGTATCTGCGTCGTTGAAATGTTTCCCGTGAGCTGGACTGCCCTCACTACAACACCAACGATAAAGCCGTTGAAGGCCATTATGAACCATGGGCCGAGACCAAAGAGTAAGCCGGAGAGCACCATGAAGGCCGCAACCATGGAGTTGTTGGTGAATATCATGACGAAGTTCTTGAAATCTGAGTCCGAAACGGGCCCTATTTCCTCCCCGATTTTTTGGGTGATGTTCACAGCTGCGTCGGGATTGCCTACAGCGAAGACGTATCCTATGAACGCCAGTCCCAGAAAAACGAAGAGAAGCATGATGAAAATACGGCGCGGAGATTTCTTTCCCAGTTCGAGGGCCAAAGGCATCACCCTTAATCCTTAAGGGCGTTTTTGATGGCTATCTTGAAGTCCTCAACGTTCACGTAGGGCATCCCTATGTCCATCCTCACCGCGAAGAACTCGTCTATAACGTGCTCAAGCTCCTCCAGTTTGTGCCCTTTGAGCTCCTTTTCAAGCTCGCCGATGGTTTCCTCTGGGTGGATGAAGAAGTCCCCCGTAATCTTCACGTTCTCCGCGATTCCGTTTTCCTCATCAATCTCAACCCTTATCAGGCCCTTTCTGGCCTTGTGCTCGCCGACATGGTGTTTCATATCCATCCCCAGGAGTAAACTCCGCGGAGAACTTTTTAAAGGTTGGGTCGAAGTGGTTGCGGTGATAGTGATGGGATACACGGAGGTTAAGGAGAAAGCCAAGCTCATCTTAATGGAAGAACTCGAGAAGATGCTCAAGGAGAGCGGGAAGGAGTGGGAAGGTGAGATTACGTTTGACGAAACCCCAAGCATAGAGTTCGGCGACTTTGCCACAACGGTTTCATTTCAGCTGGCGCGCGTCTTCAGGAAGGCCCCCAAGCTCATAGCTGAGGAAATCGTGAAGCGCATAGACGGGAAGCTCCCCGAAGAGATAGCTAAAGTCGAGGCCGTAAATGGGTATATCAACTTTTTCCTCGACTACGAGCGCTTTGGAAGGAACTTGATCAGCGAGATTCTTAGCATGGGCGAGCGCTACGGCGAGAGCAAGCTCGGAAAGGGAAAGAAAGTCATCGTAGAGCACACCTCCGTCAACCCGACCAAACCGCTCCACATGGGTCACGCGAGGAATGCAGTTCTCGGCGATACTATGGCGAGAATCATGAGGGCCCTGGGTTATAACGTTGAGGTTCAGAACTACATCGATGACCTTGGCGTCCAGTTCGCCCAGGTGCTCTGGGGCTACTTGAACATAGGGATCGACTCGGTGGATGCACCCATCGATAAGCTTGATCATAAGCTTGGTCTGCTCTATGTTGAGGTTCACAAGAGGCTTGAAGAAGACCCCGAGGTCGAGAAGCAGGTCAGGGAGCTGATGAAAAAGCTCGAGGAGGGCGATAACGAGATAGCCGAAGCGGGCAGAAAGCTGGCCGAGCTCTGCGTCAGGGCCCAAATGGAAACAACTTACAGAATGAACATCGCCTACGACCTCCTGAGCTGGGAGAGCGACATAGTCAGGAGCGGGATCTTCGAGGAGGCTTACAGCCTCATCGAGAAGAACGAAAACTTTGAGTGGGCAAAAGAGGGCAAATATGCCGGAGCGTTCATAATGAAGCTTGGCAAGCTCTTCCCCGACATGGAGAATCCCGACATGGTGCTCATCAGGAGCGACGGAACTGCGACCTACACTGGCAAGGACATAGCCTACCACCTCTGGAAGTTTGGTAAGGTAAAGGCGGACATGCTCTACAAGATTTGGGACAGGCACAAGGAGCACGAAACTTGGACCACCGCAAAGGATGGCGGGCCGAGCGACCGCTTTGGAAAGGCGGATATAGTCATCAACGTCATCGGTGCTGAGCAGAAGTATCCCCAGAGGGCGGTGGCGTACGCCCTCAAGCTTCTGGGCTTCGAAGATGCTTACGAGAACTTCCACCATCTCGCTTACGAGCACGTGGTCAGGCCAGAAGGGAAGTTCAGCGGCAGGAAGGGAACTTGGGTTGGCTTTACCGTTGATGAGGTGCTCAATGAGGCTGTAAAGCGTGCCAAAGAGCTCGTCGAGGAAAAGAACCCCAACCTGAGCGAGGAGGAGAAGGAAAAGATAGCCGAAGCCGTCGGAGTCGGTGCCATAAGGTTCAACCTCGTCAAGTACAGCCCAGAGAAGATAATCACTTTCCGCTGGGAGGACGTCATGAATTTCGAGGGAGAGAGTGCCCCATACGTCCAGTACGCCCACGCGCGCTGTGCCTCAATACTGCGGAAGGCAGAAAGCTCGGGAATCTCCACAGACTGGAAGAACCTGATCGAGAAGGCGGACTTCTCAAAGCTCACCCGCAGGGAGAAGGAACTGATAAAGCTCCTTGCAAAGTTCCCGGAGATTGTCGAGCAGGCTGGAAGGGACATCAAGCCTCACCTCATCCCCTGGTATGCCAATGAATTAGCTTCGCTCTTCAACAAGTTCTACATGGATCATCCAGTTCTCAAGGCCGAGGACGGGGTAAGGGAAGAGCGCCTGCTCCTCGTGCTGGCCACGAAAGGAGTGCTCAGAAACGCACTCGCGCTGCTCGGCATAGAAGCCCCCGAGAAGATGTGAGAAAAGCTAAAATACCTCCCTCTTTCTAACTTTTCTGGTGATGTCATGCGCGGTGTTATAGTACCCCTTGTAACACCCTTCAACGAAGATTACTCCATTGATGTCCCTGCCCTTGAGGAGCACATAGACTTCCTCCAGAAGGTAGGCGTCCACGGGATATTCATCAACGCAACCACCGGTGAATTCACAAGTTTAAGCCTTGAAGAAAGAAAATTCCTGGCTGAAAAGGGACGTGAACTTGTTAATTCCGCTTTCTACCTTGTGGGAGCAGCCTCTACGAACACCTTTGAGGTTATAGAACTAACTAAACACGCCCGAGACATTGGCGCGGACTACGTTGTAATAGCTCCACCCTACTACTGTCCACTAAAGGAGGAGGCCCTGTTCAGGCACTACTCGATGGTGGCTGAGAGCACCGATATTCCAATAATCCTTTACAACATCCCGAGTTGCGCGAACCCTCTGAGCGTTCAGCTTATCAAGCGGCTTGCCCTCGAGTATCCGAATATAGCTGGCGTTAAGGAGACGATAGACAGCGTAAACCACATCAGGGAAGTAATCCTGGAGGTTAAAGGCGAACGGGAGGACTTTGTGGTATTCACCGGCCTTGACCAGCACTTCTTGAACACCCTCATCCTAGGTGGAGATGGCGGGATAATGGCCTGCGCCAACTTTGCCCCGGAGCTGCACCTGGAACTCTACAAGGCGTTCCAGGAAAAGCGTTTTGAGGATGCATTCCTTTACGCCCGAAAGCTAACAGAGCTTTCGAAGGTTTACGATTTGGCCTCTTCCTTCGGTTCGGCGATAAAGCTCGCGATGAACATCAGGGGATTCTCCATAAAGCCAGTTCTGAGGCCGCCATATGTGATTGACGGAGACAATGTGAAAGAAGAGATAAGGAAACTCCTCAAGAAAGTGCTCTACTGAATCTTGTACCTCAGGAAAGCTCCAAGTCCTCCAAAGGCCTTGTAAAACTGCTGGCCCTCCTCAGTGTCGAGGGAGATTATCTCCACATCGGAGCCGCTTTCCTCTGCCATCTTTATGAGCTCCTCTGCGACGTCCCACTTCTCGAAGCTTAGGTTCTGGCTGCCACACTTGGGGCAGTGGGTGAGCTTCTTCTTGTAAACGTGGAACTCGCTCTCACTCATAGTTTTGAGCTCCTCCCAGCCGCAGGCATTGCACTTTGCCCTAACCCTGACCTTGTCGTAGCCCTCGCTGATGAGGAGAGTATCCACTGCCCCGAGCTCGAGGGCTTTCCTGATTTCCCTCTCACCGTAGGTTATTAGGCCAGTGTCCTTGACGAGATGCCTGAAGAACTCCTGAATGAGCTTTCTTTCTTTGACGGCCTCGTGCTCGCTCAGCATGTCGCTGGCCTTCTCAACGAGCTCCCTTAGGCCGTACTCGCCGTGGTAGCTGATGTCAACGACACCTATCACCTTCTTCCTCAGCTCGTGGTGCAGGTAGTCCCCATCAACGAACTCCTCCTTGGTCGGTCCAGGACCACCGACAATGATGCCCTTCAGCTCTCCCTTCTCAAGGAGCGGCAGGAAAGCCTTGGTGGCGTGTTCGGCGATCCTCTTCATGAACTCGTGGGTCTCCTGCTCCCTAATCCTCTCGTAACGCCTCGCTGACTGACCACCGGCACGGGTCTTTCCTGGAACGTTCGAGGTGAGCTCGTCAATAACTTCAATACGTTTGCCTCTGAGCAGACCGATGGTGGCCTCGTTCTTCTCGACAGTGATGAGGCCGTAGGCGTCTTTGACGCGGAGCATCTCCTCGAGGGGTTCAGTTACAAACGTCTGATCGCAGCGGTAGAGCCTAACCTTGAGCGGTTCTGGGGGGACTATTGCCCAGAGCTTGATGTCGCTGACTCCCTCCTGCTCGCTGACGTTTCCGACGAAGAGCGCGAGTCCCGTCTCAGGGGTCTTGCGGTAGAGTTTGAGGTGCTGCATGGCCCTTTCTAAGGCACCGAGAACGTTTTTCCTAGTTGACTTTGACTTGATGTTCTGAGCCGTCCCGTACTCCTCCCTAAGCTGCTGCATGACCTTGTTTATATCATAGCCTGCTGGTATGTAGAGGGAGACGAGCTCGGTCGCTCGACCTCGATAACTCTTCAGTTCCTCGACCTTCTTCTTGAGTTCGTACATTTCGGCTGATTTGTGAGACATGAGCATCACCTTCCAAAACCTTCTCTCGCTCCAAGAAGGGCACGAAAAGGGTACTTATAAAGATTTAGATGTGGCTAGAGCCACGAGAGTATCATGAGAAGGATTACCCCGAAGACCCCTCCAACGGCTACTATCAGGATATTTATGAAGGTGAACGGAACGTTCGCTATTCCGACCGCGTTCAGTATCCACAGGAGTATCAGGCCGATAACTGCGTTGGTAATCAGGTACTTCAGGATGGCTATGGTCAATTTAAAAACTAAGTACAGGACAAACGCAAGCAGGAACAAAAACAACAGCGTTTCAATCATACGATCACCTCTCAGGAGAGTTTTTCAAGGGTTTCGCGGGCAATTTGTCCGAGGGTAACCCACTTCTTGCCCTCAAATGGTAGTATGACTTTGTCTTCAACGTTGACGAACTCCTCAACGTACTCCCTGGTCTCTTTAGCGTCGAGCTCACCGAGCAACATCAATGCAAAGCCCCGGATGTTCTTATCTCCCTCTTTGAGTTCTTCGATTAGATCACTGACAATTGTCCCTTTGAGCCCCAATATTCTAGTTCGAAATCTACGGACAAGTTCATAGGATAGCACCATCGCATTTTCCTTTACGTAAGGGTTTCTGTTCTTTGTGAGCTCAATGGCTTTGGGAAAGACTTTCTCAAGGTAAGGCTCAAGCACATCACTTCGCTGTTCCGCAATCGTTCCCAGAATGAGAAGGGCATCTCCTCGAATCCCGGGCACACTGTCGTCAAGGAGCTCAATAAGGCCGTCAAGTGCCTTCTTATCTTTTAGAACCATTGTGAGGATGTCATTAAAGCGCTCCTCCTCTATGAGTTTTTTTATTTTATCCTTTTTTGAGCCGAATGAGAGGAAGCCCATGGTATCACCCTTACATTTATTTTTAGTTGAGCTTGTTAAAAATCTTTTTGGGTATGGGTATCTTTGGCACATTATCAGAAGTTAATTCTGAAGAAGTTTGTCTCCTTATCCGTGATCATTGTGGAATATTGTGTTATTCTACATTAGGATGTCTCCTCAACAATATTTTTAAGGATGTGCCGAGTTTGTTTTCTCTGGTGGTGTGGTGATAAAGACTGGAACAAAAAAATCCTTATTTTATGTTCATCTGGCTGTCTTTGGTTACATAACTTTCTTTTCGGTATACTCAATTCTTAGACATTATGTGTACCTGACTTCAGGTTATGATTTGGGCATTTTCCTACAGTCACTCTGGACAACTGCTCATAATCAAGGTTTATTGTTTAATACCGGAGAATGGCAGGATTTGGGAGTGTACTCCCACTTCGGTACACATAATCAGCCCATACTACTTCTTCTTGTTCCATTGTATAAGTTATTTCCATACGCTGAGACTCTCCTGATTATTCAGACCTCCGCCTTGGGTCTTGCAGCTTATCCGTTGTTTAAGTTTGCTTATCTCGTAACGAATGACGAGAAGAAAGCTACCTTTGTTGTCCTTCTATATCTTATGAATCCTGCAGTACACGGGATTAATAGGTTCAATTTTCACCCAGTTAGCCTTGCGGTTCCTTTTATCTTTCTGACAGCTTATTACCTTGAGAAACATGAGTATTTCAGAGCCCTATTATCTGCACTGGTAATTCTTACCGTGAAGGAAGATGCGGGTTTGGCATTAATAAGTTTGGGCTTGGTGTATATTTTTGGGGATTATACTGTTAGGGATCTTCTAAACATCCGAAATTGGACTAAAATCCTCAAAACAAAGAAAATGCCAACAGTGCTTATATCTATAGGCATCCTGTGGATATTAATTAGCATGTTTGTAGTAGTGCCAATGTTTAATCCTATGGGATACCCCTACTTCTCAGATAATAAACTTGGTGAGGTGTACTACTTCCATATTAATATCAATGGAAAGCTAGTATTAGGATATATCTTGGTAATCCTCACGTCCCTTGGTTTTTTGCCCCTGTTAAAACCAAGGTTATTCCTAGCTACGTTGCCACTATGGCTCGAAAATATATTGTCTAACAACGATTACCAAATGATGATTGGATATCAATACCCATACATGTTAATTCCATTGTTGTTTATAATGATCGTCTATGGATTGAAAGATTTGGAAGCAATAACCATCAAGGTTGCCTATAGAGATTTTACAAATACATACTCTGTAACTCTGAAAAAAATTTTAGTGATTCCATTCTTGACAATGTTACTTTTTTCTCCGGCGTTTCATGTAATTGACACCGACTATGTGTCTGGATATAGGATTACCCAACTACTTTATATGTGGAGAGTTGGAAACTCATATTTCGGCGTAATTGACGAGATAGTTGAATATCTTCAACAAAGTCAATGCCCAATATCGACTCATAATGAGCTGTTTCCTCATTTAGCTAACAGGCTGGATACTTACTATATAGTAACTCCATTTAACTCAACATACATAGACAATAAAACGATTATCCTAATTGAGTCCACGAGGCCGAGTTATAACAAAGACATAACGTATCTCAAAAAGAGTGAATACGATAACCTAATAATAGTTAATGCATCTAAAATCATCCTTGAATGCTATTCGATGTATCCTTATCCATCTGAAGCTGGTAGAGAATGCATCCATGAAAAACTTCTGGAGAAAATCACCGAATGTGAGAGGAGGAGTGAAGATGGGTAAGCTGGATCATAAGGACTCAGTGTATAGATATACCTTGTTAAGTATGATATTCTTTGCTTACATACTCCTTCGCCTGCTTATGTTTGAATCCATGAGCGAATACTATGACTATGACGAGGGTACGTATCTCCTAATTGCACGGCTGATTAACCATGGTTATCTCCCTTACAGGGATATTTTTGCGGTTCATCCTCCCCTCTATTATTATCTCCTTGCTGTCTGGCTAAGGGTATTTGGCGACAATTATATAACTGGACGGGCGCTATCAGTTTTCTTTGGTCTGCTATCACTGATCATAGCTTACTACATTGGCAAGGAGATTAAAGATTGGAAACTGGGCATTATCCTTTCGGGATTGCTGGCCCTCGATCCTCTTTTAATTCAGGTAAACTCCTTGGTTTTCCATGAATCTTCAATTGAATTTTTCACTCTGCTGTCTGTTTACTATTTTATCAGGTACATAAAAACAGAAGATGAAAAATATGCGTATATTGCGTTATTTTGGGTGGGTCTCGGAAGCACATCCAAATTCACAATTCTTCCGTATGCACTTGCACTCTACGTCCTAATACTATTCAACAAAAGTGAACGCATTATTTCATACTTACATGGTGCAATAGGGGTTATTTTTAACAAACGACAGGTCTTTATACTAGCGACAACATACCTCATCATGATTCTCCTGGTTATGGCAACTGTTATCCTATGGCCAAGCTGGTATGTTAGGGCTGTTGTTGTGGTGCCGGGTATTCATAGGATCGTTTACTGGGATCAGATAATCCCCATAATGGTTCTCCTTGTCCTCTGGGGCAGTCTGACATTGAAAATATTCAACTGCTCGTATCTTCCCCAAGTAAAAGACATGATTAGCTTTTCACTTCATAATCTAAAACGCGTCTTGCTTCTGGCTTCAGCATTCTTTTTGCCCAAAATAATCGTGGAAGGATTGTTAGGAATTGCGATTAGCACTGATTATCTCTCCCAGACATATTTGATACAGGGTGGGAGGAGCTTCCCGATAATAAACTTCTTCATATTCGTTAGCGACCTCTTCGAGGATATTTACAAGAACACTCTGGAGTTCTGGATGTTTATTCTTCCTGTTGTTCTATTAGCACTCCTAGTACTGGCTATCTGGGCATTTTCCAAGAAAGTCCCAATGTCTTCGTTGGGCAAATCCCTCCTTGTCTTGTCAACAATAACAGCGTTTATGTACTTTGCAGTGTCTCCATCTATTATCACAGGCAGGTTTATCCTGCCCCTTCTATTGTTGATACATATTCTGCTTGCGGATGTTCTTTACAATCTTCCCTCCATCGTTCAAAAAGGACATGTACGCACTCTGGGCTTTTTCCTCGTTCTATTGCTGTTGGTGGCTGATTTTGGGATTGTTTACCAGTATCCCCACGGCAATCTAAAGTTTATCTACGCGGTTCACACAAAAACGATGAGGGATGATCTTAGGGACTACCTCTCATCCGCCGACATTGCTCTGGGGACAACCTATTCCTTAAATCCAATGAATACTTACTATCTGGACGCCAACACAGTCCCATATTACATTGACGCATTTGGTTTACTTTTACTTGAAGACCTCAACGTTAGTACGATGCTTAAGATCTTGAAAGAGGAGGGAGTTGAATATTTCGTCATTAGCACCTGGGCATATTATAACTGGGTTAACAAAGAATTCAGAGATCAACTTCGGAGCTTTGCATCGACAGTGAGGATGGGTTCAACTTTACTGTATGGAGAGTCTTACGATAACAAGGATATCTTAGAAATGTATTCACGATTGCTTACTCATAATTCCGCAGGGCCACTTTATATAAGCACTTACAATGGTAGGGTCGTTGTTTGGGTAAACTCAACGGAAATTGCGAATTTCTACGCAGTTAGTAACAACACCGCTTTTAATTTCCGCACTCAGCTGAGCTATGATTTGGATAAGAATGACTATCTCGCAGTTCAGTACGCAAACGCTTCCAGCTCGGTTGCATTTAGATTGTTATTAAATGGGAGCCAATTAATATTTTTAGACGTGCCTGCTGCTCTGGTATTCAATTTTACTGGGGAGATAACAGTATTTGGCGAGGACAAATTCCTAAAACTTGGCGATGAATCTAACTCTCCAGTTGATGTTTATTGTGGGGACTTCCACTTGTTGATTGGTGGGAAAGACATCAAAGTTAGAAAAGTGTCCAATAACCGGATTGAAATAATCGGTGATAAGATAATCCTCGAGCTTAGAGATCATTAATCATCCATTTTGCAACTCGCTCAGTGCCTCGGAAACTAGATTGTCCTCCGACTCGACAAGCTGCGCAGCTGTATGATGTGGACGGTCTCTGAGTACCACAAGAATTATCAGCACTATGAGTAAACCTGCGGCGAACATAAATACATACTCCAAGGAACTTTGTGCGTGTTTTTTCATGACTTTCCCCTCAGTAAATTCCAACAATTAAATGTAGTCCGACAATTAAATGTAATTGATATAGAAAAAAAGGGCCAAGACTTCAACCGCTGGCACTCATCGAGCTAAGAACGCTGCTTATCTCTCCCTCAGCGCCTTCGATGGTCGTAGAGGCAGTCTCGCCCCTGTTCTGGAGCTGCCTGACAACAATCAGGATTATTATCAGAGCAGCTGCAATCATAAACAGGTACTCAATTGCACCCTGGGCCTTCCTCTTCATGTTCCTCACCTCCGGAGAATTACTCCATACCCTAATGTACAGAAAAAGCTTATATAGCTTTCTACTCAAATTTAGGCTAGTTATCCGCAATATTGCGGAAAGTACAGGGGTGGTCACGTGGAGTTAATGAATATGCAATGTGAATCTTCAAATATTGAGGATTGTGTAAATAGCATAGTGCTTAAGTCAAGGAACCTGCTCTCTTCAAAGCCTGGCTTCATATCGTCCTCAAAGATAACCCTGACTTTTGGTGCGTTTATGAACCTGGCAGTAACTGTTCTTCTGGATACTAGCGTCAATATGAAAAAGGGCATCCTTGCGGAATATGCCATCGGGAGAAGCAAAGAGGAAGCAGTAAATAAGGCCCTAGAGAAAATCAACAGGGCTCTGCCAAGTGAGGCACGGGTCGTGAACTTTGAGGTCGGGACCTATACCACTCCCGTCACGAGGAGAACCTACGCTGTGGGCGTCGTCGTTTACAATGTCCCCCTGGAGAAGAGGCCCTTTAGAGAGTTCACGATAAAAGAGCGCAGAGAGCTTTTGGCCAACGTCCTAGGAATGTTCAACTACAACCCGAGGGTTCTCAACATATCTGAGATAGCAAGAATATTCGGCGTCTCAAGGGACTCCATATACTACGACATAGAACAGATACTAAAAGAGAAGAAGGTCAGCCAGTGACCCATAGGGGTCTTGGTGTCGCCGACACTAGGAAGATTATCACCGCTATGGCTGCTAAGACAAGTCTTTTCTTTGATATTGGAGTGACCTCATCAAGTGCCCCGGGGTTCCCAATCGAGCCCATTAGGAGTATGAGCATGCCCCAAATAAGCCAGCCAACCCAGAAGTAGCTCATAGCTATAAGCATGATCCCTGTGCCCATGGTAAGATAGCGGTGGGTTCTTTCGTTCAAGAAAGCCCGCGCTATGTGTCCACCGTCTAGCTGGGCGGCTGGTATGAGGTTTAGAAACGTTACAAGAATACCAACCCATCCTGCTATGGCAACGGGATGGAGGAAAACCACAGTGTTGTCGGGGAACGTGACCACATACTTTTCAAGGAGAGTAAAAATGATGTTTTCCCCGAATGCTATACCGCCCTCCATTGATGGTATCTGGTCGGCGGGTATTGGAATGGAGAGCCTTAACCCGATTATACTCACCGGTATGGCAACCAAGAACCCCGCAATGGGACCGCTGACACCAAGGTCTATGGCGGCGTCCCTCGTGGGAAGAGGTGACTTTACCCTGATAACGGCCCCAAGGGTACCTAACATACTCGGAAATGGAATGAAGTATGGCATGGTTGCCCTGACACCGTGATAGGCCGCCGCTATTTTGTGCCCCAGCTCGTGGGTTCCAAGGATAGCCATAACGCTTATCGAAAACGCAACGGCGTGAATGTATGGATTCCGGATGCCTGGCAGGTTATAGTAGTCCAGTGTTGCGATGTAACCTGTCGAGAGGTAATAGCCCGCCAGCAGAGTTGTGAATATGGTCGCGATGAGGAATATCCAAGGGAGCCGCTTATTATTTTCCTTTACCTCTTGGGCGGGGAAAACAAACAGTATCACCTTACCCTCACGCTTTTTGAGCGCCCCCCAGTAGCCAAATTCTTCCAGTTCCCTCAGCACTCGCTCAAAGTTGTCCTCATGTATCTCACGAACCTCAAAAACGAAGACACTTCCCTCTACCCCCTTTAGTTCGAGCTCGTAGAAGGTTTTCAGCTTTGCTTCGAGGTCTTCTGGAAGGATTGGCCTCTCGATCTGAACTCCAAACGGTACACCCTCTTTGTCCTCTTGAAATCCAACGAGGAGCATGTCTCCGCCGCACTTTGGGCAGGCATTTTCAATGAGGGGCTCGGACGAGTCAAGAGCCTCCCTGTGGCCACAGTCAATACATTCGTAGATACCCTTCGGCATTTTCCGCACTCCCTAAAAATGGATTGAGGAGTACCTTAAAAAGGCTATTCCCCAACTTCGACCAGTCCCTCGTCGGCTTTGACCCTGACTCTCTGTCCGCTCTTGAGCTTGGAGACATCTATGCCATCAACCATAGGAATACCCGCTATTATAGCTCCTGTTGCCACTATTGTCTCGGCCTCACCGACGATTATTGCCTTCGGTGCCTTTCCGTTCTTCTTAAGGGCGTAGATAACGTAAGAGCCAACGGTTGAGCCCTTACCACGTGGAAATGCCAGGATTTTCCCGGCTATGCTCTGGCCCCTTATATCACTCTCGGCATCAGTAACTATTCCTGTCTCGGGGTCAACGCCGCCGAGGAAGGAAAGGGGCTTCTGAGAGACTATCAGTTCCCCCTCAGCCTCGCCACCGACTATCTTTCTGCCCTTGAGTTTCATTTTCTCACCTCACGGTGCCTCCTTTATGAGGTTCTCCGCATCATCGAGCCTCACCTTGAAGCCAAAGGACCGGAAGTAGAAGGCTGATTTCCCGCTGTTGGTGGCCACTCCTCTGTACCAGCCCTTTATCGGTGAGACTACGAAGCATATGTCGGGAATAATCCTGCCGTTGTAGCGCTCTATGATCTCAGTGTAGCCTAGAGAATCTGCCAATGCCTTGACCGCTCTGCTCGCCGTGATGAAGAGCGGTATCTTCAGCGGTCTCCCGCGCATGCTCAGTAGCTCGGCGATTTCCTTAACTTCCGCTAGGGAAGTATGGGGGCAGCCAATCAGAATCATGTCGATCTCGCTCCAGTCATCGGCGAACTGCTCCTTAACGGCTCTGATATCAGAATTCTCGACGGTTATCGTTTCGAGCTTCTCAGTTATAGCATTTCTATATTCGGGGGTCTCACCTTCCACATGATATAGAGCTATAGAGCCGCTCGCGGCCATAGCGGCACCCATCTCTTTGAGATACTCAGTCATCTCGGGCTTCAGGCCTTTGATGTATGGCACATCGTTGCCGAGGGTTTTTCCAAGGTGGTAACCCAAGGCCGCGTAGTCCACGAAAGTCCTGACGTTTGCCTCAACGCTGATTATGACGGTTGCTTTCCTGTTTTCGTCTAGATGCAGGCCGTAGTTAGGAGTTTTGCCGACTATGGCAGCTGCCAGACTCGAAGGCCCTCCTTCGCGGTTTGTCCTCGCACCTAAAATCGAGTTGGCGAAGCTTACCGCTGAGCTTTCGCTCCAGGCCAAGTGATCGCCGAACTTTGGAAGATTTGCCCCGTAGTAGGGGGTGCACGTGGACGTAACTTCGATGCCCATCCTGCGGTAAAGCTCGAGTATTTCCATCTGCTTTTCCATGAACTCGTCGTCGCCTATTCCGGCGGGGTTTAGAGTTGTATAGACGCTCACCTTTGCCCCAGCGTTGGCAAAGTCCCTTAGAAACTCAATTCCAGCGTCACCGATGTTTTTGTATGAAACACCAGCAACCTGGGCACTTTTAATTGGAATGAGCCTGTCAGCACCGTAGATTTCTCCCAGAGCCACGAGTATCTCCATGGCCTTCTGGAGGGCGTAGCCGTATTCGCCGGCCAGGATGAGTTCTTCCTCTTTGGTCAGGTACATTCTACCACCAGAGAATCTGGGGAAAGAGGAGTTATAAACTCTTCTTTTCAACACTTATTAACCGTAAAATTATTATACTAAAAAGTTCTAATTTTTAGTGACATCATCGGAGGTGTCTACCATGACATCTCCAGTAAAAAAAGTTGCAATGGTAATAGTTTGGATAGTTTTTTTTGAAGCAATAGTCGCAGGCTCAGTCAAGCCAGTGGGAGCATGGGGGGCTATATACGACGTGGTTCTATACGATACCGGGCCTGACTTTTATGCAACGAGAACGATAGGTTTCTGGCCGTACACTTACAAGTTTACAATGCAAGGTACTCTTGGGACATACACGACTTCATGGTACCAGGGGTCGGGGTGGGGGTACATCATTATTCCAGTTCTCGGGGTGTATGTTCTAGATTATGCGGCGGCAGAGTTAACTAATAGCGCCGGATTTAGATTATTCAGAACTTATACGGAGCCTGGATTTACAGAAAGTTTCTATTACCCCTACCCGAGAGATAATGAAGGAGGCCCTCGCTCTGAGTTGGAAATAGGTTGGCATTATGTGAATGTTTACGAGAGGTAGAGGGGGTGATCCCTATGAAAAAGATACTAGCACTCATTATTGTGTTGTTCATTGGAAGTGTTCTCGGAACAGCGTATGCTCTTGTTGAGCCTCCATCCAAGGATACTCTAGTTACCTCTGCGAGAACTCTAGTTGCTTACAATTTCACGAGAAGTATCGAGTTTAATCAGTATTATGTACATGTTATTGAGCAGAATGGGGTCAGAAAAGTTATGAAAGATTTCACATATATTGGTAAAGTTATTACAGTAGGACACATTGACATGAGAAAGGAAATAGTGAAGGCGATGGAGGAGTTCTATGTCAATGGAACCCTTCTGACACGTGCCCAGGTGATAGTAAACTTGAACACTGGGGAGATTAAGGGGACTATCATGTTGAACAATGGAACGACAATGGACTTGACAGAATTCTGGAGTCAGTACTATGGTATTGAAAAGGATGAGGCCATTACTATGTTCGAAGACAATCTTCCGATGATAGCATTCAGGCGTCTTGTCCTCAACTCAACAGGTCTATCTAGGATACAGTTGCAACTATCTACAACGGACAGGATTCTAATGGGTCTTGGACTTAAAGAAAGGTTGTTTGCGTATAGGTTCACGTCCCCCTCAGGAAAAGAGTGGACTGTATTGGTGAATTCAAGGGGCATTCCAGTACGGTTCGAGTCCCAAGATAAGGACTTGAAAGTTACGGTTGTTGTGCAACCTTCTGAGTAACATAGTGATTTTTTAGTTTTCTTATTTTGATACCTCCCCCGCAAAATTTATAAACCCTCCACGGTTCACTAACTAACGGGTTGAGCAGCGGGGTGGGGCAGCTAGGAGTGCCCGCCGGGCTCATAACCCGGAGGTCGGAGGTTCAAATCCTCCCCCCGCTACCACATTCTGGGCTGTGATGATATTTTTGAGTTTCTGAGTTGTATAATATGCTTGAAGAGGCGTTCAAGCTTTTCCTGTTCCCGCTTGATTGTGAATCCTATCTCCTTGGCAAACTTTGCAACACGGACTTACTGGTGGCAGATGTTGGAGGCAAGGACACAGTTCTCTTGAGAGCCGTTATAACAAAAGCAACCAATAGAGGAGACGGTTTCAATGGTATCCTTTTAAAGCGGGATTTTGAATCCGGCTTCGGGACTGTTCCATAGTAGAGGTCTAGAGCCCAACATAGCCCCCTATGAAGTGAGAAAACATCACCGCCTTGCGGTGGAGAGCATCATAGTTTGAAATAGATGCCGGCTGAAACAGTGATATCCCGCTAAACTTTTATTTGCTTTCGTTAATAAAATTCCACAAGGGGATGAAGATGAGAAAGGGAGTTGCCAGTATCGGATATTTGCTCCTTATTCCCGTGGCACTGGTAGTAGTGTTCGTTGTCATCCACCAGCTGGCAGTAATGACTTCTGATTACACGGCTGTAATGGAAGCTATCTCAAACGAAATAGCGCAGGAACTGACAAATCAGTCGTGCAACGGGAGTTCCAAGGTGGTGATATACTACGTCCATTATAATGCTAACGGGATAGAGCGTCTAAATCTAAACGATGAGTACGTTGTTATAGCCAATTTGGGATGTAAAGACGAAGACCTAAGCGGATGGAAGCTGGTAGATGAAAAAAAGCACACGTATTCTTTCCCAGACGGCTTCATCTTGAAGGCCGGAAAAACGGTGACTATACATACCGGCTCGGGAACTGATACTGACACAGACTTATACTGGGGCAAAAAGAAGGCTGTCTGGAACAACGACGGCGATACTGCCTACCTCTACGACGCAAGTGGGAATCTCGTGGACAGCTGCAGCTGGACCGGAGAGGAAGGGGGAGCCGTCAGCTGTCACTGACGGCAAACTTTTTAAACTCCTTCTTTTAGGCTGATGCGAAGGGGCGGCTGGCGGGAGCTGGCCGTCACCGGGAGGTGTATGATATGGCAAGGATACACGCGAGAAAGAGGGGTAGGTCTGGTTCTAAGAGGCCACCGAGGACCGCTCCGCCGACCTGGGTAGAGTACACGGCGGAGGAGGTCGAGGGGCTCGTTATTAAGCTCAGGAAGGAAGGCTACAGCGCTGCCATGATAGGAACCATCCTCAGGGATCAGTACGGCATTCCGAGCGTCAAGCTCATCACCGGCAAGAAGATAACCAAGATACTCGAGGAGAACGGCCTCGCCCCGGAGATCCCGGAGGACCTCATGGCCCTTATCAGGAAGGCCGTCAAGCTCAGGAAGCACCTTGAGATGCATCCGAAGGACAAGCACTCAAGGCGCGGTCTCCAGCTCACCGAGAGCAAAATCAGGAGGCTTGTCAAGTACTACAGAAGAACCGGCAAGCTGCCAGCGAAGTGGCGCTACGACCCAGAGCAGGCCAAGCTCTTAGTCCGCTGATTTCCCTTTCCTTCTTATAAGGTGGTACGATGGACAAGGGCGCTTTCTTGGAGAAGGCTCGCGAAGGGGCAGAGCTAATTAAGATGCACATCGAGCTAGGGCACACCATAAGGATAATCTCCCACCGCGATGCAGACGGTATAACTGCCGGTGCCATTCTCGCCAAGGCGATAGCAAGGGAGGGCGGAAACTTCCAGCTCAGTATAGTCAAGCAGCTCAGTGGGGAATTGATTCAAGAGCTGGCCAAGGAGAAGCACCGTATCTACGTCTTCAGCGACCTGGGAAGCGGTTCGATGGAGCTAATCGAAAGATACCTCACGAACGCGACGGTGGTGGTATCTGACCACCATCCGCCCGAGAAGGACGAGTTCTCCACCGATTCCCACCTCTTGGTGAATCCCGTCTCCTTAGGTGCTAACAGCGTTAGAGACCTGAGTGGCTCTGGCGTTGCTTACTTCGTCGCTAGAGAGATGAACGATAAGAACAGGGACTTGAGCTATATCGCACTCGTTGGGTCAGTTGGGGACATGCAGGAAATAGACGGAACCTTCCATGGGATGAACCTGGACATCATCGAGGACGGGAAAAAGCTCGGCATTCTCGAGATAAGGAAGGAGCTCCGTCTCTTCGGCAGAGAGAGCAGGACCCTCGCCCAGATGCTCGCCTACGCGACCAACCCTGAGATTCCAGAAATAACCGGTGACGAAAGGAAGGCCATAGAGTGGCTTAGAGCTAAAGGCTTTGATCCAGACATGAAATACTGGCAGCTTCGCGAAGAGGAGAAGAGGAAGCTTCACGATGCTTTGATAATCCACATGATAAAGCACAATGCCCCCAAGGAAGCCATAGACAGGCTTATCGGCGACGTGGTCATAAGCCCGCTCTACCCTGAAGGCGATCCGCGGCACGAGGCAAGGGAATTCGCGACACTCTTGAACGCCACCGGCAGGCTCAACGCTGGAACTCTTGGTGCCGCGATATGCTTGGGAGACGAGGAAGCTTACAAAAGGGCAAGGAAAATGCTCGACGACTACAAAAGGGAGCAGATAGAGGCGAGGAAGTTCATAATCCAGAACTGGAACATGGCCGACGAGGGCGAGCATGCCTATGTCTTCTACGTGGGCAGAAACATCAGGGATACTCTGGTCGGCATAGCGGCCAACATAGCCATCAACGCCGGCTTGGCAGACCCAGAAAAGCCCGTCGTTGTACTCGCGGACAGCGATGAGGATCCAAACCTCGTGAAGGGCTCGGCAAGGACGACGGAGAAGGCCCTGGCGAAGGGCTACCACCTCGGCAAGGCCCTCAAGGAAGTTGCGGAGAAGCTTGGCGGAGAGGGTGGTGGGCACGCCATAGCCGCTGGAATACGCTTCCCAAAGAGCAGGATAGACGAGTTCATCAAGTACTTCAACGAGGCCCTGGCAAAGCAGGTTACGGGAGGCAGCGGCAGTGGAGATTAAAGCAAAGGTCGAAATCGTCTGGCACTACGGAAACGAAGAGAGGGCCAAAGCTATAGCCCAGGCGCTCGAGGTGGACAACACGAGCCTTCCGGCGAGCCTAAAGAAAAGTTTAAATGTGAAAACCCGATGGGATGATGGGGACGTCATAACAAAGGTTAAATACTCGGGTGAGATTGAAACACTCATCAAAGCGCTGGACGATTTGGTGTTTTCAATCAAAATCGCCGAAGATGTCACGTGAAAGGTTGGAGGTGTTAAGATGGCAAAGGCTAACCCAAGGAAGAGGGCTGCTGCAACCAAGGATAAGTGGAAGATGAAAGAGTGGTTCGTGGTTTACGCTCCAGACTTTTTCGGCAACAAGGAGATAGGCTTAACTCCAGCCGACGACCCCGAGAAGGTCATCGGAAGGGTCATCGAGACTACCCTCAAGGACCTCACCGGCGACTTCACCAAGGGCCAGGTCAAGCTCTACTTCCAGGTCTACGACGTCAAGGGCCAGAACGCCTACACCAAGTTCAAGGGCCACACCCTCGCGAGGAGCTACATCAGGAGCCTCGTTAGGAGGAGAACCACGAGAATTGACGGCATATTCAACATCACCACCAAGGACGGCTACAAGCTCCGCGTTATGGGTATGGTCATCGCCTACAGGCGCATACAGACCAGCCAGGAGAGGGCCATCAGGGAGATAATGAGGGACATAATCTACAAGAAGGCCGAGGAGCTCAACTACAAGGACTTCATCCTCGAGGCCGTCACTGGAAAGATGGCCACCGAGATAGCCAAGGAAGCCAGGAGGATCTACCCGATCAAGAGGGCCGAGATTAGGAAGATAAAGGTTCTCGCAGAGCCGGAGGCCTGAAGGCCTCTCAACCCTCTTCTCTATACCTTCCAGTTCTCTTCTCGGCAAGCTTTTAAACACCCAAGCGTTCTTCCTCTGGAGGTGAGAGGGTGAAGTTTCTAGTCAAGACTCAGCGCGGGATGGAGAGTGTTGCCGCTAACTACATCAGAGAGGCCCTTCCAGATGCAGAGGTGTGGGCATCTCCGATGGGCTACTCTGGCCTCGTCATAGTGGAGACTGACGATAGAAGTGCCGAGGAAAAGATATTGGAGATACCTGAGGTTGAGAGGGCTATAAGGGTCCTCTTCGAGGTTCCCGCCGAGCTTGAGGCTATCCTGAGCGTAGCTGAGGATGTTGCAAAGCTCATCAGAGAAAACGAGACCTTTGCCGTTAAGACCAAGCGCCGCGGGAAGCACGACTTCTCGAGCCTCGACGTTAACGTCCAGCTCGGTGCGAAAATCAAGGAACTCACCAACGCCGATGTTAACCTAAGCTGGCCTGACAAGGTGGTTCAGGTCGAGATAATAGGCGATAAAGCTTACATCTCCCTTCTTCCTGGGGAGGAGTACAGGAAGTTTACCCCTGATAAAATCGACGCGAGGAAGCTCTTCCGCAAGGTTACGCTCGTCCAGATGCCCTACTGGGGTGACTACAAGGCCTGCAGGAGCTTTGGTGAGAAGATTGGAAGGGCTGCCCAGGCCTTTGAGGTGAGGGAGCTTATAATAGCCCCCAAGGAGAAGATGGATGCCTTCGAGCTAATGGAGTTCATTAAGGGGGTGAGGGTCGGCCAGGAGAGCAGGCACCAGATACAGCGCGAGGCCTATCCGTGGAAGGTCGAGAAGGTGCCCGTCAGCGTCTGGGATCTCTACCAGGTGGTCAGAGACAAGAGAAGGAATAAGAGGCTACTCATAATTACCGACCCGAAGGGACCAACGTTGGCCGAGGTGAAAGATAAGCTGGCCAAGGACCTTTACTATGCCAAGGAGGTCGTCATCTTTGTCGGTTCCCGCGAGGGAATACCGCGCGGTCTCTTCCGCTTCGCTGATTATGTCGTGGATCTGGCTCCCTACATGACCTTTGCAACTGAGCACGGTATTCCCGCTGCGCTGGTGTCCTTGTGGGAGGTTTACGAAGAGTACGCCAGGACGAGGGAAGAGTGAGCTTTTACTTTTTTATTTAATTCCAGAATTCAACAATTATTGGCAAGTAGACGGCGTCAGACCCTAAGGTCTTCCTCACCGCTCAGGAATCCGCCGTAGTCATCATCCGCCAAATCGGGCTTTTTCGCAGTCTCTTTTAAACCTCACGCAAGGACATAGAAAAGGAGCGCACCGGCGAAGCCACCGAGAAGTGAAGCCAGGAAGTTGGTGGAGTTGTTGTTTGTTATTCCCTCGTTCTCAAGGGTTGCCCCGATGAGGCTGTCGAGGTTAACCCCTATGAACCCCCCGAGGGTAACCGCCAGAAGCATGAGGGCTTTTTGAGTCGTGAGCGGAAGGGCGAAGAGCGCTATGATAAACGAGCCGATAAGCGCAAAGAGCTCTCCAGGCAGTGAAACGGCCCCGTTGACGCCGGGTTTAGCTGGCTTGAGATTGGTTATAAGCCTGGGTCGTTTTCCGAAAACTTTTCCCAGCTCACTTGCGAGGGTGTCGCCGTTGGCGGTCGCTATGGATGCAAAAGTGGCGGCCCAGAAAACGTCCATGTTGGAGAAGTATTCAAAGGCTAAGAAAATCACCGCTGCGAGTCCGTTGCCAAGAACATTGCCCCAGCTTCTTACCCCGTTCCTGCTCTGAGCGAGGCCGAGTTTTGCTTTCTCTCTGAACCTGTACTTTGTTGCCAGAACACCAAGGATTACAAAGGTTATCATAGCCAAAAGCGGATACGTTCCGCCGAGCTCAACAACAGCCAGACCTATAGCCGCGGCTGCAAGGGCACCCTTGGTATCGAGAGCCTTTATCTTGTAAGAACCTACGCTCAATCCTGCCATCACTGCAACGTCTACTGCCAGCCTTTCGAGCATCACTGTCACCTTGGAGAACTCGCTTATCAATGCTTTATTATTCTTTCTCTCGTTCATTGACGAAGGAAGTAAAGGAAATTAAAGAACCTCGAACTTCACAATCTCCGTAACGAAAGTTATATCGAGCTTGTCGATGCCGGGTATTTTCCTGGAGACATTAGAAATTATCTTTTCCATTTCCTTCATGTCTTTCGGGCCAACAATGTGCACCACCAGATTGTGGGAGCCCAATGCCCTCTCGATTACTTTGACGTTCTCATCTTCTTTGAGGAGTTCAATAACTTCGTCTATGTCAACAGATGGCCTGATGGTTATCCCCAGAATGACGTGGACGTAACCGAGAGCATCGTAGTCCGGAATTATTGTGTACTTCTTGATTATGCCGTTCCTCTCGAGACGGTCCATTCTCCTGGAAATCCTCTGCCTGGTGGTTCCCAAAATCTCTGCAAGCTCTTTGTAGGTCAAACGGGCGTTCTTGGCGAGAAGTTTCAGAATCTTCACATCAACTCCAGTTATTTTATCCGCCATTGCGTTCACCCCACCTAACTATGGCAGAAATTGTGTAAACTCTTATAAAAATCTTTCGATAATTTGGAATGTTTCCAATCAGTAGGTTATCCTAAATGCTACTACTTCCCTAAAACTGGATTATGTGATGAGACACTATGTTACATCCAAGAAATTGATAAAAGAAAGTTCATTTTTCGGGGTTTTTCCAACGTTCCGCGTCGCGCTCTCCGTACTTCCGTATGCTCTCCTCGAGTGCCTCCAGAAGGTCCACTCGATAGTAATTGGCAATACACGAGAGGGCAAACATCACATCCCCTAGCTCTTCTCTCAATTTCTTTTGGCTCCCGGCTCCCTTAACTCCCTCCAGTTTCAGGAGTTCGTCGGAGAGCTCTCCAATCTCCTCCACTAAAGCTGCCAGCATCTCAAATGGCTTCCAGTAACCCCCGAATTCCTTGACGAGCTTATCGACTCTTTGTTGATGTTCGTTCATAGAGACACCTACACTAGTTCAGTTCTAACCTGTGATAAGTATCTCTCCAGGGTCTCCGTATTTGTTTTATAGAAGTGCATCTTGCCCTCCTTCCTCTCGAGTATTAGGCCGAGGGCTCTTAGAGTACGAAGGTGGTGGCTGATTAGGGTCTGATCCTGCCCGAGTATTTTGGATATCAGGCACACACACAGCCAATTGTCTTTCAGAATTTTGAGTATCTGAAGCCTCAGTGGGTTTGATATTGCCTTAAGGAATTTTACGATGTCCTTATTCACAGAGGATTCAATGTCCTTTTCGAGATCTGGAATTCCGCAGGTTTCTGCACATTGAATGACAGTCTTCCGCTGCTTCTCGTCCAGTTCTCCTAGTACATCTTTAACCCTCATAGTGCAACACCAGTTAGTAAATTGGACAGTCCCCTTTTAAGAATTTTCACATGAAAATTAATCAAGAACCTCAAGTCTCAATCGGGTTCCATCGTTTTTGTAAGCCCTCACGCTCTCCTCTGTAAATGGGTAGGCGATTATTAGATGAACCCCTCCGAACTTGGAGAAAAATTCTAAATCTGCCTGGGAGGGCCACGGATTGGGGCTCGGGTGGGAATGAACCGTCCCCTTTATGGTCTCATCATAGGGTAGCATCCAAGTGTTGAAAAACGCCGAATTGCGACCGAAGTGTCCAGCTGGGGCGATGAGAACCTCCTCAAAAATCCCGTCTCTCTCCCTCAAAAAGCCAGCGAATTCGTTAGGATAGAACTCCCTAGCCAATTCGAGGAGATATTCGAGTAGTTCTCTGCGGATTTTGACTGTTTCCATTATCAACCACCAAAAAATGGAAGTCAAAGGGCGACGATGGCATCAATCTCAACCTTGACTCCTTTTGGCAGGTTTGAAACCTCGACGACTGCCCTGGCCGGTTTGGATCCAGAGAAATACTTGGCATAGACCTCGTTGAACTTGGCATATTCAGCCATGTCTGTTATGTAGACGGTAACTTTGACGACGTTGTCAGCGCTTCCGCCGGCGGCCCTCACAACTGCTAAGAGGTTCTCAAGGGCTTGCTTTGCCTGCTCTTCGATTGGGCCGTCTATCAGTTCCCCTGTCTCTGGATTTATCGGTATCTGGCCGGAAACGAAAAGCCACCTCTTGGCTTCCACAATTACCCCTTGGCTGTAGGGCCCGATTGGCTTTGGGGCATCTTCCGTGAAAACCACTTCCTTCTTCATTCTTTCACCTCCAAACAGGGAAGACATCAGCGAAGCGAAGATTCCTCATCGCTCCAGCTCGGGTGTCCTCGGCTTCATCATTTCTTCTCCAGGTACTTCTCGAGGTTCTTTGCCGGGACGTCGAGCGGGAGGCCTATCTTCTCCAGGGCCTTCCTAAGGGCATAAACCTCTGCGTGTTTCTCAAAGCCACTCGGTGCGTAATTCTCGGCCGGGAAGTGCTTGTACTTCTCAACTACAGCGGGAATCTCGGCCTTTTTAACCTTCTTGAATTCCCCGAACCAAGCATCTATACCATCCAGGTCTATCCCAGCGTAGATTGGAAGTTTAAGCGTTATCGTCTCGTTTATGCTCGCCAGGATTCTGGCGACATCCGCCATAGGAGTCTTATCGTCTATCATGAGCCTCTTCACGACTATCCACCTGCCGTGCTTGGCCGTGAAGTTGATGTGGTCTTCGTTGAAGGGGAGGACGATTTTGACTTCCTTCAAGGGCTCTTCGGGGTAGTCAATGGGAACCTTCTTGGCCAGAGCCGCTCTAACGAGAATTGCCTTGGCTACCTCAACGAGGTGCTTCTTTAGCTTCTTGTCCTCCTCGAAGACAAGGGTGCCAAGCTTTCTTGCCGTTCCTGGAGACTTGAGGGCCACTACAGTATCACTCAGGTCCTTTTTGGCTATCTCCTCGGCGAGGCTCATTATTCCCGCGATGTTCATGACTTCCGTTAGATACTCGGCTACCTTGAAGTTCACGGTGTTGGCAATGCTCGCGAGAAAGTGGGCAATGCTCTCGTTGTCCATATCGAGGAGCCGGTCTCCTACCTTCCAGCTTCCGTGACGGGCCGTAAAGATAATCTGATCCTCAACTTTCATTGCTCTCACCAACCTCTATGGGTGCCAAGGCCTATTTTAGCTTTTTCTTTACATCCTCAAAAAAGTTATAAATCGCTCTGAGCATTCGAGTTTGAGAGGGTGCAAGAGGGAAGGAAAATGGGGGACGACGAGAACGTTAAGAAGGAAGTCCTGACCCCCAAAGAGTACGGGGAGCGCTTAGAACTTGGCATTGAGTTCAACACCACTGAGGAAATCAAGGTTCCGGAAAAGCTCATCGATCAGGTTATTGGTCAGGAACATGCAGTAGAGGTCATTAAAACTGCAGCCACTCAGAAGAGGCACGTCCTTCTCATAGGCGAGCCTGGAACTGGAAAGTCCATGCTCGGCCAGGCGATGGCTGAGCTCCTCCCAACGGAGAGCCTTGAGGATATCCTGGTCTTCCCCAACCCCGAAGACGAGAACATGCCTAAAATTAAAACCGTCCCTGCCTGTCAGGGCAGGCGCATCGTTGAGAGGTACCGGGAGAAGGCCAAGAGTCAGGAGAATATAAAGTCCTACCTTCTCCTACTTGTCATATTCACCGTCATGATGGCGTTATTTATTCAGTTTAACGCCACCACTCTCCTCATGGGCCTGTTCGTCATAATAATCACCATAATGGCCCTCTCCAACATGCGCCTCAAAAGTTCGGTTCTTGTTCCAAAGCTCCTCGTTGATAACTGTGGAAGAACCAAGGCACCGTTCATCGACGCAACGGGTGCACACGCCGGAGCGCTACTTGGTGATGTTCGTCACGACCCCTTCCAGAGCGGTGGCCTCGGAACGCCGGCTCACGAGCGCGTTGAGCCGGGAATGATACACCGCGCTCACAAGGGAGTGCTCTTCATAGACGAGATTGCCACCCTGAGCCTAAAGATGCAACAGAGCCTGCTCACTGCAATGCAGGAAAAGAAGTTCCCCATTACCGGCCAGAGTGAGATGTCGAGCGGTGCGATGGTCAGGACCGAGCCAGTTCCATGTGACTTCGTTCTTGTGGCCGCTGGAAACCTCGATACTGTGGACAAGATGCACCCAGCGCTCCGCTCGAGGATCAGGGGTTACGGTTACGAGGTCTACATGAGGACAACTATGCCGGACACTCTGGAAAACAGGAAGAAGCTTGTCCAGTTCGTGGCCCAGGAGGTAATTAGGGACGGTAAGATTCCGCACTTCACGAGGGATGCCGTCGAAGAGATAGTAAGGGAGGCCCAGAAGAGGGCTGGAAGGAAGGGCCACTTAACGCTCCGCCTCAGAGACCTCGGCGGTATCGTCAGGGCCGCGGGTGACATAGCGGTCAAGAAGGGTAAGAAGTACGTCGAGAAGGAGGACGTTTTAGAGGCCATAAAGATGGCGAAGCCCCTCGAGAAGCAGCTGGCAGACTGGTACATCGAGCGCAAGAAGGAGTATCAGGTCATCAAGACTGAGGGCAGCGAGATAGGAAGGGTGAACGGATTAGCAGTCATAGGTGAGCAGAGCGGTATCGTCCTACCGATTGAAGCTGTTGTTGCCCCAGCGGCGAGCAAGGAGGAGGGTAAGATTATCGTCACTGGAAAACTTGGCGAGATAGCGAAAGAAGCAGTCCAGAACGTCTCGGCGATAATCAAGCGCTACAAGGGTGAGGACATTAGTCGCTACGACATCCACGTCCAGTTCCTCCAGACCTACGAGGGAGTTGAGGGTGACTCCGCCAGCATAAGCGTTGCTACTGCGGTCATCTCGGCCCTTGAAGAGATTCCTATAAGGCAGGACGTGGCAATGACTGGCTCGCTCAGCGTTCGCGGCGAGGTGCTCCCGATAGGCGGTGCAACGCCGAAGATCGAAGCTGCTATCGAGGCGGGTATAAAGACAGTCATAATCCCCAAGAGCAACGAGAAGGATGTATTCCTCAGCAAGGACAAAGCCGAGACGATAAACATCATTCCAGTGGAGACAATCGACGAGGTTCTCGAGATAGCGCTCGAGGAAAGCGAGAAGAAGAGGGAGCTTCTCAGGAGGATTAGGGAGACCCTACCGCTCTCCCGCTGAGTTTACCTTGTTTTTATCTATTTTGCGGAAGGACGCTCTTTTCATGGCCTTCTACATCTTTGGCCAGAAATGCTTAAAAAATGGCCAATCGAGGTAACCTAGGAGGTGGGAGAGTGCTCAAAGTAGAGAACCTCAGGGTCACTGTCGGAGATAAGGAGATTCTCAAGGGCGTGAACCTTTCCGTGGATAAGGGGGGCTTTCATGTCATCATGGGCCCCAACGGTTCTGGAAAATCCACCCTCGCGCTGACCATTGCTGGTCATCCGAGGTATGAAGTCAGGGAGGGTAAGATACTCTTCAATGGCAAGGACATAACCGATCTACCTCCCCATGAAAGGGCCAAAATGGGCATAATGCTCGCATTCCAGCATCCGGAAGAGGTTGAAGGGGTCAAAATAATAGATTTCCTCCAGCAGGTTCTCGCGGAAGTCAAGGGAATTGACCTTGCTGAAGCCTATGATATGATAGTGGAAACCGCTAGGGAACTGTGGTTCAAAGAGGATGACCTCATGAGATACGTTAACGCCGGCTTCTCTGGCGGTGAGAGAAAGCGGTTTGAAATCCTCCAGGCACTGCTCCTCGAGCCGAAGCTCCTAATTCTCGACGAGCCTGACAGTGGCGTTGATGTGGATTCGCTCAGCGTGATAAGCAGGAAGATCGAGGAGCTCCACAAAAAAGGAACGGCGATACTACTGATAACCCACTACGGAAGAATCCTCCAGCACCTCGACCCGAGCACGTTCAGTGTTCACGTGATGAGGGACGGCAGGATAGTGCTCGAAAAGGGAGGCGAGTTCGTGAAGGAGATTGAAGAAAAAGGCTTCCAGAGACTTTTCGAGGAGTGTGGTTGCGATGAGTGAGATAACCATTCAGGAAGCCAAGGAGATCATAGCGCAGGAGATAGAGAACCTCGCTAGGAGGAACAAAGAGCCGGAATGGATGACGCGCATAAGGTACAAAGGCTTGGAAGCCTTCGAGAAGGCCCCTCACAATGACCCGGTCATTAGCAAGGACGAACTGCTGAGGTTCATAGCCAAGCCCGAGATAGAGGGCTTCCCAGAGCACATAGAGAGCCTCGATGACCTCCCTCCAGAGATGAAGGCACTCCTCGATAGGCTCGGCATAAGCGAGGTCGAGCAGAAGTACATTGCCGGTTTGGCCGTTCAGACAGACACTGGAATAATCTACAACCAGTTCCTTCAGGAGTGGGCGAAGAAGGGCCTCATAGTTCTTCCAATGGAGGAGGCAGTGAAGAAGTACCCCGATGTCATAAAGAGGCACTTCCTCCAGATGTTCAGCCCCAACGAGAGCAAGCTGGCAGCCTATCACACGGCAGTGTGGAACGGCGGTATCTTCCTCTACGTCAAGGAAGGCTTAAAGGTTCCCTTCCCGCTCCACCTGTTCTTCCTCATACAGGAGAGCGCATTAGCCCAGGCTCCGCACATAATAATCATCGCCGAACCCAACACGGAGTTCCACCTCATTGAGGGCTGTACGGCACCCGTTTTAGTTAAGCACTCCCTTCACCTCGACATGACGGAGGCGTATATACACGACGGCGCAAGGGTCCAGCTCACGGTTCTCCAGAACTGGCCTGAGTACGTTCATACGAGACCGATGACGAGAGCTAGAATAGGAAAGAACGCCCGCTTCATCAACACCACCGTCGGTCTCGGAACGGGCAGGAGCAACATAGCCAATCCCAAGTACTGGGTTGAGGAGAACGGCTACGTTGAATTGAACGGAATCATCCTCGGCCAGAAGGACTGGTACGTTGACCTTGGCGGCGAGATGTACCTCCAGGGGAGGGAAGCCGCTGGCATAAACGCGAGCAAGGCAGTCATAATGGACGAGAGCACTGTCATAACGAGGGGCAAGATAGTGGCCGAAGCGCCAAGAACCAAGGGACACATAAGCTGCGACGCCCTGCTGATGAGCGACAAAGCGGTGATGGAGACATATCCGGGTCTGGTCAGCAGGGTTGATGATGCCGAGCTGAGCCACGAAGCCGCTATAGGTAAAATCCGCGAGGAGGAGCTCTTCTACCTCATGAGCCGCGGCCTGAGCGAGGAAAAGGCGACCCAGCTGATAGTCAAGGGCTTCCTGGAACCGATGCTCAAGGACATCCCAATGGAGTTCCTCGTCGAGATAAGGAAAATAATCGAGCTGGCAGTGAGCGGTGGAATGTGACTACTGAAGATTCTTCTCTTTGTTTCTTATACTCCCTAATTTTAGTCGTTTTTTCCCTGTGAATCCGAACTAAGGATTTTAACCGGTTCTTCATTTCTTTTGTGGGGTGATAATATGGATCCAATGGCTAAAGCGTTTGAAGAGGCAAAGAAAAACCCGAAAATGAGGAAGAAGCTGAAGATAAAGGCTACATTCTCGCTGCTTCTGTTCGTGATGTTCCTGGGTGTTGTATTCATAACGATTGGGACGATAATCGCCAGCAAAGCCGGAAGCTTCTTAGGAATGACCCAGCTGGATTTTCTCAAGCTCAGGGCCCAGTACGGCATAATAATGATGTTCCTAATTATAATCCACCTCGCGATGAACAGAAGCATAATGAAGAAGGAGCTTGAGCTCCTCTTCGGCTGACTTCATTTTTAACTGTAGAATTCATTTTTGGCCAATTCTTCAACAAGCTCGACAACCTTCGGAAGGGCCTTCTCTACTTCCTCGCTAAGCTCCATGCCGAGGTCAATTTCCTTCGCAACGATACCAACGAAGTGGATTTCAACGTTGGCGAGCCTCTCATCGAGTGCCATGAGGAGTTTGAGCCCGTCTATTGCCCCCATGAAGTGCGCGCTCCTGATTTCGGCCTTCAGCTTCTCGAAAACCTCATCGCCGCTCACGTGGATTATTTCTCCCGGCTTGAACTTTTCACTAAGTATTGCGTCGATGATTATGAGCCGCTCCTCTCCACTGTAATGGCTCTGGAGCCTGAATATGTCCGTGCCAACTTCGAGAACGTTGTAACCTTTTTCTGCCAGAAGCCTGCCGACCTTTAAGCCCACTCCATCGTCCTTCATCAGCTCGTTTCCTAGAGCTAAGATGAGCGTGCTCATGGATTTTCCTCCTTGCCTACTTTTTAGACAATAACGCTTCCAGCGTCTTTTGGTGGCCTTTCAGTGTTATGTTTTCTCGAACCCGGTTATAATAATCACGCTTCGAGTGCCAAGACAAAAAAAGAGGGAAAGCTCAAAGCCTCGCCACGTGCACCGAACAGGAGATGCACGGGTCGTAGGCCCTGACGACCATCTCCGCGAGGAGCTTGAGCTGCTCCGGCTCATCGTTAGAGTGTTTCTCTGCCATCATCCTGACGTGGTGCTCCATCATGGCCAGGTTCATCGCGGTCGGCGTTATTATATCAGCGTAGGCCACCCTACCGTCCTTGATCTCGAGCGTGTAGACGAGCAGTCCCCTCGGTGCCTCGGTGAAGCTTACTCCCCTTCCGTCCCTTATCTCTACCTCGTCTTTCGGCCGTATCGGCCACTTAGCGAGGGTTTCGTCGATTAGGTCTATGGCCCTTTCTATGAAGTAGACGAGCTCAAGCGCCTGGGCGAGGTTGTTGGCGAAGGGGTTGGTTGGCTGTAGGAGGTCTCTATACTGCGAGTAGAGCTCTTTGGCCCTGCCGTAGAGCAGCTCTGCGTTATTGGCTATCCTTGAAATTGCGCCGACCATGAATGGCCTTTCGCCGTTGTAAAAGCTGTGCTTGGCGAAGCTGTGCTCCACAACCCTCTCAACTATGTGCTTCTTGTACTCCTCAACTGGGAATTCGAAACCGTCGCTCACCTTGATGTAATCCCCGTAGATGCCGTAGACGTCTCCCCTCGGCTTAACTGCCATGTGGATTATCGGGCCCTCCACCTCTTTGTACTGCTTCAGCTTTGCAAAGAGCTCGAAGGTGTATTCTGCCAGCGGAAGTGCCTCCTTGAGCTTCCCCTTCATCTCCTCTAGTGTGGTTTTATCGGGGAGCTTCCCGAAGCCACCCAAGATAGCATTTTCTTGGTGAATCGCCCTGCTTCCAAGAACGTCCATCATCCACGAGCCGAGGTTCTTGAGCTTTAGGGCTATCTCGATTTCCTTCTTGTATTCATCTATCATGCTGAGCGGGTTGGAGTAGCCGAGATAGTCTGGCAGGACGAGGAGGTAGAGGTGAAGCGCGTGGCTCTCTATCATGTCGCCTATGTAGAGGACCTCCCTCAGGGCCTGAATCTCCTCCCTCGGGGTGAAGCCTACCGCTTTCTCAGCAGCCTCCAGGGCGGTGAGCTTGTGAGCTGCTGAACAGAAGGAGCAAATTCTTGGATAAACGGCCAGGGCTTCTTCAAGCTTCTTGCCAATTGTTATGGCCTCAAAGAACCTTGGACCTTCAATGATGTTGAGCTTGACCTCCTTAACGCCTTCGTCGCCCATGATTATCTCGATTCCGCCTTTTCCCTCTACACGCGCGATGTGATCAACAGTAATTGGTATGTACATCATTCTCCCTCCTCAAAGATTTTGTTAACCATCTCCTCGAGCTTTGGATTGTGGGCGTTGAAAATCTTCATCCTCTCAAGGATTTCTTCCTTGGTGAGGCCCTTCTCCTTGAATGTCCTGGCCAGTGAGTCGAACCAGGCAACATCGTAGCCTATAGCACCTCTACACCCTATGCACGCTATTCCGTAGCTCGGGCACCTCGCATCGCAACCAGCTACAGTTACTGGTCCAAGGCACGGCTCGCCCTTCTCTATGAGTATGCATGGGTTGCCCTTTAAGCGGCACTCGAGGCAGACTGGGTAGTCTATGTCCTCCGGCCACGAGCCGACGAGGAAAGTTCCAAGGGCGTAGAGGAAGTCCTTCTTCTCCGGTGGGCAGCCGTAGAGCTTGTAATCAACCTTGATGTACTTCTCAACGGGCTCGGCCATCTTCGGCTGGAACTTTACTTTGGCATCGCCGTAAACAGTCTTCCAAAGCTCTTCGAGCTTCTTGTCGTTGGCCCAGCTCTGCACTCCTCCATGAACAGCGCATGAGCCAACCGCGATGACTATTTTTGCCTTCTCCCTAACTTTCTTTACAAGCTCGACTTCCTCCTCTGTTGAAACGCTTCCCTCGATGAAGGCTATATCAACTTCCCTATCCTCGTCGCTGTCCCTGTCTACCATAAACCAGCACTCGATGTTGGCCTTATTGAGGAGCTGAATTATTTCATCCATCATGGCGAACTGGAGCTGACAGCCGTAGCATGAGGTGAGAGCGTAAAACCCTATCCTAATTTTCCCCGTCATTTCTACCACCTCAATCAAGCAGCCCTGGGGTTGAGACTATGTCAAAGTACGTAAAGACGGGGCCATCTTTACACACGTATTTCCATGAGGTACTCGTTCCGACGTTGCAGTGACCGCACTTGCCTATTCCACACTTCATCTTCCTTTCCAGAGTCACGTAGATGTTCTCCGGGCGGTATCCGTAGTTTATGAGCGCTTCAAAGACTGCCTTGTACATTCTCGGCGGGCCGCATATGGCTATGGCGGTGTTCTTCGGGTTGGTGTTGGCTTCAACTATGAAGTTCTGAGGCCTCCCATGCAGGCCTGGCCAGTCTGGGTCGCGCGTAACGCTCTGGATTATCTTGACGTTTTCGGCTTCGGCAAGGTCCTTCATGGCCTCAAGCTCCTTGTAGAAGAGGAGGTCCTTCCCATAACGAGCTGTGTTGATGAAGGTTATGTTTCCATACTTCCAGCGGTTGTCCATGGCGTAGAGGAAGACACTCCTGAGTGGAGCCGTTCCGAGGCCAGCAGCGATTAGGAGTAAGTCCATGCCCTCCCACTCGTCCACTGGGAAGCCATTTCCGTAGGGGCCCCTCACTAAGACGGTGTCGCCAGGCTGGAGCCTGTGGACAACGGTTGTAACTCTTCCTGCTTTCCTTATGCACAGCTCAAAGAATCCCTTCCTCATAGGCGATGAACAGATGCTTATCGGGACCTCTCCAACACCCGGGATGGTGAGCTGGACGAACTGTCCTGGCTTGAAGGTCCAGTTTTCGGCTATCTCTGGATCCTCAAACCTGAAGAGGAAAAGCTTCTCCTTCTCCGTCAGTGAGTACACCCTGAGAACTTTGACCTTGTCGAGGGCGTACGGATTGTCGTGGCAGAGGCAGACGTTGGACTCGCTCATATGTCCTCACCCCTCACGTTGTTGGCATATGCAAAACCTTTCTTCGGGATTTCTTCGCTCAGCTCGGACGGGCAGGCTGGGTCCTCCAATCCAGCTATAATTCTGAGGTTCTTCACGAAATCAATGCCGGCCGGACAGAAGGCGGTACACCTTCCACAGCCGACACAGAAGTTGATTCCAAGCGTCCAGTGGAAGGACATCTTACAGAGATAGCGGTTTATGAAGCGGTCCTTCTTGGTAGGCCTGAAGTTGTGACCGCCAGCCACGAGCGCATGGCTCCTAAACTTACACGAATCCCAGCGCCTTTCCCTGTAGCCTGTGTCGCCATCAATGTTCACGACATCCCTAACCTCATAGCACCTGCAGGTTGGGCAGACGGTGCTGCAGTTGCCACAGGCAAAGCATTTATCCGCCTCTTTTTCCCAGAGTGGGTGCTCCATCTCGAGCTCCAGCAGATAGTGGATGTTGTCCCACTCTTCGTGATACCTAAATGCCTGGGCACGCTTCCTTTCAAATTCCCTGAAGGCGCAGATGTCCTCGGATGTGACTTCGGTAAACAGCTTGATGTTCTTGTCAACTATCCTGTGGCCCGTTGGAGTTCCGATCCTCACCAGCCAGCCATCGGGAAGCTCGTGGAAAAACAGGTCAAAGCCGTCATGCTCAAAGTCAGTCCTTAGCAGGTTGCAGAAGCAGTACTCATCTGGCATGCAGCTTATACCGATGATTATGCCTTTTTCACGCCTGACCTTGTAGTACTTGTCAGGGTACTCATCCAGGTATACGCTGTCGAGTATCTTCAGACCGTAGATGTCGCAGGCATGAAGGCCGAACAAAACGAATGGCTCTACTTCCGGGATTACCTCTTTGTATTCTGCCTTTGAAATACTAAATTCGAACATTTTCTCCCTCGGAGCGAAGAAGAACTTTTTGGGCGGCATTATGGTTCTAGTGTAGTTGAATTCAATCTTCCGGACGTCGTCAATTTCTCTGAAGTCATAGAACTTATCAGAAATTTTCACTGGAGCGTACAGCTTTCCGAGGTTTTTTAGTCTTTCTAAAAATTCATATGTGTTTTCTTTTGGCAACTTGACGTATCTCACATTATCACCCCCTAATGGACATAAATGTACACGTGCTCATGTTTGTTCCCTCAGTCTAGGCTTGGTAGATAGATAAAAAAGCGTTTTTAAACCCGAAAATTGTAAACCAAAGGTTGAAACGTTTTTGTTTACGTTGAAACTTAAAAGTCTACAACATGGTTTATTAAGACAATAGGGCGACAGATATTGGTCCCATGGGGAAGGATGAGCAAAACAGCACATTGTTTCATTGTTGCCCAAGCAAACAGAGTCGTGTATGGATCTTATACTGATGGATAATGGAAAGTTCATACTCTTGAGGAACTTTTTTGCTGTACTTTTTTCATGACCATTAACAAATATGTTTAATGACAGCACACAGCATAATTGTACTTATTGAGACCATTTAAACCATATTTAGCCATTTACTCCGTTTAGTTAACTTTTTGTTGAAAACAAAGCTATCAAAAAACTCTTTTAAAGAACGGGGAATGCCTGGTTATGTCAACAATAGGACCCCGGGGGTGCAAAATAGATGAATTTTCTACATTTCAACTTATCTTTCCTAATCCCCCTGCTTTTTGGCCCATTTCTGGTAAAATTGGACGGCAAAAAAGCTGATGCTTTCATGCTAGCGGTGATTTCTGCATCATTTGTTGAAAACGCTATTGGAGTCTTTGAATATCTAAAGGTCCGTGGTGTTCACCACATCGTTTATCTCAAGACCTCCTCCATAGGCGAGGTTTACGGAGTTATAATCGACCCTATAAGCGTTCTCATCGGCATTGAGGTTAGTATCATTAGTGTCATTTTCCTTCTCTATGCCATTAATTACATAAGCGAGAAGAACAGACTGCACCCTGTCTACTCGGGCAAAGGGCGCTTTTACGCCTGGATGGTTATTCTCGTAGGAGCGACGCTGGCGTTTGTCTACGCGTCATCAATGCTTCAGATGCTCATTTTCTTTGAGATGATGAACCTAGCATGCTGGGGTGTCGTAAAATACTACGGAACCAAAGAAGCCCACATGGCTGCCCACAAAGCCTTTTTTGTCACCAACCTAGGCGCCCTCATTGGATTGTGTCTGGCGGTTGCGATAGGAGTAACTAAGCTCCACGACCTGAGCCTCTACGCCCTAGCCAGACTCGACTCTGACACCAAGCTGATACTCTTCCTCTGTACCATGATAGCTGCATTCGCCAAGAGTGCCCAGTTTCCCCTCTATTCATGGTTGCCCGACGCCATGACGGCACCGACCCCCGCAAGTGCGTTCCTCAACGGCGCGGCAATGGTAGAAATGGGGGTCTTCCTGCTGGCGAGGATAATCCAGTTTATGAGCCCCATTCCAAGAACGGCCTTCTATGTTATGCTAATTCTCGTGGCAATAACCCAGATACTGGTCATAATTTATTACCCACTCCAGAAAGACGCCAAAAGGCTGTTCGCCTACTCAACCATAGGAATGGCGGGCGTTATGTACGTTGGTCTGCTTTACGCCCTTCTAGGCCACACCGACGGTCTGCAGGCGGCTATATTCCAGCTCTTCAATCACGCCTTTGTCAAGGGTTTGGCTTTCCTCTCGGCTGGAGCCTTCAGCTACGCCCTCGGGACTCTCAACATGAAAAAAATAACCGGACTGAGGAAAATCATGCCCACCGTGAGCGTTGCCTGGTTTTTGGCACTGGTAGGTCTTGCTGGAGCTCCTCCCCTTGGCCTGTTTTTCAGCAAGGGGTATATCCTGATGAATGGGGAATTGGTACTATCTGCGGCCCTCTGCTGGGTACCACTCATCCTGGTGCTCCTCGATGCAGTGGTCTTCTTCATAGTGGCAATAACCTGGCTCAGAAGGATGCTCTACGGGGAACCGAGCGCTGAGCACGTGGAGATTCCCTATCTGATGGAAGCAACGCTAGTGGTCCTCATAATCCTCGGAATCATAGCACCATGGATCAGCTACCACTTCATAACCAGCATAGGGGTGGCGGTGTAATGGGAATAGAGGCACTCGAGATTGCGCTCGCCTTCTTCACCACTGGTGCCATTATGGGAGTCGTAGGAAGCTACCGCGCATCGGTTAGGCTCTCGAGCCTCTTCGCGGCGCTCGGCTCGACTGCGCTGATAGGCTACGTCTTCCAAGTCTACACCTCAAAGGAGAGATTCCCAATTGAGGGCCACCTCTTAGGCGTCCCACTCTACGTTGACGGCTTTTCACTAGTCTTCCTGATTATACTTGGTCTCAGCGGCCTCGCTACATCAGTCTACTCCGTGGATTACATGAACCTGTACAAAGGGCTCGACAAAGCACGGCTGTACGCCCTGGTTTACAACACCTTCCTCGCTTCCATGGCCCTTCTTATCGTTACGGGCAACCTAATGTGGTTTGTCTTCTTCTGGGAGCTGATGACGCTGTGCTCTTTCGTCCTGATTATCTGGGACGAGGATAAGAGCCTCAAACCCGCGACGGACTACTACATTGCGATGCAGGTACTTGCTACGGTTCCTCTCTTTATATCAATGGGAATTGGCTACTCCCTCACCGGCTCACTTGAGACCATGAGCTACACTAACATAGCCGGCAACATCGAAAATCTTTCAACGCCACTTCTTGCCCTGTTCTATGGCTCGTTCCTTTTTGCCTTCATGGCGAAGTCGGGAATAGTGCCCTTCCACTTCTGGGTACCAGAAGTGTACAGGACCGCTCCGAGTAACGTTTCATCACTTCTAGCAGGGATAATGGAGAAAGTGGCCCTCTACGGTCTGCTCAGGATGACCTATACTATGCTTCCACCGAACGTTAAGTTTGGCTACCTAGTTGCGATCCTGGGCATTATTACTCTTGCCGTTGGATCGCTCTACGCCTTTAAAGAGACAAACGCAAAGAGGTTGCTCGCCTATTCCAGTGTTGGTCAGATGGGCTACATCTGGCTCGGCGTTGGAATCGGGATGGCGCTCATTCCCAGAGGGGGTGAGCTAGCTATTGTCGGCGCCCTAGGTATGGTGGCCGGACTCTTCCACGCGCTCAACCATGCGCTCTTCAAGGGCTCTCTCTTTCTCACTGTCGGAACCTTCGAGTACTCCCTCGGCACCCAGGACCTCAACAGGTTGGGTGGCCTCTATAGGGTAATGCCATTCACCGCCCTCTTTGCGCTTCTTTCTTCGTTCGCCATCTCGGGGATTCCTCCGTTCAATGGCTTCCTCAGCAAGTGGATGCTCTACGAAGCTGGCTACTACTCCGGAGTGAGTCTCTTTGTCCTTGGTTCAATCTTGGCAATGTTCATGAGTGCAGTGACCTTAGCCTACTCTTTCAAGTTCTACACTGCAGCTTTCTGTGGCAAATCCGAGCTAGATGGAGAAGAGGTTCCCGCTTCGATGCTCTTTGGTCAAGGCATTCTCTCGATCTTGTGTCTCATCATAGGAATCTTCCCGGCGCTGGTAGTGCCGCTTTTGACGGAGCCAGTTATGGAGATAGTGAGCTCTGACGCGACCGGCATCGGTTACCTCTCGACGTACTTCTCGCCAGTTGGTTTCCTGATAATTCTTGGCATCATCGGGATTGGCCTCTACATAGCTCTCCCGAGTAAGACGGAGGATGCCGAGCCCTGGGACGCCGGTTCAACGGAGCTGCCAAAGGACCGCTTTGGAATGCGTGCAAGGGACTACTATTTACAGTGCGAGGAAAGAATCGGGGCATTCTACGGCTTTGGAAGTGCGGCTAAGCGGGTAGGAGAGGCCATCCTTGGGGCGGTTGTAAGGGGCTACCTCTGGATTGCCAAGTACTTCGTCAAGGTCTCTGAGATTCCGGGCGTTGATGTGAAGACACTCGATGACTTAAGGGAGTGCCCAGCGGTTTACCTTGACGAAGCCTGGCTGATGCCTGTGGTTCGTTATATTCGAACGCTTTGGACAGTACTGCGTGGGGTGTGAAAAATTTTGGCGGGGTGATGCGGATGAATGCGAGCGTGCCAATTTCTTTAGTTTTCATCCTGCTACTTCCTCCGTTCTTCGATGGGTTAGTACGGAAGATAAAGGCGAGACTGCAGTACAGTGCTGGCCCACCTCTTCTTCAGACTTTCTATGACCTGGAAAAGCTGGTCAGGTTACCTTCAAGGGTGCCCACAGATAATAAGCTCTTCGTAATCGCCCCTTATCTCGCGCTTGCGGCCGCAATATCAGCGGCGCTCTTCCTGCCCTATGGCAGTGTTGCTCCACTCAGCTTCGGTGGAGACGTTATAGTGGTTCTCTACGTTGTGGCCATGGTCAGTGTATCTGTTATGCTCGGAGCATTCAGCGTTAAAAACTCATTCTCTCATATAGGCGGTCATAGAGAAATGATAATCCTGCTCAGTACCGAACCAATCCTTGCAGTCTCCCTTGGGATATTTGCCCTCAATTCTGGAACCCTAACGGTATCAGAGGCTCCCCTAGCATTATCTCTCTCGTTCTCGACAGTCCTTGCATATATCCTTCTCGCGTATTCTGTCTACGTTGAGTGTGGTTTTCTGCCCTTTGATGTTGCGGAAGCCGAAATAGAGCTCGGTGGGGGAGTGTTTGTAGAATACAGCGGGAGACTCCTCGGAGTTTTCCTCTATGCACTGCTCATCAAGCGCTTTGCACTCATATGGCTCCTGTCAAGCTTTATAGTACTTCCGTTAGTTGGTTCGATATCCTGGCCAATCCGCCTTCTGCTACAGCTTGGAATTGCTACGGCTATTTACGCCCTCTTTGCAACTGTAGAGGGCACAAGCTCAAGACTCCGGATAGATCAGATCATGAGAATAAACATGAAAGTATTCATAACATCGCTGGTGGTGTTGGCCCTCTCGTTCGTGGGGTGGTGATATGCTCGAAGAGTTTGAGAAGAAATTTGAAAAGTTCATACGAAGAAAGAAGTGGTTATCGGGTAATCAAGTTCTCTACGTCGTTGATAGGGCTGCTCTCCAAGAAATGGTGCTGTACTGGCACGAAAGAGGAGATTCGACTCACTACTCCATGAGTGTCGGTACGGACGAGAGGCCCGTTACTGGAACATTTTCTTACATCCCAGTCATAAACGTCGCTGTCGGAAGAAAAAACCTCTGGATACTCCTGAAGGCGTATCTTCCCGCCAAAAACCCAACGTTTCCCGCGGTGGCAGAAAAACTTCCCGCGGCGCTTTGGGCTGAGAGGGAAGTTCACGATTTATTGGGGCTGAAGCCCGAAAATCATCCAGACCTAAGGAGGCTTGTCCTTCCGGAGGACTGGCCGGAGAATGTATATCCCCTGAGAAAAGATGTGAGTCATGACTATTCTCCCCTCGGGAAGAGAAAAGGGGACTATAAGCCTGGGCCGGAGGACACAACTGTCGTTCCTCTCGGGCCATATCACGTTGCACTTGACGAGCCTGCGCACTTCAGGCTCTTTGTGGAAGGAGAAAGAATAGTGGACGTTGAATACAGGGGCTTCTACTCCCACCGGAGCATAGAGAAAATAGGTGAGAGCAGATTGGGCTATAACCAAATACCATTCATAGCAGAGAGAATATGCGGCATATGTAGTTTCCAGTTTTCAACGGCGTACGTTCAAGCAATCGAGACTATAGTTGGAGCCGATGTTCCGGAGAGAGCTCTTTACATACGGACGGTTCTCCTCGAGCTGGAGAGGATCCACTCCCACCTCTTGTGGATGGGAGTTACCTGCCACATGGCAGGCTTTGATTTGGGTTTCATGCACACGTGGCGCATCAGGGAGCCGATAATGTGGCTGGTGGAACGCCTGACTGGAAACAGGAGAACGTATGGGATGAATACTGTTGGAGGTGTGAGGAGGGACTTTCTTGACTACAGGAAGGAGCTGGTACTCAAAAAAATCCAAGAGTTAAAGAATGAGTTTGAAAAGATACGTGATCTGATCCTGAACACAAACACATTTATCCGGAGGATAGAGGGGATAGGAGTTCTGCCTAAAAAGCTCGCGAAGGACTACTCTGTTCTCGGCCCGAATGCAAGGGCCTCCGGAATAAATATCGACATTAGGAGAGATTATCCGTACGCGGCCTACAAGGACATTGACTTCAGAGTTCCAGTTTACAGGAAAGGGGATGTCCTGAGTAGAGTTCTCCAGAGAATGGATGAGCTCATGGAAAGTGTATGGATAGTAGAGCAGGCCATTGATGAAATGCCCGGAGGGGAGATATACACTCCAATAGAGAAACTACCAGAATACCAGGAGATTCTTAGTTATTGCGAAGCGCCGAGGGGAGAGCTCGTAATGTATGTGATGACAGAAGGCGGCAACAGGATATACCGCTGGAAGGTCAGACCACCCACATACAACACCCTACCAGTGGTTCCAGAGGTTCTCAAAGAATACACTGTCGCGGATGCTCCACTGATAATAACCTCCTTCGACCCGTGCTATTCCTGCACGGAGAGGATACAGGTTGTGGACGTTAAAAGAGGGAAGGCTAGGATCCTGACGGCTCCCCTAACGGGGGGATGTGGATGAGTACGGTTAGCTTTATAGAAAAGCTCAGAGGGTGGAAAAGGCCCGAGGAAGACACTGTGAGAATCCCAGTTACAACTCGCTATCCTTTCACGGATACCGAAAAGCCACCGGAATATAGGGGTGCCCCGTGGATAGACCCCGCGCTCTGCATAGGATGTACTGCCTGTGTGAACGTCTGCCCATCAGACGCCCTCAGTGCCGAGTTAGACTATGAGAACGGCAAGAAGAGGATAATACTAAACATTGCACGATGCATAAGGTGCTACTACTGTGTTGAAGTCTGCCCCACGAGAGCCATGAAGGGAACAATTAACTTTGAGCTGGCGACTCCAGATAAACGCGACCTAGTAGAAGTTGTGGAGCATAATCTTTACAGATGTCCCAGGTGTGGTCGCTACGAGGATTACACAGAGAGGCTGTTTTTGAAGATGCACAGTATATCTCCGGATAAGCTGTTCAACTTGGGCGATGTTGAAAGGCTCTGCAGACGGTGCAGGATAGGCCGGATAGAGAAAGTTCTTGAGGGTGATAAGTCATGAAACGGCGCTCTGTGTGGGTGTTTCACGTCAACAGCGGTTCGTGCAACAGCTGCGACTTTGAAATACTCGATGTATTCACTCCTTATTATGATGTAAGGCGTATGGGAATCAAGCTCGTTGGTTCGCCGAGACATGCAGATGCACTTCTCGTTTCGGGCCCACTTACCAGACAAACGTACTATTCGGTGAAGGCTGTCTACGAGGCAATGCCGTCAAAACCGAGGATAGTGGTTGCAGTAGGAACCTGTGCATGCAGTGGTGGGATCTTCTACGATGGATACTCAATCTTCAATACCTGCCCGAGCAGGGGAAAAGACCTGCTAAGAACAGGCGGCATAGAGATACTCCTTGCAGAATACGGCAAAAAGCCGGACATATACATCCCCGGGTGTCCACCCAGTCCCGAAGAGATATTGTATGGTCTGGCTCAGCTCGTAGGCATAAAAGAAAAGAAGGTCAGAGGTGAATCCCATATCGTTTCTGCTTCGGATTTGTTGTCTTCGGATATGCCTGTAAGTGAGCGCATATACCTACTACTTAGGGAAGAACTGAGGAGAGTAGTTGGATACTTTGACAGGGATGATATCCTAGAGGACTTCTTGCGGCTTGTTGAGACTTCCGAGAAGAGCGAGAATCCCAAGGAGACCCTTCATCAGCTTGTCACTGAGTACACCGCGAAAGCTGATGATTCACGCGTTAAGTTTGCGATGAAGTTCCTTGAAAGGGAGTATCTGGTGATTAAAGATGAGCTCGAAAAGAACCACATGGTGCTTGGTAAGGCTCACATACTATAGCTCCCCCTACCTCTGTAGAACCCTCGCCCACTTCTCGGGCGATGTTGTGCTGTATAGAATCGTAGGAACGCTGAGTGAGGAGTGCGTGGAGCTCATAAGGGCGAGCCTCAACGCGGGGGAAGGAGAGATTCTTATCAGACCAGAAGACCTGCTTAGTCTTCCTCTAGAGTTGCTTCCTGAAGAGGATAGGAGAATCCTTCTCTCTGCAGTGGATGATCTTACGGAAGACACTGTGTTAAAGCTCATTCGGAGGTGATTCATGTGGGAGGAATGAGGTTTGCATTCCTGTGTAGGGAAAGACCCGAGCCAACTGGGAAGAAAATAGCCGTTATCGGAGCCGGACCAGCAGGTTTGGCGGTTACTGGCTACCTAGTCTGCCAGGGGCATGAGGTTCACGTCTACGACAAGCTGCCCGAACCTGGGGGTTTAATGCTCTTTGGCATACCGGAGTTCAGGATTCCAATATACCGCGTTAGGGAAGGCTACGAAGAATTAGAAAGGGTCTACAACGTCAAGTTCTTCACCAGAACCAAGGTGTGTTTCGGAAATTCGGAGGGAGAATCCGGTGATGAATTCGTTGAGAACAGGGTGGACTTCAACGAGCTTGTGGAGAAGTACGACGCGGTTCTCATAGCGACGGGAACATGGAAGTGCTGGATTCCCGACATAGAGGGAGCGGAGCTGGAGGGTGTCTTCCCGGCTCTCGAGTACCTCTTCAGGATAAAGAGCGCCAAGCTCGGTCACATGAGCTGGAGCGAGGTAACACCTATGGAGGGCAAGAAAGTGCTGGTCGTCGGCGCCGGTCACACCGCTGTCGATGCCGCCATGGAGAGCGTTCTCCTCGGAGCGGATAAGGTCTACCTCAGCTACCGCAGGACGATAAGGGAGGCTCCGGCCGGGGCCTACGAGATTAACCTCCTCCGGCAGAGGGGCGTGAAGTGGCTTGAGAGGACGATGCCGGTCAGGATAATAGGTGAGAATGGAAAGGTTAGAGCCATTGAGCTAGTGAAGACCAAGCTCAGCGAGCCCGACGAGAGTGGCAGGAGAATGTCCGTTCCGATAGAGGGCTCGAACTTCCAGATCGATGTTGACTATGTTATCTTCGCCGTCGGTCAAAATCCAACCCCACCATTTGCGGAAGAAATTGGGATAGCCGTTGACAGGAAGGGCCGCGTTGTGGTTGACAGCAATCACATGACGAGCAGGGAGGGTGTTTTTGCCGCTGGAGACGTCGTTTTGGGCCCATCAAAAGTTGGTAAGGCAGTTAAAGACGGCCTTTATGCTGCCAAGAGCATGCACCTGTGGCTGATGGGGAGGTGAGTGGGATGGTTCGAAGAGTACTCCACGTTGATTACAGCCTGTGTATTGGTTGTGAGACTTGTGAGGCGGTCTGCGACTTCATTCACGACGGCAAACCCAACATAAAGATTTACTATACCGTCACTGGACTTCCGATTCCAATAAACTGCCGTCACTGCGAGAGGGCGCCATGTATGGACGTCTGTCCCGCTGGAGCGATCTACCGCGATGAAGATGGGGCAATCATAATAAACCCGGGTAGGTGCATAGGATGCTACATGTGCCTTGCAGTGTGTCCCTTTGGCGTTCCAAGCTTCGACGTCAAATCGAAGGTCATGACAAAGTGTGATATGTGTGCAGACAGAAGACGCCTTGCTATGGAGCCGGCTTGCGTCGAGATGTGCCCGGCGGAAGCAATATTCTTTGGAAAGCCGGAAGCGGTGGAGGACCGGATAAGGCGCAGGACGGCTGAAAAGATAGCGCGCGAGAGGATTTCCTCAGTGAGCATGGAGGGGGTTGGGAGGATACTTTAGAGTCCTTTCTATTTGTTTTGTCCAACATAGTCCTGAAAAGTTATTGGGGAATGTTAAATGGACTATTTTAAATTACGACTAAAAGAAAACAAAATTAATTATGTAACAATTTCCGTAATGTTTTTATGCTTTTGTTTACCCTTTTAGTTAGAGCGTGGTAGCTTTTGTGAAACTCTTCGTTGAAAACATGTGGTTGTACATTTCTGGTTGGAGAAATGTTTTTATCCCCGTTGATGTAGGTATAAATGAACACATTTGGAGGGATGTACAATGTTGTGGGAATCCCAGATCCCCATAAACCAGGTGTTTGAGCTCAGGTGCAGGTCACTGACCTACTTCGGTGTCGGTGCCATTAACAAGTTTTACGACATAGCTAAGGACCTCAAGGAAAACCGCGGCATAAGCAGGGTCATCCTCGTCACTGGAAAGAGCTCATACAAGAAGTGTGGCGCTTGGGACGTTGTCAAGCCCGCCCTGGAGGAGTACGGCATTGAGTACGTCCACTACGACAAGGTCGGCCCAAACCCGACCGTTGATATGATCGATGAGGCCACTCAGCTCGGTAAAGAGTTCGGAGCCCAGGCCGTTATTGGCATTGGTGGTGGAAGTCCAATTGACAGCGCCAAGAGCGTTGCGATTCTGCTGGAGTACACCGACAAGACTGCCAGGGATCTTTACGAGCTTAAGTTCACCCCAACGAAGGCCAAGCCCATCATAGCCGTGAACACTACCCACGGAACCGGAACTGAGGTTGACAGGTTCGCGGTGGCTTCGATTCCTGAGAAGGAGTACAAGCCGGCCATAGCCTACGACTGTATCTACCCGCTCTACTCGATTGATGACCCCGCCCTCATGACCAAGCTTCCGGCCGACCAGACTCGCTACGTAACCATTGATGCGCTCAACCACATCACTGAGGCTGCCACCACCAAGGTCGCCAGCCCGTACTCGATACTCCTCGCCCAGGAGACCGCCAGGCTGATATTCGACTACCTCCCGGAGGCCCTGTCCCACCCGGACAACCTGCAGGCTAGGTACTACCTGCTCTACGCCTCCGCGATAGCGGGCATATCCTTCGACAACGGCCTGCTCCACTTCACCCACGCCCTCGAGCACCCGCTCAGCGCCGTGAAGCCGGACCTTCCACACGGACTCGGCCTCGCCATGCTCCTGCCGGCGGTTATCAAGCACATCTACCCGGCCACCGCCAGGGTACTCGCCGAGGTCTACAGGCCGCTCGTCCCGGAGGCCAAGGGAGTCCCAGGAGAGGCTGAGCTCGTTGCAAAGAGGGTTGAAGAGTGGCTCTTCAACATCGGAATTACCCAGAAGCTCACCGACGTCGGATTCACCGAGGAGGACGTTGACAAGCTCACCGAACTCGCCATGACCACCCCGAGCCTCGACCTGTTGCTCTCACTTGCCCCAATCGAGGCTACCAGGGAGACCGTCGCGGCCATCTACCGCGACTCGCTCTACCCGCTCAGCAAGTGAAGTATCTGCTTCACCTCCATCTTTTCAATTTTGAGTTCTCTTGGTCATTGTGGTCTTCCGTGTTCTCACAAAACAATGATGCCGTTTTAGTTATTGACAAGGTTTCTAATCCCGAACCGTGTATGAAAATCGCAAGCGCGAGCAATCGTTATGCTTCCTCACGATTTTCTCTCCAGCCTACCGGGGCCAAGGGCTCAATTTTGAGGTTACATGGGTTAATAGGACTTCTCAACGCGCTTTGCTCGTCAAGCGAAGGGCATCTCAGTCTCCCCTCGCCTTTGCATCAAAGCGGAGGTAGATGAAAAGCATAACCATGAACAGGGTTATGTAATAGCTCACCTCGAAGGGAACCACTCCTATAAGTCCCAATGTGTATATGAACGTGAGGACAAGAACGACGGCGAGCAGCAGGCGATAAAACGTCTTTCTCTCCATGGTATCACCGAAAAACGTTGGGGGGATGGTTTTTAACCTTTGCCAAGGGGAAAAAGAAGGAAAGGCTCAGCCAGATGCCGAAGAAGTTGCGTTGCAGACAAGTGGCTGTGGCTGATAGTTGAAGAGCTCCGGGTGCAGGAACTCAGCAATTTCCTCTAATCCGTAGATTATCCTCGGTCCGGGCCTTGAGACGAGGTTGTCGTCGCTGACGGTGAAAACCATGCCGTTCTTGACTGCATTGGTGTTCGCGAGTTCGGTGCTGCAGAGCTCTTCCGCGGTGATGCCTGCGTGGGCGGATAGTATTATCACGTCCGGGTCTCTCTCGAGAACCTGCTCGATGCTGACCTGCGCCCAGCCGCTCACGTCAGCGAATATATTCTCTCCTCCCGCAAGCTCTATGAGGTCGTTCTGGAAGGTGCCGTTGCCTGGAACGTAGAGCGGGTTCCACCATGTAATAAAGAGCACCTTGGGCCTGCTCTGGTTGGCCACTATTGAGGTTATGTAGTTCACCTTGGCTTCCATGTCAGCAACGACGAGCTTGGCCTGCTCTTCACGGTTGGTTATCTTGCCGAGGAGCTCTATGCCCCTGTATATGTCGGTGAGGTTCTTGGGGTCAATGATGACGACCGGTGCTATCTTTTCGAGGTCGTCCAGTATTACCATGGAGAAGCTGTCCGCGAGGATGAGGTCTGGATTAAGGGACGCTATGACCTCAATGTTGGCGTACTGACCGTAGCCCCCAACACTCGTGATGTTCTTGACCACGGGCGGGAAGTCGTCGTAGTCGGTGACACCGACTACCTTATCGCCCGCGCCTATGTAGAAGAGGCTCTCGGTGATGCTCGGGGCGAGTGAGACTATTCTCTGGGGTTCGCTCTCAATGGTAACCGTCCTGTTGGCGAAGTCTGTTATTGTGACTGGATAATACGGTGTCTCGGTTGAAGTGGTAGTGGTTGTTGTCATTGTGCTCGTTGTAGTGGCGGGAGATTCGGTGCTTGGCGAGGTGGTACTTGAAGTTGTGGTGGTCTCAGTGGAGCTTATACATCCCGATGCCACCACCGCTCCAAGCATCAGGACGAGGAACAAAATCACCGCGGTTCGCCTCATTGGTATCACCTGGATTATTTGTCCATGAGTGGTTGGGGCGGTGGTATATAAGCTTGTTGGATATTTTGGCCAGGTTGAGAAAAATGTATGAAAAGTAACGAAGAATTGTCACCGCCTCTTCATCACGAGAAACGCCAGGATAACGGCCCCCAGGAGTAGAACAGCGACGAGGCCGATGCCCCACGCTGGGATTCCTCCGGAGTCTTCTGTTGTTGTGGTGGATGAAGTCGCATCAACCATCGAAGTTGGAGTGATTGTGGATGTTGTTGTCGTTGTGGTTGTGGTGCCTGTGGTTGTCGTGGTGCTTAGTGTAGTCGTTTCTTCTTCTGGCTTCAGGTTTGAGGCCTGCAGGGTAGCCCAGCGGAGGAGGTTTGTGACAAACTGCTGGCCGTCAAACAGATAGGAACCATAGCGGTTCACCCAGATAGGCACTGGGCTCCCGTAGGGACTCTCGGCGCTGAGGATAAGGAGGCTCTCCCTCCCGTTCGGGAACTTTACGAACTCCACGGCTAAAAGCGTGAAGAGGCCCTTTTCCCATGTCCTGTATGCCATTGGCTCGGGGGCGGAGTAGTCCTCTATCATGCCGTTGCCGCTCGTGGTGATTATTCTGTATACTCCCTCCGGGATTTCCCCGGCGATAAGGGGATGCCACTTGCCGTTCTCATCAACCCATGCCAGAACACCCGGTTCGTGGAACAGCACTTTGCCGACCTCGGAGTGGTAGCCCTGGTTGAGGATTGAAGCGTCTGGGGTGTGCAGGTCCACTCTGACGTAGCCGGCTACGTAAGTGCTTTTTCCCGCGTTGCTGAAGGTGTCAGTGGCTGTCGCGTAGTCAAACCTGAGCTTGGCATTTGGAATTGCCGCAAGGAGCCGGTTTGCGTTGTCCTGGATGTAGGCACCGGTTTTGATGTCCGAATCCCCTGCCACCCAGAGGACTTTTCCACCCTCGGAGAACCACTTCACTATCGCGTCTATCTCTCCCTGGGAAAGCCCTTCCCTAAGCTGGCCGATTATCAGCATGTCCACGTCTTTCAAGGCGTCGTAGGTTATGGCATCTCCCAACCTCTTTACGCCTGCGTTTTCCAGTTCTGGCTCGTATCCGAAGTAAGACCAGTCGTACCAGGAGAGGGTCGGAATAATCCCCTCTGCCACGATCTTACCCGTCGTTGGGTCAACTATCGAGGCAACCAGTGCAATCGTTCCTTCATCGTGCGATACATCAACGGCTATTGTGGTCGCCCCGACGCACTGGGAGAAGACACCGATGAGGATTAGAACCATGAGGAATAACACCTTTTTCACAATCCATCCCCCCATTATGGGACAACTAATCTTGTGGATGTTTGTGCGCGGACGATAAAAACATTTTCATGTAGACGCCTTCAAAAGTCTAAAAACGTAAAGTTGGGGGAGAATATACTCCCATCGAAAAGGCTTTTCAAAAATGTGGCGATATCACGATGCTGGGAGCTTTTCCAAACACTCGGGCAAAAAGAGATATGAAGACTACTCTTTTTCTTTCCCAATCCTGAAGATGTCAACCCTCGTGATTATCCCCGTCATTCTTCCCTCCTTGTCCTGGACGAGAACAGCCGGGTGTTCCTCTAAGAGATACTTCACGACCTCTAGGTCTTCGTCCTCACTGACTATCGGGAAGGGCTCCTCCATAACCTCCATAACCTTCCTGTCGTAGATGTCCTCGTACTCAAGGCTCTGCCTGATGAGGGTTCGCTCTGTAACCGAGCCAACGACCTTGTTGCCAGCTATCACCGGAATCTGAGAAATGTTGTGCTCATTCATTATCTTGATGACGTTTTCCACACTCTCATAAGGCTTGACGGAGATGACCGGGGAGGACATAACATCTTTAGCCCTAAGCTGGGCCTTTTTGCACTCGAGAAGGGCCTGAAGAATTCGGTTGAACGTGGACAGCCGGGGGTCGACCTTTCCCGCCTCAAGCTTAGCTATGTAAGCCTGTGTCACTCCTGCCCTTTCGGCGAGCTCCTCCTGGGTTATTCCTAATTCCTTTCGAATTCGCCTTATCTCTCGGGGGTCTATGGGGCGGGGTATTATCACCATAAATAACCACCAGTTATTGACTGTAGTCTTCTGGGTTATAAGTTTTGTCCAGAGCGCCGTTTTACGGTTCAGAAGAGGGTGGAAAAGCTGTGGGCCGGCGACAGAGGCCCGCGTTCATTCGCTCGCGCGGGTGGATGCACCGGCCCTGTGGGCTCGGCGTGAGCACAACCCCCTCACCCAACCCGACGCGTTGGGGGTGCGGGTTCGTCCGAGCCCCACGAGGGTACGATTGTACCCTCGCTGTCGGCAGTATTCTCTATATTCAAAGCCTTAAAAAGGTTGGCGGATCATGCGGTGGAAATCAGGATGACCCCAAGAACGGCCAGAACGAGACCTTCTATTATCTTTTTGTTTGGAGGCTCCTTCAGGAGCAGGATTGCAAGGGCTGAGGCTATGATTGGGTTTATGGCGGAAACTGGCGCCGCTATCTGAGAGCCAACGAGATTGACGGAGTAGACGAAAAGGTACTGCCCGAGCATCAGCCCGCTGATTGCGGCACCTATGAGGAGCGTCGCCTCGCGCTTCGTTATCTCTCTCAGCTCGGAACCATATCTCGGTAGAAATAGCGAAACACCGATGGCCGCGAACATCATCCTGATTCCAGCTAAAGTAAGAACGTCCATACTCCCGGTGAGCCAGTCCATAGTGAGTATGGCGAAGCTCCAGGAGAGCGGTGCGAGGAGGGCGAAGACGAAGCCTTTGGGGTTCAGGTGCTCCTCTTCCTCGGCCTTTCTGACGACTATTATCGCCGCAACGACGAGTATCGCTCCGATTAACACCTGGGGGCTGATGTTCCTTCCGAGGAACAGGAACGTCCACAGTATCGTCCAGAGGGGATAGGTCGAGGTTATCGGCACCGTTCTGGAGACGCCCATGAGATTGAGGGCGTTGAAGTAGAAGTAGTCCCCTATGACGAAGCCGAACTGGGCGGAAAGGAACGCTACCAGAAGAAGCTTCCAGGAAAGAGATTCTATTTGCGAGAGCGTGCCGTTGAACAGGAATATGGCCGCGAACATTACGGAAACGATGTAGAGGCGGAATATATTGACGGCCACCGGGCTTTTGTTCCTCATGCCTGCCTTTATCAGTATCGTCGAGGCTGCCCAGGAGAACGCTGAGGTAAGCGCCGCGAGAACGCCGAGGATTAAGGTGTTCATGTATCCATCGGGAAACTTTCAGCTTAAAAACTTAACGTTTCGATGACGGACTAAAAGTCAGCGGGGTCAATGTTATAAGGGGGCCCAGCCACGGTAACATAGATGATGACCTCGGCAGAACTGACGTCAGGATGATGACGATCTTGAGTGCTGAAAAAGATAATGAAACAATCAGCGGATAATAACGTTGAGCTTCCGAAGGACCATTCCAATTCCGTGCTCCCTTGAGACTTCTTTTATAACCCTGTTTATAGTTTCCGCAACGTCCCTGCGTATCCTATCGTCGGAGACCCCAGAGAATGAGCCAAAGAGTCCCCCAACGCTCTCTCTCAGGAAGCTAGCCTCGATGTCGACGTAGACAGTTGAGCCCCTGACCTCGTGGTTCATCTTGAGCCACTTAAAGGTGACCCTCGGAACGAGCTTGAGCTCAGCGTGTATCCTGCTCTTGAGGGTTTCTACAGCAGGTTCTATGCGGCTCTTGAGCATTGCTTCCTCAGCTTCCTTCTTTTTCTCTTCCGTGAGTATTGAGAGCTCTTCTATCCCCGCCTGCTTGAGGAGTTGTTCAACTTCTTTCTCAAGGAGTGCCTTTTTGGCAAGGATTTCGGCGGCTTTGCTTGAAGTGCCGACTGTGGTAGCGTGGGTGGTGGAAGGTGCCGTAACTTCGGGAGTGATAATTTCGATCTCGATGTTGTGGACTGTTATATACCTCTTTATGCTCCTGCTGAGCTCCCTTGCGTGTCTGCTGAGAACATCCTTCACAATTCTCCTGACTTCGTCTTTTGACATTCCCGTTTCCGCTGCCATAGAGAGGTTTATTTCAAACTCCCTGCGTCCCTTCACGTCGAAGTGGGCCTTCTTGATCCTTATCTCGGCGCTCTCTATTTCAGTGATGACAGTTCTGGCGTAGGCACTGAAGTACGGCCAGACATCCTCAAGAACGGAGAGGGTTATCCTCCCGTCCTTCGTAACGTTGCCAGTCTTCTTTTTGTCCCTGTCAACTATCTCCTGCGGTTTGACCTCCTCACCGTCAATGACAATACTAACGTCCCTGATTATTGGCTTAATCTCCGCTTCTCTAAGGAGAACTGGAGCATACTTGCTGACCGCGTGGAGCATTCTCTTCTCCGCTATCTCGATATCCCTTGCGCTCCCGTCCGAGGAACCTTGGATGTGAACGTTGAGGTAAACGACACCCTCACCAATGTTGGCATCGAACTCGATCCTGTGGATTCTGAGACCTTTTATCTTCTTGGCCTCATTCAGGAGGTCCTCTGCATATATCTGGAACGCGTTCTCGGGAATGGTCCCTCCCGTTAAGTTAATGATAACCTCGGGCTTCGTTACTGGGGCGGGTTTTGGCTCTTCCTTTGCAACCTCTCGAAGTTTCTCCTCAACCTTTTTCTCCATAACTTCCTCGATGGAGGTTGGCTTTGGTATCGCAGGGGCAGCCTCGGCTGCAGCTATGGCCGCTACTTCCTCCCTCTTTGTTGGTTTCTCGGGGGGAGCTTTCACCTTAAACAGCTCGTCTAGTGGAATCTTCGGGGTCTGGACGTATACATCAACGTTATCCGCTATCGATAGCTTTATTTCCAGATCATCGAGGGCATAAACGTCAACGACCAGGGGTTTACCAATGAATGACTTCAACAGCCTGATTACTTCTTCCCCGATCAGATTCTCCTTTTTGTCCACCAGCAGACATTCTGCAGCCAAGATCTTGGATCTGTCAAAGAGAACAGTAACGTAGTACTTTCCGCTCGCGTCCTTGGCGAATATCTTAAGAAACGCTCCGCTTCCCTCAGAGAGGGCTTTTTGTATGAGGTCTCCCAGTTCCCCTACCGAAGTTACTACAACGTTCTCCATGAGTGGTTGCTTGTCTGGCAGCTGCATCCTCATCACCATTAGCTATATATATCCTTCTATCAAAGAAATCCCGAGGGAATTCACCGTCTTAGTATATTAGCGCTTATATTTAAACATTATCGTGCAAAAGGTGAGAAACATGAGGGTGCTGATACTCGGGGGTGGCGCAATCGGCCGCTCAATAGCTGAGTCTCTCAAGGGAGAATTTGAGATTATAATCATCGAAAAAGACGAGCTTCGGGCTAAGGCCCTTGAAGAGAGCGGTTTTCAGGTAATTCAAGGTGATTTCTCATATACAGCTACACTCCTGAAAGCTGGAATTGAGAGGGCCGAGATGGCTATAATCACGACGATGAACGTCGATACAATCAAAAAAACCGTCTACGTCATACGTACAAACAACAAAGAAATTCCTATTCTGACTGTCTTACCTGACGAAATAAGCCTTGATGAGCTCATCTCTCAGATAAATGAGGAGTTTGAGGCGGAGGTCAAAGTGGACTATGCGATCTCTCCAAGGGCTGCACTCAAGGATGCAATGGTAAGGACAGTTGAGATGCTCGGAGAAAAGAAAAACGCCAACCTTCTCGTCAAGAAGCTCAAGGAGCTTCGGAACGAGGGAGATTCCCTTCTCATTGTCATACACGACAATCCCGACCCAGACGCGATAGCAAGCGCCACAGCCCTGAGCGTCATAGCCCAGACCCTCGGATTCAAGACCCAGATAGTCTACGGTGGTGAGATAACCCACCACGAGAACAGGGCCTTTGTGAACCTCCTCGGAGTAGAGCTCAGGAAAATATCCCGCGGCTCCTATGAGCTGAGGCGCTACCCCTTCATAGCCCTCGTTGACTGTCAGCCTAATGGAAACCTGACGATACTCGACCAGAGTGACTACGAAAAGATAAAAGTTCTCATCGACCACCATCAAATCCTCCAGCACCTTCAGGAGCTCCTTCCCGAGGATGCCTTCCTTGACATAAGGCCCGAGGTCCATTCCTCCTCCGCAATACTGGCAGAATATCTGAGGATGCTCAACATCTCGGTTAACCACATCCTCGGGACGGCCCTGTTCTATGGCGTATATATCGACACCAAAAAGTTCTCCAAACTCAGTCATGTCGATTTGAAGGCCATTGAGTTCTTAGCCGAGAAGGTGGACTATGAGCTCCTCGATAAGATAGAGCACCCGGACATATCCACTGAAACTGCCGAGATACTCGCGAAGGCCATAATGAACAGGCGCATCTACAAGAACGTGGTCATTTCCAACGTTGGGTTCATCACCAACCGCGACGCCATAGCGGAATCGGCGGACTTCCTCCTGAGGCTGGAGGGAATAACGACGGTTCTCGTCTTCGGCATCGTTGACGACAGGATTGAGATTTCAGCCAGAACGCGCGACGTCAGGGTCAATATCGGGGCAGTTCTCAGGGAGGCCTTTGGCGACATCGGAAGCGGCGGTGGCCACGCCCAGTCTGGCGGCGCGAGGATTCCCCTCGGGATCTTCAAGCTAGCCAAGGACAAGAGCTCTCTCCTAAGGCTGGCAGAAGAGGCAATAACGGAAAAGTTCCTTGAGGCATTAAAAGTTAAAGAGGCTTAGCCTCACTCTTCTTTTGACCTTACGAGGATTATGTCGCCTATCGCCGTGACCCTGTCGTAGGGAACGCCGACTTTCTCGCCAGGCAGTCCAAGGGCAAGGATCTTCCCGCGTCCTTTGTCTATCTCAATGAGAACCTCGTCGACGTAGCCGACATAGTAGCCCCTGGTGTTGTAAATCTGCTTTCCGTAGAGCCTCGAGAGACGCATCACCATTCTAACCACCAGAGTAGGTTACTGGCGAACATATTTAAACGTTACCTCATTGGGATCTTCTTCGCTTTTGTAAAGGTCCACCTCGCGAAGACCGCAAAGAATGCTAAGATCGCCCCCATCACACCAACCACAAAGAGGCTTACAACAGCACCTTCTGTCCCCTGGAGCGGCTGGTAGCCCTTAAAGGCCAGCATAGCCACTGTAAAGCCCCCGAAGTATGTTATCGGCACGAGGAACATGTCTAAAAGACCCTCGGATTTTATGAAGAGCATTATAGTCATCACTGCGGCCAGGAACAGGTAGACCTCGGTCGGCCTTACGTCCCTCACCATCCAGATGCCGGCTAGGATAACAGTGACCGCAAAACCAAGGGGAAAGGAATAGGCGGAGGCGTTGACCTCAATCCTGTACCTAAGGCCGAGGAGTGCACCGATGAGCATGCCCACGTATATCAAGTATACCACATCATCGTTGTTGAGGGTGGAGTAGAGTGCCACTGCCACGGTGAATCCAAGAAACGCTCCGATTCCCGCCCCTGTTAGGATGGACTTCCATTCCTCCTTCATCCTTTCACGACCCTTAGAGTTATTCTTGACCCGTCCTTAAGGTTTAGTGCTTCCCTCAAATAGACGGGAGCTATTATTTCAGCTATTCTGGGCGGATGGACGGTTCTCGAGGGTACCACTATCGCGCCCTCTATGTCGTTGATCCTAATGCGGTAGGCCTTGACGTCCCCAAAGGTTCTGCCATCCTTGGTGAAGCCCGGGAGTACAACAGGCCTGACCCCACAGAGGGCGTCGAAAACGGTCTTCGGGAAGAGAACCCTGATGTTGAGCGTTCCGGGATATGGATCGAAACCGAGGTACTCCCTTATTAGGTGGGCGTACTGCTTAACGTAATAGGCCCCCTCTCCGATTCCTGAGATTACCTCTCCTATTATTACCCCGTTGTAGAGCGCCTCGGAGATGGCATCGCAGAGGCTTTCGAGGAACGCTAGCCCCTCATGGTCTATCTCGACGTAGGTTTTCCTGCCCAAGACCTCTTTGGAAACCAGGCCTTCCTTCTCCATCTCGTCTAGCAGCCTGAGAACCGATTGGGGAGATATTTCTAGCTCATCGGCGAGCTCCCTGAGAGTTATCTTGACTTTTTCACCTATCGCACCCCTTTTTGCGAGCGTGACTAGCAGTTTGAGCTTCTTCATAGGCTTCCCCTCTTTGAGAGCCTATCAGCGAGTTTTAGCGGTTTTGGATAGCCTCGCTCTAGTAGAGCTTCAACGATTCTCACCGCAGAGTTCAAATCGATTAGATGTCCGACGCTTACATAAGCTTTTCCCACCCTCACGAAGGATTCCTCAGGAACGCCGCGCAGGGGCCTTTTGGCGACGCCTATGGTTGGTTTATGGAGTAGGAGACCTATATGGGAGGCCAGCCCGTAGCCCCTGGGGTGTGCCCTTCCGTGGCCCTCGACGAGCAGGACATCGAACTCTTCACCGCGAAGGGCCAAGAGGACTGACCTTGTCTCCCTGAGGAAAAAGAACGTCGAAACGTAGGGAAAGCTAACTTCGGTTTCTATAACCTTGGATTTCAGAACCTCGCAGGAAGGAAAAGAGCACAGGATGAAAGCGCTCCTCGCGAGGCTCTCCCTGTAGGAAACATCAACTGCCCCAACTGTTTCGATGTCCTCCAAGTTGAGCGGCCTCTCGACTACCCTGGCGGCGAGCTTCCGCTGAACCTCCGCAATCCTCTCGAGCTTTTTGTTTAATTCCATAATAACTGAATCACCTAATTATGTAATTAGCTAATCCTTTAGAGTTTTCTCGAGCTTCTCCTCTAGGCTCTTGCTCAGCTTCGCCCTCGTCAAATCTTCGAGAGTTCTCTCGAGAATGTGCCTTGCCTGATCCTGCTTCTGGCGAATGTTTACAAGACCTTTTGGATATTCGAGCGTCATGAGCTCCTCGTAGGCCTCTTCCATGAATCTGTAGACTTCCTCGGCTTTATCCAGTTTGCCCTCAAGGAGCAACAGCAGGAAATGTCTCCTCAGCTCGCCGATGAAGTCCCCTATGCCCAGGGCATAGTCCGCCGCTGGAACGCCGAGTTCTCCCGGGGACGGGAAGTCCCTCCCAGCGATGTAGCTGTAGAAAAGCGTCGCCTCAACGAACTCCTGGTGAGCGCTCTGGACGTAGCCGCTGAAGTAGAGGTCTGGGTGGTCGGCCAGTCTCTCCCTCAGCTGCGCAACTTTCTCGCGCGCCAGTTTGAGCCTCTCCTCGGCTTTCTCAATTTCTCCCCTGTGGAGGGCCTTTATCGTGTCCCCGCTCAGTCTTACTATCTCTCTCGTGAGTTTCAATGCTTCTTCCCTGAGGGCGTCCTTTTCGTCGAGAACGGCTCTAATCTCGGAGACTATTTTCTTCAGCCCCATGTTTTCACCAGAAAAAGTTGGGGGAAGTCCTTAAAAATGTGGGCTTGGCTGATCCCCCGCCTTCATCGAAAGCCGGAAGGCAGTCTCGAGCGGTCCGGAGGCCAAGCCCTGTTCGCTCGGCCGTCCACCGTGCTCACAGCATCCCTTTGGGAAGCTCCCACGGCCGGGCTGCCGAGCGGCGTCGGATGCTTACCCGTTATGGAGAATTTTCGAGGAAAATTTTAAGGGTTTCGGATTTCATAACTGTGGAGAATATTAGTCTTCCTAATTCATGCCGAAAATTATATAAGCTGATGAACAGACCCGTCCAAGACAACAAAGTTGAGGTGACGCTCATGGCCGAGAAGGTTAGGAACATAGTGGTTGAGGAGCTCGTTAGGACTCCTGTGGAGATGCAGAAGGTCGAGCTCGTCGAAAGAAAGGGAATAGGACACCCCGACAGCATAGCCGACGGTATAGCCGAGGCCGTTAGCAGGGCTCTCAGCAGGGAGTACATAAAGAGATATGGAATTATCCTCCACCACAACACGGATCAGGTCGAGGTCGTTGGCGGTAAGGCCTACCCGCGCTTCGGTGGCGGTGAGGTCATCAAGCCAATTTACATTCTCCTCTCCGGTAGGGCTGTCGAGATAGTCGATAGGGAGATGTTCCCCGTTCACGAGGTCGCAATAAAGGCTGCCAGGGAGTACCTGAAGAATGCCGTCAGGCACCTTGATCTCGACTACCACGTCGTCATCGACTCCCGCATAGGCCAGGGAAGCGTTGACCTCGTTGGAGTCTTCAACAAGGCCAAGGAGACTCCGATTCCGCTCGCCAACGACACCTCCTTCGGTGTCGGCTACGCTCCGCTTAGCGAAACCGAGAGGATAGTCCTTGAGACCGAAAAGCTGCTCAACAGCGACGAGTTCAAGAAGAAGTGGCCGGCTGTTGGTGAGGACATCAAGGTCATGGGCCTCAGGAGGGGCGATGAGATAGACATAACTATAGCCGCCGCCATAGTCGACAGCGAGGTTCAGAACCCTGAGGAGTACTTTGTCGTCAAGGAGGCCATCTACGAGGCCGCTAAGGGCGTCGCCGAGGCCCACACCGAGAGGAAGGTCAACATCTACGTCAACACCGCCGACGACCCGGAGAAGGGCATCTACTACATCACCGTCACCGGAACTTCAGCCGAGGCCGGCGACGACGGTTCCGTTGGTAGGGGCAACCGTGTTAACGGCCTCATCACTCCAAACAGGCACATGAGCATGGAGGCCGCCGCTGGAAAGAACCCGGTCAGCCACGTTGGAAAGATTTACAACCTCCTCTCGATGCTCATCGCCAACGACATCGCCGAGCAGGTCGAGGGCGTCGAGGAGGTCTACGTCAGGATACTCAGCCAGATAGGCAAGCCGATTGACGAGCCGCTCGTTGCCAGCATCCAGGTGATACCTAAGAAGGGCTACAGCATCGATGCCATACAGAAGCCCGCCTACGAGATAGCCGACGCTTGGCTCGCCGACATAACCAAGATCCAGAAGATGATTCTTGAGGACAAGCTCACCGTCTTCTGAGCTTTTCCCCTTTCTTTACAAAGTTTTTAAAGTTGAGGGAGTCAGACGGCTGGGTAGCCGCTCTGCTTAAGGGTTCTTATGAGCCTTGCTTCTTCCATCAAGACCTGGAACTTCTCCTTCCTAACCTTGGAAAGAACCTCCGCAGCTATTTTCTTCTGGCGGGAAAGCCTAACCAGCCTGGCCTCCTCGAGGAGGAGCATCTTTTTCCTTTCCCTTACCACCTGAAGCCTCTTCTGAAGTAGGGTGGATTTCAGCCGCTTCATACTACTCACCTGCCATAATTAGGGGCCCCAAACCTTATAAGTCTTTCGTTTTCTGCTAAAGTTGAAATCGACAAGTGTCGAAGCGAGACCATAGGTTTAAAAACCTACTTGTGGTTATTAAAACTGGTGAGGGCATGAGGATAGCAATAACAGGAACGCCTGGGGTTGGGAAGACAACAGTCTCAAAACTGCTCGCCGGGAGGCTGGGCTACGAGTACATAAGCGTAAAAGACTTCGCGGTCGAACACGGGATAGGCGAGAGGGTTGGCGATGAAATCGAGATAGACGTTGATGAGCTCGCCGAGGTCATGGACAAGACCATTGGGGAGAACGTGGTCATAGACGGCCATCTGAGCCACTACGTTCCGGTGGATTTCGTGATAGTCCTGAGGGCAGACCCCAAAATTGTGGCGCAACGTTTAATTGAGAGGGACTACCCAAAGGAAAAGGTAGGGGAGAACGTGGAGGCCGAGCTCATAGACGAGATACTGGTTGAGGCTCTGGAAGAGAACGAGAACGTGATTGAAGTGGATACAACTGGAAAGACTCCCGAAGAAATCGTAGAGGAAATAGTACACCTCTTGGAGGGAGGAGTTAAAAGGCGCGTTGGAATTGTAGACTGGAGTGACAGGTTTGACGATATAGTAAAATATCTGAGGAGGTGATAGAATGGGACTTGAGCTCTGGTTGAGAACAAGCCTGCTCATGGGTTTCCTCACTGGCCTGTTGATGGCCATCGGCTACGTCATAGGCGGCCAGGACGCGGCCTTCCTGATGTTCCTCTTCGCGCTGGCGATAAACTCCTTCTCCTACTGGTACAGCGACAAGATAGTGCTCGCTTGGTACAGGGCAAGGATAGTGGACGAGAGCGAGGCCCCAGAGCTCTACGCTATAGTCAGAAAGCTCGCCGAAAAGGCGGGCATTCCCACGCCAAGGATTGCGATAATTCCCAGCGAGACGCCAAACGCCTTCGCGACTGGCAGGGATCCTAAGCACGCGGTAGTGGCTGTTACCCAAGGTCTCCTTAGGATTCTCGACAGGGACGAGCTCGAAGGAGTCATAGCTCACGAGCTGGGCCACGTAAAGAACAGGGACATACTCATAAGCACAATTGCGGCAGCCCTGGCTGGGGCCATAATTAACCTCGCCTACTGGGCGAGGTGGGTAGCCATCTTCGGCGGCTTTGGCAGGGACGACAGGGACGGAAGCAACGTGATCACGGCTATCCTCATAGCCATCCTCGCCCCGATAGTGGCGATGATGATACAGATGGCAATAAGCCGCTCAAGGGAGTACCTGGCGGACGAAACTGGGGCCAGAATAAGCGGCAAGCCGTGGGCCCTCGCGAGGGCACTCGAAAAGATTGAAGCCGCGGTGAGATACAGGCCTATGAGCGAAGGCAACCCAGCCACCGCTCATATGTTCATAGTGAACCCCTTCAGGGGAATGAGTGTCGCCGAGTTGTTCTCCACCCACCCGCCAACGGAGAAGAGGATAGCGCGCCTCAGGAAGATAGCCGAGGAGATGGGCATGTACTTCTGAGTCTCTCATCATTTTTGTTCTGAGGTGGTAGCAATGAGGCTTGTCGCTATAACTGACCTCCATGGAAACCTCGAAATGGTCGAGAAGTTCTCCAGCAGGCTCTCTGCGGAGGACTTCGATGCCCTGCTCATTGCAGGGGACGTAACCAACTTCAGCGGTGCTGAAACGGCCAGGAGGATTCTGGGGCCTCTCTTGGAGCTCGGCAAGCCAATCATAGCCGTCCACGGCAACTGCGACGGCAGGGACGTGCCAGAGCTTTTGGAAGAACTCGGAATTTCTGTCCACAACAAGCGGGTTGAGCTCAACGGACTGGGCGTCGTTGGAGTCGGTGGCTCAAACATCACCCCTTTCAACACAATATGGGAGCTAACCGAAGAAGAAATCCACGGGATTCTTGAGAGGAACTACCAAAAGGGAGACGTGATACTCTCCCACGCTCCACCCTACAACACGGTAACTGACAAAGTTCGCTCCGGACTTCACGTCGGCAGTAAGGCGTTGAGGAGTTTCATCGAGGAGAGGCAGCCGCCCCTGGTCATCTGCGGCCACATCCACGAGGCGAGGGGCGTCGACAGAATTGGAGAAACCACTGTAATAAACCCTGGGCCGCTCTTCAAAGGCTACTACGCGATCATAGAAGTTGGAGAAGAGATAAACGCCATGTTGGAGCGCCTGTGAGGTCAAATGGAAAAAGGAAAACCTCAGACCAGCTTTTTCTCTTTTAACACCTTCTCCATTCTGTCCATTGCTTCTTCAAGCTGCTCGTAGGCAGTGGCGTAGCTTATCCTTATGTAGCCCTCGCCGGCCTCTCCGAAGGCGCTGCCGGGAACGACCGCGACCTTCGCCTCGAGGAGCATCAGTTCGCTGAACTCTTTGCTCGTCAGCCCAGTGTCCTTTATGCGCGGGAATATGTAGAAGGCTCCCTTCGGTTTGACTGTCGGCAGGCCCATCTCGTTCAGCCTCTTCCAGACGAGGTTTCTCCTCCTTTCGTACTCCCTGCGCATCTCCTCGACGGCCTTCCAGCTCCTCTCGTCCCTCAAAGCTTTTGCAGCCGCGTACTGGACGAAAGTTACGGGACAGGTGGCGTTGTACATCTGGAAGCGGGTCATCTTTTCGATTATCCACTCCGGCGCGGCAACGAAGCCGAGGCGCCAGCCGGTCATGGCGAAAGTCTTGGAGAAGCCGTTTATCGTTATCGTCCTCTCGAACATGCCGTCGAGAGCCGCTATGCTGTGGTTTCTGACGCCGTCGTAAACGAAGTGCTCATAAACCTCGTCGCTGAAAACTATCAGGTCGTGCTCGACGGCAAAATCGGCTATCTCCTCGAGGTCCTTCTTGGTCAAAACGGCTCCCGTTGGGTTGTTCGGACTGTTTATTATGAGGGCCCTCGTCTTCTCGGTAACGTATTTCTCGAGGTCATCAACGCTCAGGCGGAACTCGTTCTCTTCATAGGTCGGGACTTCAACTGGTTTTCCTCCTGCGAGGATTACCGCTGGGGCATAGCTCACGAACATCGGGCTTGGGATCAGAACCTCCTCGTTATCCCTGAGAAACGCTGCGAGCCCCATGATGAACGCCTGGTTGGCCCCGACGGTTATCATTACCTGGCTCTTGGGGTCAACCTCGATGCCGTTCTGCTCCTTTAGCTTCCATGCAACGGCCTCGCGGAGCATCATGATTCCGGCGTTGGGGCTATAATGTGTCATCCCCTTGTCTAGGGCCTCTTTTGCGTACTCCTTGATATGCTCTGGGGTGTCAAAGTCAGGTTCTCCGATTCCGAGTGAGATGAGGCCCTCGACACCCTGAGCGAGGTCGAAGAGCTTTCTAATCTCAGAAGGGTTAACGAGATCTAATCTGTCGCTCAGCGCCATGAGAATCACCAAAGGCCCTTCGGTCCAATGTTTATAACTTTACCTCAGCGAAAAGATGGACATCGAAGAATAGTAAAGTTCACTGATGAACGACAAATCCCTCAAGAACCAGCACGTCCAGCCCCGCCTTTCTGAAGCTTTCGAGGGCATCCTTCGGCGAGCAGACTATCGGTTCGCCGTGCATGTTGAAGCTCGTGTTCAGCACAGCGCCAAGGCCAGTTCTCCTCTCAAAGGCTTTTATGATGTCGTAGTAAACTGGGTTGAGCTCCCTCACAACGCTCTGCGGCCTCGTTGTTCCGTCCACGTGGACAACCGCCGGGGCTTCCCTTCTAAACTCGTCGCTCGCGGTGTAGCTCATCGTCATGAACCTGTTGGGCTCGCCGTTGAGGTCTGCCAGATATTCTTCTGTCCGCTCTTCGAGCATCGAAGGTGCGAAGGGCTGGAAGACGTCTCTCCTTAGGGCCACGTTGAGCCTCTCCTTAACTCCCTCCTCCCTTGGGTCTGCTAAAATAGAGCGGTTGCCCAAGGCTCTTGGCCCAAACTCCATTCTCCCCTGGAAGAAGGCGACGATTTTTCCATCGGTTAGCGCATCTGCAACGAAGGAGGGGACGTCGCTTACTTCCTCGTAGGCGATGCCCTCTTCCTTAAGGAACCCCTCAACTTCTTCCCTTGAGTAGCCAGGGCCAAGGTAAACGTGCTCAAGCTTGAAGGGTCTCCACCTTCCGTCGAGCCTTTCCATCTGGGCCTTAACGAAGACCGCTGCTCCAAACGCCAGTCCTCCATCGTCCATCGCTGGGAAGACCCACAAGCTTGGGAAGAGCTTTCTCAGAATGGCGTTGGCCTTGACGTTCTGGGCAACTCCGCCGGCGTAGGCGAGCGGAAGACCATAGTCCTTCAGCTTAAGCCCTAGCTCGTCAATGAGCTTTTCGAGGTGCGCCTGAGCGCTGGCCGCTATCTCTATTGCCCTTCTCTGGAGTTCGCCGTCAAGCTTCCCGCGCTTCATCTGACTGGCTATCTCTTTGGCTTTACTTAGAGGATAGCCGAAGAGCTCGGCGAACTTTCTCGTCGCCTCGACGCCGATGAGCTTGAGGTGATTGTCAAAGGTTAGGCCGTTGAGCTCGATGATGTTGCTTAAGTCGTAGCTCGGTCTTCCGTATGCTGCCAGGCTCATCACTTTACCCTCGTGTCTCATCGGCTTGAAACCGAGCAGCTCGGTAACCGATGCATAGAAGTCGCCGAGGGAGTCTAGATAGGTGCTCTGGGCGATTTTAATCATCTCTCCATCTCTCGCGATATAGATTGATGAGCTCAACCCATCTCCGGCAGCGTCTATGCTTAGGGCTATAGCATCCTTCCAGCCGCTCGTGTAGTAGGCACTCGCCGAGTGGGCGAGGTGGTGCTCGACGAAGAGGACCTTTCGCTTGAAGTCCGGGCCAAAGATGTCCCTGAGATGGGCCTCAAGCTCCAGAAGCCTCTTCTGCTTCCTGAAAACGCCAGCTACCGCTATAACCTCGACGTCTTCTATTGAAGCGTCCGCCATCTCAAGGACTTTCCTAACGCTCAGCTCCGGAAAGCCGCGGTACTTCTTAACTCTGTTCAGCCTCTCCTCGTTGACCGCGAAAATCCTCTCACCATCTATTAGCACAGCCCCTGCATCGTGGCCGTCGTGGATTCCCAAAATCATAGTACTTCATTCGATGTTCATTTTTTAAACGTTAGGGGAGAAAAGAATTTAAAGGTACTCATGGATGAATACATTTGAAGGGGGTGGAACCATGAAGAGGGCCGTTGCACTCCTCGTGGTTTTGATGGTGGCACTTGTCCCATTCGCGGGAGCCGCCGGTGCCACCGCTTGGAGCTATGAGAACTTCATCAAGCAGTCCATCGCCTGGTACTACCTCTACCAGAGCGACGAGGAGAAGTTCAACGAGCTCTACAACCTCAGCGTCCAGGCCAACGTCAGCAACGAGACACTCCAGCTTGCGATGGAGCTCTACACCAACGCCACCGCCGAATTCGAGAAGGCGCTGATGTACGGCATTCCGGACGAGGGAAGGACCCTGCGCTGGGTTGTCTTCAGCGTCCACATCAGGAAGGCCTACCTCTACATCAAGCAGGCCGTCGAGCTCCTTGAAGCCGTCATCGAGAACGAGAGCGCCTGATTTTGCCCTATTCCCTTTTCTCGACTGTTTTCTAACTGTACTCCAAAAGTGAAGTGTGGGAGAATAGAAAGGAAAGTTCAGTATGTTCTCGCAAACCTGGCGATGAACTTGGCTTCCCTTCCGCAGATGGGACACTTCTTGCCTTCAGTGCCCTCCCTGGCCTTCTCCTCGGGATAGGGCGTTCCGAGCATCTTAGCTTCGAGTTCCTCTTCCATTTTCAGACCGCACTCCTCCTCGCCGCACCAGGGAATCTCGACTATTCCGCGCCTGTCCTCAAAGACGGCCTTGGCCTCCTCGATGGTGTCAACGCGCTTTATGTGGCTCCTGAGGAACTCCTCTGCCCTCGTGTAGAGGTTCGCGTGGATTTCGTCGAGGGTCTTCCTGACGGCCTCGACTATTCCCTCCCTCTCAACGGTCTCCTTCGTGAGCGTGTCACGTCTCGCCAGAACTGCTTTTCTTCCTTCGACGTCTCTCGGGCCGACCTCTATTCTAAGCGGCACGCCCTTGAGCTCCCAGTCGTAGAACTTCCTGCCCGGCCTTATGTCGCGCTCGTCTACATGCACCCTGATTCCTGCGGCTTTAAGCTCATCCGCTATCTCCCTCGCGTAGGCGAACACATCGGCCTCGGCGTCTTTCTTCGGAATCGGTACTATGACTACCTGGATCGGCGCTATCGTCGGTGGCAGGACCATTCCCCTGTCGTCGCCGTGGATGGCTATGACAGCAGCCAAAAGCCTCTCGCTCATTCCGAAGGTCGTCTGGTGGACGTACTCATGGTCGCCATCCTCGGTCTCGTAGAGTATCTCGTAGGCCTTGGCAAAGTTCTGCCTGTAGTTGTGCATCGTTCCTATCTGGAGCGTTCTCCCGTCGGGCATCATGACCTCGGCGCCGAGGGAGTAGTATGCACCCGGGAACTTGTCCCATTCGGGCCTCTTGGAGACGATGTATGGGATTGCAAGGAACTTGGCGAGGTTGTCGAATATCTCAAGATCCTCCTTTATCTGCCTCTCGGCGTCTTCAAAGCTGTCATGGGCTGTGTGAGCTTCAAAAAACCTGCTAATCTCCCTGACACGGATGAGCGGCCTCGTGTGCTTGGTCTCGTAGCGGTAGGTGTTAACTATCTGGTAGACCTTGAAGGGAAGGTCGGCATGTGAGCGAATCCAGAGAGCGAACATTGAGTACATTGCCGTCTCGCTCGTCGGCCTGAGGATGAGCTTGATGTCGAGGGGATCGTGACCTGCGTGGGTGACCCAGAAGACCTCACCTTCAAAGCCCGCTATGTGTTCTGCCTCCTTCTGGAACTCGGTTTCAGGGATGAGTGCCGGGAAGAGAACCTCATCGTGGCCGGTTCTTTCCATCTCGGCATGTATGAACCTCTCAATGTTGCGCATTATTTTAAGCCCGTACGGGAGCCAGATGTTCATTCCCTTGACCGGGTAGCGCTTGTCCTGTATCCCGGCAGTTTCAATCAGCTCGTTGTACCACTCGCTGAACTCCTCGCTCCACTTCTTTCGCTCAACCTTCATCGGCACCACCTAAAGTGAGAGGCCAGAAAAACTTTTTAAGCTTTCCCGGGAGGCGGAAAACTTATTAGCCCGTTTCGATAATCATCTTAAGGTGGGAAACATGAGACCAAAGGTGGGCGTTCTTTTTAAAATGAAAAGCAAGCCTTTAGAGGAACTCAAAAAGCACGCAGACGTTGAGCTGCTCCTATATCCAAGTGTGGAGGAGCTCAAGGAGAAAATTGGGGAATTCGACGGGATAATTGTTTCCCCCTTAAACCCAATCCCGCGTGAAGTCATCGAGAGGGCCGAAAGGCTCAAAGTTATAAGCTGCCACTCCGCCGGCTACGACCACGTCGACGTGAAGGCCGCCACCGAGAGGGGAATATACGTCACAAAGGTTAGCGGTGTTCTAAGCGAGGCAGTCGCCGAGTTCGCCGTCGGGCTTATGATAGCCCTCCTCAGGAAGATAGCCTACACCGACAGGTTCATACGTGCTGGAAAGTGGGAGTCTCACACAGTAATATGGAGTGGCTTCAAGGACATTGAGACCGTTTACGGCAAAACCGTTGGGATACTCGGCATGGGGGCGATAGGGAAGGCCATAGCGAGGCGAGTCAAGGCGCTCGGCACGGAAGTGGTGTACTGGTCGCGCTCGAGGAAGAAAGACATCGAAGAAGAGGTTAACGCGAAGTACCTCCCGCTCGAGGAGGTTCTCAAGAGCGCTGACATCGTTGTTTTGGCCCTCCCTGCAACGCCGGAAACCTACCACATCATCAACGAGGAACGCCTAAAGCTCATGGAAGGGAAATACCTCGTCAACATCGGCCGCGGAAGCCTCGTGGATGAGGAGGCCCTCGTGAAGGCACTGAAAGACGGAAAGCTGAAGGGCTACGCCACGGACGTCTTCGAGAGGGAGCCCGTTACCGAGCACGAGCTCTTCGGCATGGAGTGGGAGACGGTTCTAACGCCGCACCACGCTGGTCTGAGCAGGGAAGCAATGGAGGACATGGGCTTTCGGGCTGTGAAGAACCTTCTCACCGTTCTCCGCGGTGAGGTTCCAGGAGACTTAGTTAATCGGGAGGTTCTAAAGGTCAGACCGATTGAGGAGGTAAAGATGCTCTGAGGTGATGAAAATGCTCGTTGAAGAGCTGAGGGAGATAACCGCCATACCAGGTATTTCCGGCTACGAGGAGAATGTTAGGGAGAAGCTCATGGAATGGCTTGAGCCCTACGTGGACTGCACCGTGGACACTATCGGAAACCTCATCGTAGAGCTGGGCGAGGGTGAGCTCAAGGCCATCTTCATGGCCCACATGGACGAGATTGGGCTTCTGATTACGGGCATAACCCCCGATGGGAAGCTCCGCTTCAGGAAAATCGGTGGAATAGACGACCGCCTCCTCTACGGCAGGCACGTGGATGTAATCACCGAGAGCGGGAAGCTCGACGGCGTTATAGGGGCTTTGCCAGTCCACCTGAACCTTGAGAGGAAGTTCGATACGGTTCCATGGAACAGGCTCACCATTGACATCGGAGCGGAGAGCAAGGAGGAAGCCCTCGAGATGGGAGTCAAGGTTCTGGACTATGCGGTCTTCAAGAAGCACTTCGCGGTGCTCAACAACCGCTACGTCTCGACCCGCTCCTTGGACGACCGCTTCGGTGTGGTTGCCCTCGTTGAGGCTATTAAGGACCTGGTCGACCACGACCTCAACGGCCGCTTCATCTTTGCCTTCACCGTCCAGGAGGAGATAGGCCTTAAGGGGGCCAAGTTCCTCGCGGAGCACTACTCTCCAAAGTACGCATTCGCCATCGATTCCTTCGCCTGCTGCTCCGAGCTGACTGGAGATGTGAAGCTCGGTGGCGGAGCGCTCATAAGGGCCGTGGACAACTCAGCGATTTACACTCGCAGGCTCGCTAGGAAGGTCTGGGAAATAGCGGAGAAGAACGATATACCTATTCAGATCGGTGTGACTGGAGGCGGAACAGACGCCTCTGTCTTCCAGAGCAAGAGCGAGGTTTTGGCCCTGAGCGTGCCCATAAAGTACCTCCACAGCGAGGTCGAGACGCTCCACTTGGGCGACCTTGAGGCACTGATAAAGCTCATAGAGGCGATAGCCTTCGAGCTGTAACGGAGGTGATTGATTGCTCAAATACCTTGGCTATTTCGCGGTTGGCGTGTTCATAGGAATCCTCGCGGCCCTCTTCGGCCTCGGTGGGGGCTTTCTGATAGTGCCGACGCTTAACCTGCTTGGGGTTGAGATACACCACGCGGTGGGAACTTCCTCCGCCGCGGTTGTTTTTACCTCACTGAGCTCTGCCCTCGCATACTCTAGGCAGAAGAGGATACACTACAAGATTGGCCTTCTGCTCGCTAGCACCGCAGTGATTGGAGCATACATCGGGGCCTGGATGACGAGCTTCATAAGCGCTGGAACGCTTAAGGTCATCTTTGGAGCAACGCTCATCATAGTCGCAATCAGGATTTACCGCAAGAAAACGGCGGAGCCAACGGAAGTAAGGCTTGAAGACGTGGAGGTTGACTACAGGCTCGTCCCAATCGGCGGCTTTTTCGCTGGAATAGCGAGTGGCCTGCTCGGCGTCGGAGGAGGGATAATCAACGTGCCCTTCCTGACGTGGCTCGGTCTCCCGATACACTACGCGGTGGCCACTTCCAGCTTCGCCATAGTCTTCACCGCCACGGCTGGTGCCATAAAGCACTACACCCTGGGGAACGTCGAGCTTCACTGGCTCGTTCTCCTCATTCCGGGCTTGATAGTCGGCGCCCAGCTCGGGGCAAGGATTGCCAAGAGAACCAAGGCGAAGAACCTGAAGAACGCCTTCGCGGTCGTCATGGCTCTGCTTGCCCTGAGGATGATTCTGAAGGGGCTGGGTTATCCTGTGCCGTGAGGTCTCTCTTCTCTTTCTCCTCTGATTTTCTGTAGAGCAGATAGATAGTCACAGCAATGGCCGTCAGAACGACCTCTGCTATAACCAGTGGCCTGTCGTATGAGTAGTAAGCTTTTCCCGTGAGAACCCACGGAAGGCTCGGTAAGAAGAGGTAAAGGGCCATCGATGCCATCAGGAAGGAAACCACAATGAAATCAAAGAAGCTGAAATTCGGGTTGACCTCATCGAGTGCCAGCATGTCTGCCTGATAGCCTACCACCGCGATAGAAATCAGGAGGAGCGCGTGAAGGGTCAGGCTAATGATCCCTATCTTTTCTCTCCTCAAAAGGCCATACAAGAAAACAAAAACCGAGACTCCAAAGGCTGCTTCCATCCACGCACCCAAATCCTTGTAAAAGCCGTAGGGAGCGTCCCAGTTGGCCACACCTATTGCTCCAGGCTGAGTAACTATCACGGCGAGAACAGCAATGAGCCAGAATATGAGAACCTCACGCTTCAATGCCCCGCCACCAAAAATAATTTGCCTATAAATCATTAAAGCGTTTTTCAAGAGACTGGGGCTCAGGTTTATTAGTCAAGCCTCCCATATTAGGCTGGTGGGAAAATGAAAGAGCTCTTCGAGAGGGTGAAGGTCGAGTACGGGATTGAAATCCGCGACGAGAGTGATATGACCAATGCTTGGAAGCTTATCGAGACACTTGAGGAGAAGGGCTGGGTGATTTACATCATAACAGGTAGGGGAAGGAAGCAGGTGGACGCGTGGCACTCCAACTACGGAAGCCTATACTCTCAGTTTGGGGATATTCCAGCGTTTGGAAGCATAATTGAGGGAATTTGTGCCACTGCTCTGTATATAAGGGAGCTCGAGAAGAATGGAACGGTGTGAAACGTACTTTTCACAGGATTCCTCAAATAGGTTGAGCCAGTAGGTATGAACGGTGATGCCCATGGCAGGCACGAAGTGGGGGGCACTTGCCCTCGTCCTGCTGTTGCTTGGAAGCGTCGTTCCACTGAGCATGGCCGAAGACAACGCCACTGCAAGCGATGCAACCCTTCTGGACAACAGCACCAGGGAGATGGTGATAGCGGAGCAGCTCATCAACCAGCTGCAGAGGCTGAGTAAGTTTGCTGAGGATAGGATAGAACCTATTAAGGACAAGCTGCCCGAGAATTCCAGCATACTGACTAACTACGAAACCGCAGAGGAATATAAGGACAGGGCTATCAGCGAATATGAGGCCGGGGGCTACTACAACTCAATCCTGGACAGCCTGACGGCGATGCACTACTACAAGCTCGCCCTCTCAGGGCTTCAGGAAGCGGCAGATAGGGTTCAGGATCTCAGGGAGCGCATCAGGATCGAGGCTGAGAGGATGATGGAATACTTCCAGATGGTCGAGAAGACTATCAGGTTCGCCCAGAACCAGGGAATAGACGTGAGCAACATAATTCAGCTTTACAACGAGGCCAAAGCCGCTTACAAGCTCGTCCTCGATGACCTGAAGGCTGGGGACATAGAGAAGGCCAAGGCAGACTACGAGGTTGCCCTAGAGAAGAAGGTCCTACTCGACGAGGAGCTGGGGAAGGTTCGCGAGGAGCTCGCCTATGCAAACGCGGATAAGATAGTCCAGGAGTTCCTCATCAAGGGCGAGAAGGGAATAGAAATCGCCCAGCAGGCAATCGAGAAGGCCCAGGAGAACGGCTACGACACCGCTGAACTCCAGGAGAGACTCAACGCTTTCCTTGCCGTGTACGACGAAGTGAAGGCCCTTGCCGACGAGGGCAAGTGGGGGGAGGCCCTCAAAGTAATGGACGAAAACAGGGAGACCATCAGGGAATTCCAAAAAGCCATTGAGTTCATCAGGATGAAGGTCTACGAAAGGGAGCTTGAGGAGAGGCTTAACGACATCAGGGCCTTCCTCAGGGAAATGAACGACAGGATTGGGAAGGACGCCAAGGCACTGGCCGAGCTCAAGAGGGAGGGCGTAGACACCACCCGCGCGGAGATCCAGCTAAAGACCGCCGTGCAGGAGCTCAGGATAGGCGTTGAACTCCTTAAGGACAGAAAGCCGCTCCAGGCCAAGGCTCATTTCGCAATAGCCCTGGACATGCTCCACAGGGTCGACGAGTTCATCCTTGCCCATGCATGACCTTTCCCTTTTCATTTGATTTGGAGGGATGCTTAAATGGAGAGGAAGTCGCTCGTGATATTCATGATAACGGCTCTCATTCTCGTTCCGGTGGTTAGTGGAGAGTATACCGTCTCGTCTCTGGTTCTGACCGTCTACGAGGACGGCTACGTTAAGGTTGAATACGAGCTCCTCCCCGCTGATTACGCCTCTCAAATTGAGGTTTCCCTCCTCGGAGAGCATTATGAGAACCTCTTTGTAGAGGATGAGAACGGGAACCCCCTGAACTTCCGGCTAGATAACGGCAGCCTTTTGATTTACTCAGAGGATGCCCAGGTCGTCAGGGTCTCCTATTATACTCCCGACTTAACATCCAAGGATGGCATTGTCTGGACGCTCAAGGTTTCGTCTGAGAGCCCTTTCACCGTGGTTATCCCAGAGAACGCCATAGTGGTTGACCTGAGCGACATTCCCCTCGAGATAGCGGGCAACTCCATAACTATGCCTCCAGGAAACCAGAGCGTCTCCTACACCCTCCAGTACACTGGAACTTCCGAGGAGAACTCGCCGAACTACCTCCCCATTGCTCTCTTCGTTGGTGTCGCCGCGGTTGGAGGTATAGCCGCATACCTCCTCAGAAGGAGAGGCAGCGGGGGAATGGGAAGACCTAAGCTCACGCGCGAGGAGTTCGAGAAGAAGCTTGAGGGACTCGAGCTAAACGATGAGGAAAAAAGGGCCCTGCTCTACATCTTCGACAAAGGCGGCAGAGCGAGTCAGGCGGAGGTGCGGGAGGCCATCGGACTTCCCAAAACTACTGCCTGGAGGATGTTCAAGCGCCTGGAGCGGAAGGGGCTGGTGAAGGTCATAAAAGGCAGAAAGGAAAACTGGGTGGAGCTCAGGCTCTGAGCTCCCCTCACCTTATCCTTGCTCCCAGCTTTATCTCCTTGTCTGGCATGAGCAGTGCAACGTTCTCGCCGTCGTCCGCTGCCAGCAGCATTCCCTGGCTCTCTATTCCTCTGAGCTTCTTGGGCTCAAGGTTGGCTATGATGACGACGTAGCGGTTGAGGAGGTTGTCCTTGCTGTAGTACTTCTTGAGTCCAGCGACGAGCTGCCTGACCTCGTCACCGAGGTCAACCTTTACCACGTAGAGCTTGTCGGCGTTCGGGTGGTCCTGTACCTCAATAATCTTCCCAACCCTCAAGTCGAGCTTCATGAAGTCCTCGAACTTGACGTACTCCACTTTTCCACCCTCCTTTTTCTTCTCCTTTTTGGCCTTTTTCTCAAGCCTCTCGCCGTATATGCTCTTAAGGATTGCCATGGCCTCATCTCTACGCTTCTCACCGAACCTCTCGAGGGCAACCTTAACTACATCGTCCGTCCTGTAGTACTTGTCGAGGAGCAGCCTTGCGCTCTCAGGGTTGCCCCTGGCTACGTAGTTCACGATGAAGAATATTATGTCCTCGTCGGTGACCTTCCTGAAGAGAATCTCGGCCCTCCTAACCCTGTGGCCAGCTGGAATCTCGGTGAACTCCCAGCGCTTGGTCTCCTCGAGGTTGAGCAGGTGCCATATCTTCTCGCTCGCATCCGGAAGGAACGGCTCCAGGAGTATTCCAAGGGTCTTGACGATCTGGAGGGAGACGTTTACGGTCGTTGCCGTCCTCTCGCGGTCTTCCTTGGCAGTCTTCCATGGCTTCTGGTAGTCGAAGTAGCGGTTGCCGAAGATTGCCAGCTCCATTACGCGCCTGAGAGCATCTTTGAAGCGGTACTGACTTATCAGCTCACCGGTTTCTCTGAAGGTAGCTTCAATCTCCTCGAAGGCCTGCCTGTCCAGATCATCAAGCTCGCCCCTTTCGGGAACGACGCCGTCGAAGTAGCGGTTGACGAAGGTCAAAGCCCTGTGCACGAAGTTTCCGAGGTTGTTCACCAGCTCCTCGTTAATCTTTGTCTTGAAGTCGGCGAAGCTGAAGTCGCTGTCCCTCGTCTCGGGCATTATGGCGGTGAGGTAATAGCGGAGGTAGTCAGCCGGGAAGGCGTCGAGGAACTCGTGCACCCAGATGGCCCAGTTCCTGCTCGTTGAGAACTTCTTGCCTTCCAGGTTGAGGTACTCGTTGGCGGGGATGTCGTACGGAAGGAGCCACTCGGCCTCGGTCTCTCCGTCCTGGTACTTGCCGTAGGCCATCAGGAAAGCCGGCCAGAATATCGCGTGGAAGGGTATGTTGTCCTTGCCGATGAAGTGGATGACCTTTGTTTGTCCGTCAAGGTTGAGCCAGAACTTCTTCCACTCATCCTCTTTGCCTTCCCTCTTGAGGTGCTCGACGGTTATGCTGATGTACCCTATCGGCGCTTCAAACCAGACGTAGAGAACCTTGCCCTTGACGTCCTCGTCGTCGAGCGGCACTGGAATGCCCCAGTTCAAGTCCCTTGTTATGGCCCTCTCCTCAAGCCCCTCGTCAATCCAGCCAAGGACGGTGTTTCTGACGTTCGGCTTCCAGTGCTCCTGGCTTTGGACCCACTCCTTCAGCTTTTCTGCGAAGTCCTGCATCTTGATATAGTAGTGGGCAGAGTCCTTGAAGGTTATTGGATTGCCACAGATGTTGCAGCGCGGGTTTATGAGCTCTTCCGGCGTGAGCGGGTGGCCGCAGACCTCACACTGGTCTCCCCTCTGGTTCTCGGCACCGCAGTAGGGGCACGTGCCTATGACGTACCTGTCTGGGAGAAACATCTTGTCGTGCTCACAGTAGGCCTGCTTGCTCACCTTTTTAACGAGGTGGCCGTTTTCGAGGGCCTTCAGGAAGAACTCCTGGCTTATGCGGTAGTGGACCGGCAGTTCAGTTCTGCCAAAGTAGTCGAAGCTTATCTTGGCCCTCTCAAAGGTCGTTTTGATGTGCTCGTGGTAGTAGTCGACTATCTCCCTCGGGCTTCTCCCCTCTTTGAGCGCTCGGAAGGTTATTGGTGTCCCGTGTTCATCGGTTCCGCTGATGAAAATCACTTCCTCCCCCTTGAGCCTCAGATAGCGGACGAATATGTCCGCAGGCAGATACGCTCCAGCAAGGTGTCCAGCATGAATCGGCCCGTTGGCGTAGGGAAGAGCGGAAGTCACCATGTACCTGACCATTTTAACCACCGCCACACCGTCGTTTTAGCTCCTTATAAGACCTGCGGGTTTTAAGCATTACGGTGGGTTATTTTTAAAGGCCAAAAATATGTTGAGTTATACATAAATCGATCCCAAAGGTTTTAGGGCGTTGGCGCTAATTTGGGTTCCGGATGGTAAGAAAGTCAGGGTGAGCAAAATGAAGTCCCGCATCGTCGAGCGTTTCAAATTTGAGGCGGCCCATGCCGTTATCATAGATGGAAAGCCCGAGGAGATACACGGCCACACCTTCTGGCTTGAGGTTGCTGTTGAGGGGGAACTCAGAGAGGGCTACGTTATGGACTTTCTTGAGCTGAGAAGAATAGTCAATGAAATTATCGAGAGGCTCGACCACAGGAACCTCAACGCCCTCTTTGAGAACCCGACGACTGAGAACGTCGCCCTCTGGATAGCGGAAGAGGTTAAAAAGAAGCTCCCCGAGGGTGTCAGGCTCCAGAGGATAGTCCTATGGGAAGGAGAGGAGAATGGAGTGGAGCTCGAGTTTTAGGCCTTTTTGGTTTTTAGTTTACTAACGCTCTCCGCCATCGCCACACCGTTTGAACTCTCGAAGGAGAGCTTTTCCGGCAGGGAAATTTTGACTGGAATCGCTTTTTCTTTCTCCTCACTCGGGCTCCAGCTTATCAAGTCGCCTTCCTCAATCTCCAGGGTCTTTATCATCCCCACTGGGCCCTCGATTATGTACTTGGCGGCCTTTTTGGGAGCATAGACTCGCCACTTTCTGGCTGTCTTGAAATCCACCACCCGACGAGAAGAGTCGAGCCAGATTACGTCGATGTCGCTCAGCATGAAGAACATATGAATTGAAGCGTTTACCCTGGTTTCAGCGGGCAGGACGAAGACAAGGGCGTAATTGACGTTTCTAACCAGCATCAACCCCTTAAACCGCTTGAAGAACGTATCTGCTAGCTCTACCTTCCCGTGCCAGACCTTTCTTTTACTCTCGTTTACCAGCATAGACTCCACTCTCCGGCCGGATTGATAAGATTTTTGGGAAAATGGGGGAGAAAAGACGGGCTCAAAGCTCGCCTTTTTTAGCCTTCTCGCCGAGCTCGAAGCCTCTATGGAGTGCTTTGAGGTTGATTTCCTCCGTGCCCTTCGGAACCGCATCGAGAACGGCCTTTTCTATAGCCTCCCTGCTCACGACGTCGGTCAAAGCGACCAGCAGGCCAAGGGTGAGAATGTTCATGGTAAGGCTGAGACCGGTAGTTTCTTCGGCTATCTTAGTCAGTGGGTAGGCGTAAACCTTCAGCTTTTTCTCGAACTCTTCATCTCTGTGCGGCACGAGCTCGCTCTCGACTATTACAACGGCACCCTCCTTAACGGTTTTCAGGTACTTGTTGTAGGCCTCCTGGGAGAAGAAGACCGCGTAATCGGGGTGAAGCGTCTTTGGGTAATCAATCGGCTCGTCGCTTATGACTACCTCAGCTTTGCTCGCGCCCCCCCTTGACTCCGGTCCATATGCCTGGGTCTGCACCGCGTAGAGGTTCCCGTAAACGGCCGCGGCTCTTCCAAGGATGACGCTGGCCAATATGACACCCTGACCTCCAAACCCGCTGAAAAGGACTTCTGTCCTCATTCTTCCCACCCCATCATTCTCTTGGCCCTCTTCTTGTACTCCTCGTACTCCCTAATCAGACCGGGCCTATCCCTGTCCACGAACTCGCCGATGACTATCTTGCCTTCAAGCTCCTCTGGTGACATGTTCTTGGCCTTGCTTATCGGCACGGTTATCCTCTGGTACCACCTGAGCAATTCTGGGGCCGTCTTCATCCTGTTCCTCCTTCCGAAGCTTATCGGACACGGTGAGAGGAACTCCACTAAGGTGAAGCCCTCCTTCTGGAGTGCCTTCTTGATGCTGTTGATTCCCTGGAGGTAGTTGAAGACGCTCCACCTGGCCACGTAGTTGGCACCGGCTGAAACGGCAAGATCTGCTATATCAAAGGGGTTCTCAAACTGACCGTATGGCGCGGTGGTTCCGCGGAGGCCCTTCAGAGCAGTTGGAGCCACTTGACCGCCGGTCATCCCGTAGGTGAAGTTGTTGATTAGTATCACGGTGATGTCGAGGTTTCTCCTTATGGCGTGGATGAAGTGGTTTCCTCCGATAGCCGCCGCATCGCCGTCTCCCATGAATGCAATTATCTTGAGGTCGGGATTTGCGAGCTTTATACCTGTGGCAAAGGCTAAGGCCCTTCCGTGGGTCGTGTGCAGGCCGTCGAAGTTGACAAAGCCAGGAACACGCGAAGAACAGCCTATGCCGCTCACCCAGACTATCTCGTCGGGGTTGAGGCCGAGGTCGTCTATGGCCCTGAGCGTGTACTGTAAAGCCGAGCCTATTCCACAGCCCGGGCAGAAGATGGTCGGCAGCATGTCCTTGCGCAGGTATTTATCGCGAATCTCGTAAGCGGACTTAAGGTACATTCAGCTCACCACCCTCTCAACTATCTCCATCGGCGTGTGAACCTCGCCGCCTATCTTGCTTATGAGCTTGACCTCGGCTTTCCCGTTGGCACCTTCCCTGACGAGGTGGTAAAGCTGTCCAAGGTTCATCTCCGGCACGTATATCTTCTCGACCCTCTCGGCGAGTTCTTCAATCATGTCGAAGTCGAAGGGCCATATCGTGTTGAGCTTGAGCATGCCGGCTTTGATACCCCTCTCGCGCAGTATCTTGACGGCCCTAATCGCGGAACGGGCGACTATCCCGGTGGACACTATTGCTATCTCGGCGTCTTCCATGCCAAAGGTCTCGTAGGAAACGATGTCGGCCTTGTTTCTCTCGAGCTTTTCAACGATCCTCTTGATGAGCCTCTCGTGCACCTCAGCATCAACTGTCTTCGGCCTTCCACGCTCGTCGTGGGTCAGGCCCGTAACGTAGGTGCGGTAGCCCTTTCCGAATATCGGCATCGGTGGAATGCCATCGCCGTGAATGTCACCGAAGGGATACTTGGCCTCCTCCTCGTTGGCGGGAAGCTTTCTCTCAACGATCTCAATCTCCTCGGGGAGGGGAATGTAAACCCTCTCACGCATGTGGGCAATCTCGGCGTCGGTGAGAAGGACGACGGGCGTGCGGTACTTCTCGGCAAGGTTGAATGCCCTTATTGTCATGTCGAATGCTTCTTGAACCGTCGATGGACTGAGAACGATAAGGCTGTGGTCGCCGTGGGTGCCCCATATGGCCTGCATTATGTCCCCCTGTGCAGCTAACGTCGGCTGACCCGTGCTTGGCCCTCCCCTCTGGACGTCGACAACAACCACTGGAGTTTCAGTCATGATCGCGTATCCCAGGTTCTCCTGCATGAGGCTGAATCCCGGACCAGAAGTCGCCGTCATGGCCTTGGCACCGGCCCATGAGGCCCCTATTATTGCCGCCATGCTAGCCAGCTCGTCCTCCATCTGTATGGAAACGCCGTCAACGAGGGGCATGTATAATGCCATCGCCTCGAAAATCTCGCTCGCGGGAGTTATCGGGTAGCCAGCGTAAAAGCGGCAGCCCGCCAAGATGGCCGCCCTTGCTATGGCTTCATCACCCTGGATGAAGTCGCTCTTGCCAACGGGGAAGGGGTATCTCATTTCAATCCCTCCTCATAACCAACATTGAAGGCCTTGAGGTTTATCTCCTCGGTTCCCCTAGGAACGCGCCTTCTAATGGCTTCTTCAACGCTCTCCGTCTTAACCACTCCCGTCTTGGCAACCAGATAACCCAAGGCCACCATATTGACCGTCAAAGCCAGCCCGGTATTTTCCTCCGCCAGGCGGGTGAAGGGCGCGCCTATGTACTCCCCATCGGGCTTCACAAGGTCAGTGTCGATTATCAGCAGGCCGTCTTCCTTCAGTTCGTCCTTAACGGTGTCGTAGCCGAGCTGGTGCAAAGCTACCAAAACATCCGCCTTGGTGACCACCAGGTCGTAAATCGGCTCCTTCGAGACTATGACATCCGCTATACTGTGGCCGCCTCTGCTTGCGGAGCTGTAGTCCTGGGTCTGCAAAACGTTAAGCCCCTCAATCGCCGCGGCCTCGCCGAGGATGACGCCGGCCAGGACCACTCCCTGGCCACCTATACCAGCGAAACGAATCTGCATGGCTCTCACTCCTCCCTAAGGCCGAAATGTTCCTGGACCTCATCAATCAGCTTGTTCAGCTCCTCCGTGAACTCTGGTCTCTCCCGGTTCACGAGCTCCCCGATGACGAACTTGCCCTCAAGCTCCTCTGGCGACATGTTCCTGGCCTTACTTATCGGCACAGAGTCCTTGAGGAACCAGCGGAGCATCTCGGCCGGTTCCTTCATCCTGTTCCTTCTTCCGAACTGGACTGGGCACTGGGAGATGACCTCCACGAGGGAGAAGCCCTTCACGGTCAGGGCCTTCTTGATGCTCTCGATGAGCTGGTAAACGTGGGCGGTTGTCCACCTTGCCACATAGCTCGCTCCAGCCGCCGCCACCGTCTCGGAAATCTGGAGCGGGTGCTCTATGTTTCTGTATGGGGAAGTGGTAGTTCTCGCTCCAAAGGGCGTCGTCGGGGCAACTTGGCCGCCGGTCATTCCGTAGATGAAGTTGTTCACGAGGATGACCGTTATGTCGATATTCCTCCTCGCGGCATGGATGAGGTGGTTTCCGCCTATACTGGCTAGATCACCGTCGCCGCTTATGACGACGACCTTCTTGTCCGGCAGGCCGACCTTAACGCCAGTTGCGAAGGCTATGGCCCTTCCGTGGGTGGTGTGAAGCGTGTCGGCCAAGAAGTAGGGCGAGGCTATCCACGCGGAGCAGCCGATACCGCTCACAACCACCAAATCCCTGGGGTCTATCTTGAGCTGGTCAACGGCATTGGCAAAAGCGTTGAGAACCGTTCCACCACCGCAGCCGGGGCACAATGCTGTGGGAAGCGCCTCCTTGCGGAGGTATTTAACCATCGGATACGTGGAATAAATCTCCTTCGCCATCAGGCAACACCCCTTATCTCGCGCAGGATTTCCTCAACGGTTAATGGAACGCCGCCGATCTTGTTCACGCCCTTGAGGAGAACGTCGTCGTTGACGAAGCGCTGGACTTCGAGAATGAGCTGTCCGAGGTTCATCTCTGGAACGAGTATTGCACGGACCTTCTTGGAAAGTTCTCTCACGCGCTCTCCCGGGAACGGGTGAACCGTCTTCGGCACGAAGAGGCCGACCTTTATTCCTTCTTCTCTGGCCTTGAGAACCGCTCCGAGCGAGGGCCTCGCGGTAACGCCCCAGCTGACGACGAGTATCTCGGCATCATCCGTAAAGTACTCCTCGTACTTCTCATAAACGTGCTTATTCTGCTCTATTTTCCGGTGAATTCTTCTCACGAGTCTATCGTGAACTTCCGGGGTGTAAACATCTCTGAGGCCGTTCTCCTTGTGGGTTGAACCCGTAACGTGGGTGAAGTAGCCGTGGCCGAAGAGGGGCATGGGTGGGACACCGTCGCCGTGCGGGTCTCCGAAGGGGAGCTTTGCTTCCTCCTCATTGGCCGGGAGCTTGCGGTAGGTCACTTCGACCTCTTCCGGATCGGGAATCCTTATCCGCTCCCTCGCGTGGGCAATAATACCATCGAAGAGAACCACGACCGGTGTCCTTAGCTTCTCAGCTATGTTGAAGGCCCTGACCGTCTCCCAGAATGAATCTTCAACACTCGTCGGTGAGACGGCTATTATGGGATGGTCGCCGTGGGTTCCCCAGCGAGCCTGGAAAAAGTCCCCCTGAGCGCCTTTGGTGGCCTGGCCAGTTGATGGACCGCTCCTCTGGACATCGACAAGAACGAGCGGAGTTTCGGTCATCACGGCATAGCCGAGGTTTTCCTGCATGAGGCTGAATCCGGGACCGGCTGTGGCGGTCATCACTTTGAATCCAGTCCATGAGGCGCCGACCATGGCGGCAATGCTCGCTATCTCGTCCTCCATCTGGAGGTAGTATCCCCCCAGTTTCGGCAGTTCCTTCGCCATCGTTTCGGCTATCTCACTCGAAGGCGTGATTGGATAGCCTGCGTAGAAGCGACAGCCGGCAAAGAGGGCGCCGTAAGCGACAGCCTCATTGCCCTGCATAAAATAGTTGCCTTTTTTGTAAAGCTTTCTCAGGAGCCTGATTTGCTCAGGCTCATCGCCGCGGATTATCATGAGTCACCACCTTACTGATATGGCGAAGTCGGGACAGAGCAGCTCGCAGAGCTTGCATCTGACACATTTGTCAGCCGCGGCCGGAACGGGATAGTGCACGCCCTTTTCGCTCAATTCCTTACTCCACTCAAAGACCTTTCTCGGGCACATTTCAACACAGATCCCACAACCCTTGCACAGAAAAGTATCGACATCGATTTCCACGGCATCGGTCTTCCCGATCACGAGGTAGTTATCCCGGCTAATTTCGACATCCGCCATAATTATCACCTGCGATTTGCTAAATCCGTTTACGTATGTAAACATTTAAAGCTTTCGTGGATGTGCATTTCTGAACATCAAAGAAGCCCGGTGGATGTTAAAAGGCAGGCGAAAAGAAGGCGTGAAACGAATTTCAAAAACGAAATCTCTTCACCACGTGAGGAGCTGCCAGTCGAGGAGTCCTTCCTCAACTATGTATTTCCACCCCTCCCTGCACACAGGTTCAAGCTTCTCGAGGTGGCTGATGTCCTGCGTTGCCGAGAACTTCTTTATCGCCCTGCCAATTTTTCGGTCATGGTCGGTCAGGCAGTTGTGGGGGCCTCTCTTGGAGCCCGCTCCTACAGGGTCGCTGAGGATTCTCTTGTTGGGGAAACGCCTCTTTGCCCACAGAAGAACCTCCACGGCACTCCAGAGCCACGGCGGGCGGTATTCACTCTTCTCCCAGAGCCTCTCGTAGAGCGTGCCTTTCTGGATGTCGGTGATGTTTATCGAAAAGGTGTCCGTGTAGGGCTCCGCCCGAATAATGCTCTCCTTCACGTCCTCAATCCCATCGCGCTCGCTCAGGAATATCGGCTTGAGCAGGAGGTAGGTCTTGACCTTGGCGCCAGCCTCGTGGGTTATCTCCGCTGCCCTCACGAAGTCATCGAAGGTGTTGCCCTTGTTTATGCTCACATCGGCGATATCGTCGTTTGCCGTTTCAAGGCCCATCGCTACCTCGAAGTGCTTGTCGGGGACTATGTCGACGAGCTCTTTAACCGCGTCGTAGCGGACAAGCTCGCTCCTGCTTTCGATAACTATCTCCTCAACGTTCTCCATCTGGGCCAGAAGCTCGAAGATTCTCCTCCTTGTCTCGGGCTTCAGCTCTCCGTTGTCGAGGAACGAGCCAGAGGTGAACATTCTTACCGCAAAGGGCCCCTTTTTGCCTTCTATCGTCTTCAGCGCTTCCCTCACGTAGTCGACTATAGCCTCCTGGCTCCACCTGACCTTGGGTGCCGCAGTTGGATATGCGCACATGTAGCAGGCCTGGTTGATCCTAAACCTGTAACAGCCTATCGTGGGAAGGATTATGAAAAGCGCCGTTCCAGGCTTTCCGGCCACGTTGTCCTCGCTCGTCCAGTAGGTCATGCTCTCACCTAACTCCGCTCGAAGTTAGGGTTTTTAAAGGTGAGGCCTTAGTCCATAGCATGCCGAGGATACTCATAACGAACGATGATGGGATATATTCGAAGGGCCTCCTGGCCGCAGTCGAGGCAGTCAGAGACATTGGAGAAGTCTACGTCGTTGCTCCCCTCTTCCAGAGGAGCGCCAGCGGAAGGGCCATGACCCTCCACAGGCCGCTGAGGGCAAAGCTGGTGAACGTGCCTGGGGCAAAGGTTGCCTACGGCCTAGACGGTATGCCCGTTGATTGCGTCATCTTTGCTCTCGCAAGGTTCACCCACTTCGACCTAGCGATAAGCGGTATCAACCTCGGCGAGAACCTGAGCACAGAGATAACAGTCTCCGGAACGGCTTCTGCTGCCATAGAAACCGCCACCCACGGGATTCCCAGCATAGCGATAAGCCTCGAGGTCGACTGGGGAAAGGCCCTCAGCGAGGGCGAGGGGATAGACTTCTCAGTTGCGTCGCACTTCCTGAGGAGAATAGCCAGGGCAGTCCTTGAGAAGGGCCTTCCAGAGGGCGTTGACATGCTCAACGTGAACGTCCCGAACGACGCCACCCCAGAGACGGAGATAAAGGTGACGAGGCTCGCGAGGAGGAGGTACCGGCCAACCATTGAGGAGCGCATCGACCCGAGGGGGCATCCTTACTACTGGATAGTCGGCAGAAAGTGCGAGAAGTTCGAGCCCGGGACGGATGCTTACACCCTAAAAGTGGAGAGGAAGGTCAGCGTGACGCCGATAAACATAGACATGACGGCAAGTGTGGATTTAAAAGAGGTGGAGAGGCTGCTGAAATCCGGCTTATAATCGAATGGTGCAAATGATTTGTCGTCCCCCTGAGAACAGGATGTGTTGCAGTGGTGTTTATGACAAAGAACGGCCCCTCCAAGCTGATCTCAGTTTACCTTCCTGCCCTCACCATTGTGTTTTTTGGTGAGATTTCTCTGTTCTGGCTTCCCAGGGACTACTACATAGGTGCCCACTGCTGGTCTCTGATGCCTCCCGCCTGCAACTTCTACTACAAACCCAACTTCATCCTTCCAGCTCTGGCTTTAACACCCGCCCTGCTCCTTCTGCTTCTCTGGCAATGGAGAAGGGTTGAGCACTTCAAAGCCGCCGCCATGGTTACCGCGTTCTCGGCTTTACTCATCACGACCCTGCCTGCGATAGTTGGTGTCCCTTCGTTGTCCTCATTCACTCTGATGCTCATCGTGTCGTTCTTTTTCCCTTTGGCAGTTGCTTGGAGTATGGGAGACTACTACCGGGACAACAAGGCTGGCATCGCCTTCCTTGTACTAACCTCGGTCGTGGTGGCGTTCATGCTGTGGGCTTTAATCCGCATGGGTGTCGCTGTGGTAGTCTAACATGGAAACACTGAGAAAAAGGATGGGAGTCTTAGGCCTCCCCGAAAATCCTCTCCACGAACCACTTCTCATTGAAGGGCTTAAGATCCTCGTAGCCTTGGCCAACTCCCACGAAGAGTATCGGTGCGCCTATGGCATGGCTTATGCTGAGCGCGGCTCCGCCACGAGCGTCTGCGTCGAGCTTTGTGAGTATGACGCCGTCTATCCTCACCGCCTCATTGAACTGCTTTGCCTGCTCTACCACGGCATTTCCAGCGAGGCTGTCACCGACGAAGATGACCAAGTCAGGTTTTGAAACGCGGACGATTTTCTTCATTTCGTCCATCAGGTTCCTGTTAAGCTCGTTTCTTCCGGCAGTGTCTATGAGAACCACATCAACGCCCCTCGCCTTCGCGTGCTGTATTGCATCATAGGCAACTGCCGCGGGGTCCGCTCCATAGTCATGCTTAATGACTTTGACGCCGACCCTTTTGGCGTGCTCCTCAACCTGCTCTATGGCCCCGGCCCTGAAGGTGTCGCTGGCAGCGATGACAACGCTTAAGCCGTTCTTCTTGAGCCAGTGGGCGAGCTTCGCTATGGTGGTTGTCTTTCCAGAGCCGTTGAAGCCGACGAAGGCTATGATGAAGGGCTTCTCCTCCTTGGAGCGGATCATCCCGAGCAGGTCTATCCTTTTGGGAGGGGTGAGAATCTCCAGGACTGACTCTCTGACGGCGTTTTCGACGAGCTCCTTCTTGTTGGTACCTATCTTGACCTTCTGGCCAACAAGCCTTTCCTTTATCTTCTCCTTGAGCGCCTCGACGGTCTCGAGGGCGACGTCGGCCTCGAGAAGCTCGAGTTCCAAGTCCCAGAGGGCGTTTTCGACGTCTTTCTCCTTTATCTCGGTTTGAGACACCTTCTCGACGAATGAGCCTAACTTCTCCTTCAGCTTCCTGAACATCTTCACCACCGGATGAGCAAGGGGGTCAAGCGTATATAATTATTATGAAAATGCCCTCGGCGATAGCTGGTGTCATCACACCTCAGACCCGAAACCGCTCGTCATCGGGCGTTGATGATTCGGCGGGAGGGTTTATAAATCAGCGCCTCCTGACGTAGGTCCTGCTCTCCACGACTTTTCCGTCCTCAAAGCGCATCACGTCTATCCTCTCAAAGCCAACTGTCTCGCGCTTGTAAGCGATTAAATAATCAATGAGTTCCCTAATCGCATAGCGCGTTATGGAGTCCTTCACGTATTTACCTTCGTAGAGCAGGATAAGTTTATCTCTGTTCTCAGCAAGCCAGCGGTGGAGCTTTTCGCGCTCTGCCTTTGAGCGTGAGAGCGGGTTTACTATAAGGTAAGCATCGAAGCTTGTCCCCTCGTAGGGCGAGCCGATGTACACTTCCCCATCGATCTGAAATGGTAGGTACTCGACGAGTATGGTCTTTCCCCTGCGACTCCATGCATTGAGGTATATTCTCGCAAGTCTCTTAGCATCACCGGTTATTAAAACCACTCCCGAGTCCAGTTCAGCTATTTCCTTCAGCATAGGCATCACAAAAAACTTTTACCAATCAGTTAAAATTTTTTCCCAAGTTTTCGGCATTCTCTTGACCGCAAAGTATATATCCCGCGCGGAGTTATAACTGTGAAAACTCCAGGGGTGTTAGTATGAGGAAGTGGTTAAGTCTGTTTTTAATCGGCCTCCTGGCTATTAGCGTCGTAGCCAGCGGCTGTATCAGCGGTGAAGGAGAGACAACCAGCACTCCTCAGTATGAGGGCAAGATAGCCATCGTCTATGACGTTGGTGGCAGGGGTGACCTGAGCTTCAACGACATGGCCTACCTCGGCGCCTCCAAGGCCGCCAAGGACTTCAACCTGGAGCTGGTTGAGGTTCAGAGCGCCAAGGAGACCGACTACCTCCAGAACCTTGAGACCCTTGCCCAGCAGGGCGACTACGAGATAATTATCGCTGTTGGTTTCATGATGACCGATGCTGTTAAGCAGGTCGCCGCCAAGTACCCAGACCAGAAGTTCGCCATCATCGACGGCTACGACCCAGAGATGCCAGACAACGTCATGATGATCCTCTTCAAGGAGAACGAGGGTTCAGCGCTTGCTGGAGCTTTGGCTGGAATGATAGCCGCCAACGACGGTAAGGACAAGGTCGGCATTGTTCTCGGTATGGAGATACCAGTTCTCTACAAGTTCGAGGCCGGCTACCGCTTCGGTGTCTCCTGGGGTGTCGACTACTACAACCAGAAGATGGGCACCAACAAGAAGGTTGATGTCATCTACCAGTACACCGGAACCTTCACCGACGCCGCCAAGGGTAAGGCTGCCGCCCAGGCCCAGCTCCAGCAGGGCGCTTGGGTCATCTACCAGGTCGCCGGTGGAACCGGTGTCGGTGTCTTCGATGCCGTCGAGGAGGCCCTTAGGGCCCAGGGCAAGGACATGGGTCCACCGTTTGCAATCGGTGTTGACTCTGCCCAGGACTGGATTAAGCCAGGCGTCATCATAGCGAGCATGATGAAGCGCGTTGACGTCGGTGTCTACACCGCGGTTAAGGCAGCTGTCGAGGGCACCTTCAAGGGCGGTGTCGTCGAGCTCGGCCTCAAGGAGAGCGGTGTTGGAATAAGCACCATCGACGACGTCAAGGAGATGTTCGACTCTCTCCCAGAGGAGACCAAGAAGCAGAAGCTCCAGGAGCTTGGATTCGACAGCGAGGACCAGCTCTTCGCCAAGCTTGAGGAGACCAGGAAGCAGGTTCCCGACTGGGTCTGGGATGCCATCGAGGAAGCTCAAGCAGAAGATCATCAACGGTGAAATAACTGTCCCAGCACCAATGGATAAGGATGGTATTGAAAAGGTAAGGAACGCCAACGACTGGACTGAGATGACCGGCTGAGAACCTTTTTCTTCTTTTTCGTTTCTCTTTGTAGGGGGTGTTGCAATGGAAGAAGTGCCTCTGATCCAGATGAAAAACATTGTGAAGGTGTACTCCGACGGTACGAAAGCTCTTAAGGGCGTTGACTTTTCCGTCAAAAAAGGCGAGATTCATGGTCTGTTGGGTGAGAATGGAGCTGGAAAAACGACCCTAATGAAAATCCTCTCCGGAATGATAAAGCCCACAGAGGGTAAAATCTACATAAACGGTGAGGAGGTTCACTTCAAGAGTCCCGCCGATGCCCTCGAGAAGGGTATCGGTATAGTCCATCAACACTTCACTCTCGTTGAGGTGTTTAATGCCCTCGAGAACATAATCCTGGGAATGGAGGGCCACAGTCTGTTCTCAAAGATAGACGTGGAGAAGGCCACCGAGAAGCTCCAGAAGCTCATGGACGAACTGAACTTTCAGGTCCCGCTCGATGTCCCCGTTGAGAAGCTTCCCGTTGGCGTTCAGCAGAGGATTGAAATTCTCAAGATGCTCTTCCGCGACGTCGATATACTCATCCTCGATGAGCCGACGGCTGTTCTAACGCCGATAGAGGTCAAAGAGCTGTTCAGGGTTCTCAACCTGCTGAAGAGCCAGGGCAAGACGATAATCTTCATCAGCCACAAGCTCAAGGAGGTCATCGAGATAACTGACCGCGTTACCGTCCTCAGGAAGGGCGAGCTCATAGGAACCATAGACACCAAGGACGCAACGCCCCAGATACTCGCCAAGATGATGGTTGGAAGGGAGGTCGTTCTCAGGGTGGAGAAGCCCCCCAAAGAGCCGGGAGCGCCTATTCTTAGGGTTGAGAACCTCTGGGTTAAGGGCGACAGAGGTGAGGACGCCGTCAAGGGTCTCTCCTTCGAGGTTCGCGCCGGCGAAATATTCGGTATAGCCGGTGTTGAGGGCAACGGCCAGACCGAACTTATCGAGGCAATAACCGGATTAAGAAAGATAGAGAAGGGTAAGGTAATTCTAAACGGCAAGGACATAACCGGAAGATCGCCAAGAGAACTGTATGACTTGGGACTGGCCCACATCCCCGAGGATAGAATAAACATGGGCCTCATCGTGGATATGAGCGTTGCCGAAAATACCATCCTTGGCCTCCAGTGGAGAAAGGAGTTCAAGGGGCCGTTCGACAGAATTAGGTGGGGTGCCGTCAGGGAGCACGCGAAAAGACTTGTGGAGCAGTTCGACATCGTCGTTCCGGGCATAAGTGCCCCTGCGAAGAGCCTCAGCGGTGGAAACCAGCAGAAGCTCATAGTTGCGAGGGAGGTCAGCAAGGAGCCCGTTCTTATAGTCGCCTCCCAGCCGACGAGGGGTGTCGATGTGGCCTCCACCGAATACATCAGGAACTACCTTGTCAAGCTTAGGAACGAGAACAAGGCCGTCCTGCTCGTTTCGGCCGACCTCGATGAGGTGACCCAGCTGAGCGACAGGATGGCGGTCATATACGAGGGAGAGTTCATGGGCATCGTGAAGCCTGAAGAAGTCACCGAGGAAGAGATAGGAATGATGATGGGAGGGATAAAGCGTGAATGAAACTATAAAGGGCTTTCTGAGACCCCTTGCGGAAAGCCTCCTCGCGGTGTTCATCGGATTCTTCATAGGCGCGATAATCCTAGCTGCCTTCGGTTACAGCCCCTACGAAGCATACTACTGGCTATTCAAAGGTTCGCTCGGCTCCATATCAGGAATAGCATCAACCCTTAGCTATGCCACCCCAATAATGCTCACCGCCCTGACCTTCGCCATAAGCGCCAGGACGGGAATCTTCAACATCGGTGCAGAGGGTTCGGTCTACTTCGGTGCGATAGCGGCGATAATCTTCACCAACATCTACGGCAACGTCTTCTTCGGGCTCCTCATGGGCATGCTCGTTGGAGCGCTCTGGGGATTGCCAGCAGCGTTCCTCAAGGTCTACAGGGGAGTGCATGAGGTCATCTCGACCATCATGCTCAACTGGATTGCCTGGTACGGTGTGCTGTACCTCGTTACGGGCCCATACGCCAACCCCAGCGACCCCAACAAGACCATTCTCGTCCCTGAAAGCGCGAGGCTCCCGCTCATCGGAGAGTCAAACCTCTCAATAGGCATAATACTTGCCATCATCGCTTCCATCATCGCCTACTACATCCTCTGGCACACGGAGCTGGGTTTCGGCATGAGGGCCAGCGGTATGAACCCGAAGGGAGCTGAGTACGGCGGTATAAATCCGAAGAAGGCCATCATCTGGTCATTCGTCATAGGTGGATTTGCGAGCGGCCTCGCTGGGGCTGTTGAGATCATGGGAAGGCCTCCAACTTATGCCATAAGCCAGGGAATGGCCAACATCTACGGCTATGGTTTCGATGGAATAGGCGTCGCCCTCGTCGGCAGGAACCACCCACTAGGCATTATCTTTGCGGCGATATTCTTCGGCATGCTCCGCGCTGGAACGACCATGATGCAGATAGGAGCAAGGGTTCCCCTCGAGATAGTCTACGTCATCCAGGGTATAATTGTCATAGCCGTGGCCATACCGGGCCTGCTTGACATATTCAAAATGGTGGGGAGGGGGAAGAAATGAGCCTTGAGTCATCAATAATCCCCATCCTTGTAACCTCGCTCATGGCCATGGTGCCCATAGTCCTCACGAGCGTAGGTGCCGTCGTCAGCGAGCGCGCTGGAATAGTCAACATCGGCTACGAAGGAATCATTATGATAAGCGCCTTTTTCGGCTCGATAATAGCGGAGGCAAGCGGGAACTGGGTCGTCGGCCTTCTTGGGGGAATGTTCGTTGGGGCCCTCCTTGGAATGCTCCATGGCGTCATCACGGTTTACCTAAAGGGCGACCACATCATCCCAGGTATAGGCATAAACCTCCTCGCCATGGGTCTGGTGCCCTTCGGTATAATGGCCTACTGGGGAACGGCCGGACAGCACCAGGTAGCCGTTAGGGTGCCACACTGGAACACCCCCTACGGCGACTTGAGCCCGATGATAATAGTGACCCTCCTCATAACCTTCGCCACCTACTGGGTGCTCTTCAAGACGCCGCTCGGATTGAGGATAAGGGCTATGGGTGAAAACCCAGAGGCGGCAGACGCAATAGGCCTGAGCGTCGAGAAATACCGCTTCTGGGCCGCCGTTTACGGAAGCGCTCTAGCTGGACTGGCCGGCGTTTACATCAGCATAGACTGGGTGGGAGCGGTTACGAAGAACGTGGCCGCAGGTAGGGGTTTCATTGCCCTCGCCAATATGGTCTTCAGCGGATGGAACCCACTAGTGGCGCTCCTCGGAGGATTCCTCTTCGGATTCTTTGACACGGTAGCCATATGGGTCCAGTCGAGCCAAGTGGTTCCGTGGCAGTTCGTCCAGATGCTGCCCTATGTGATGACTCTGATAATAGTTGCAGGAGTCATCGGAAAGGTCAGGCCGCCGAAGTGGGACGGCAGGCCCTACAAGAGGGAGTGATTCCCCCTGCTTTTTTCTTTAGCTTTTTGATGGTGTAAAAAGAAAGCTACTTCTTAAGGATGACCCCCAGGGCCGTTCCGAGGACGAGTCCGACGATGAGGGAGATGAAAACGTACTGGGTAATGTCCGTCTTAGTTGCTGGAACGTCTTCTTGGGGTGTCTCTTCGAGGGCCTTCACGACGGCGGCGCTGTTCTCTATGAGCACCTCCGTATAGGGCCTGTCCTTCCAGAAGACGGTTATCCCTGCCAGAGGCTTTCCGCTCTTCGAGGCCAACTCCTTGGCTGCGTCTGTTAACTGCTCCGGGCTCTCGTGGCCGTAGACGATTAGGTCTGCCTCGGCGGCCTTCCCAACTAGCTCATCGACACCCAAGGCTGGAACTTCCTCCTCCGGCTTTATCGAGGCTACCGCCGTTATTCCAAGCCACTCTATGGCGTACTGGTTGGAGGGCATCTGGATGACTGCGGTGAGGTTTTCCGTCACGATGGCCCTGTAGGATTCTACGATGGTTGTGACTCTCTCATTGAAGCCTTCAAAGCCCTTCCTGTAAAGCTCGGCGTTGTGGGGATCGGCTTTTTCCAGGGCTTTTTCTGTCGCCTGGGCAATCGCTAGGGCATTGTAGGGGTCAAGCCATATCCCATGGGGGTTGTCCTTCTCGTTGTACCAATGCTCTTTTAGATAGCGAAAGCCATTGGCCTTGTAATCGTCTATGAAGAGAGCCTCGCCGGTTATTGTCCCTTCGGCCTTCAGCTCGGCTATCTTTTTCTCAACTGGCAAATGACCGCCGGTTGTCACGATTACGTCCGCCCTCTGGAGGAGTTCTATCTGACTAGCTGTCAGTTGGTACTCGTGCGGGTCTGCCCCGAGGGGGATTATGTACTCCACCCTCACGGAATCGCCAAAGGCGTCCTGAATTATCGCCGCCAGCGGCGCTATGCTCGTCACCACAAGGGGCTTTTCCTCGGCTGCACTCGTGAATGGAATGAACGCGCTGAGCAGAAGGAAGGCCATCAGTATCGCTCTCGCCTTCATTTTCGGTCACCCTAAAAGACCTAAGGCCCCCAGCTTTAAAGCTTTCTTCAGGGGCAACCTGTCCAGTGCGCTGTGCCCGAACTTCTTTGCCAACACTCTCAATCGCCAATGAGCGACCCCGAAGATGCTCTGATGGGCAGGGTGTGCCCTTTTCCGACTCGGAGAAACACGGGGACGAGTGGGTTTTGGAAAGGTCGGAGCACTGGGACTGGAGATTGCCTCCTTCATACTCCAGGAGAACGATGCATATCCGGTCCTTGAGGGCTGGAACGCCAACTACCTCAACGCATCGGTGATAATGGCCATCAGGAACCCGCTCAACCCTGAGAGCTACATCGTATGGATAGCCGGAGCAGACCGCTACGGCACGAGGCTCTACAAGAATCCAACCTACTACCTCAGCAGCTACGAAGTACTCAATGGAAAAGAGATAGAGATGGGGTTCTACGTTCAGCTGGAAGCCTCTTGAGGAGTCTTTTCTTCCCTCTTTTTCCCGCCATTGTCTCCGCTTCTGATGTGGGGCTTGCCGATGGCTATGGTGAATCCCTTGAAGCTGTCGTCCTTCCTGTTGAACTCCAGAGCTAAGGGAAGGCCGTTGTCCTCGTTAATGACTATGCGGACTATTCTTGCCCGCGAATGATCGTTCAAGTAGTCTTCCTTGAGCTGCTCGTAGTTATCTATTGCCTTGTTGATGCTCTCGCTGTGCATGTCGTAGATTTCCCTGGCGTAGACGCTGTGGTTCCTGATTTCCTCGACGGTTTTTTTCCTGTCCAAGTTACCACTTCCTCAGGCTTTGCGCCAGGCTCCCTCGCGGAACTTAAAAACCTTCCTGCGCTCAGCCATGCGGAGTGCCTCTTCGAGCTTGCCCTTCGGGACGTCAATGCCGTGGAGCTCCCTGAAGAGCTCGACGATTTCGTCGGTGGTCAGCGCTTCCTTCTCCTCGAAGAGGTTGTTAACGAGGTTTATCATGTCCTCCACGAAGTTCCAGGGGAAGACTATCCAGGCCCAATCGATTTCTTCTCCATAGTAGTCTGGGTTGAAGCGGGAGCCCTTTATGGTGAGGAGCGTGGCGACCCTGACCTCCGCTGGTTTCTGGCTCTCCACGTAGTTCTTGGCCAGCGTCAGGCTCTCACCGGTGTCGCTGATATCGTCCACGATGAGAACCTTCTTTCCGCTCATGTCGTAGTTGCTGCCGTACTTGAGCCTGGCCTTGCCATCCGGAGTGGCCGTAACCCCCCAGTGCTCCACCTTGAGGCTGACGAGGTCCTTGACGCCGAGGTAGTCGCAGTACAAACGAGCGGCAATCCAGCCGCCTCTCGCGAGGCCGACTATAACGTCCGGCCTCCACTCCTCTTCGAGAACCTTCCATGCGCCTTCCTTCGCCCACTTCTCTATATCGTCCCAAGAAGCAAGATAAGCCGGAAACTTCTTCATTGGATTTCCCTTACGGGAGGGAAGGTAATGTAATATTTAAGCCTTACGCTCTGCCGTTTGACGGAAAAGTGGCAAAAGAATTGAAGAAAATCAAACGTTAATCCTCTTCCAAATCGTCCCCTGGGGGGTGTCCTCGAGCTGTATGCCCAGCGCTTTAAGCTCGTCTCTGATTTTATCGGCTAAAGCAAAGTTGCGCTGTTTTCTAAGTTCGGCCCTGACCTCTATGAGGAGTTCTATCAGTGCCTCCTCGTTCCCTGCCTTCTCCTCCTTGAAGTAGTCTTCAAAAATGCCGAATATCTCGCTTACCATCCTGAAGAACTCCATGGCCTTCCTGAGGACGCTCTCCTTCGGATTCTCCACTTTGGTGAGGTATCTGTTCACGGCATTTGAGACTTCAAAGATTGGTTTCATGGCTTCGGCCGTGTTAAAGTCATCGTCCATCGCATTGTAGAACTTCTTCCTCGCTTCCCTGATGGTCTCGTAGAGCTCGAACTCTTCGCTGCCCCACCTGAAGGAAATCTCCGCCCTCTCTAGGGCAATCCTAATGTTCTCCAGCGTGTTGTAGAGCCTCTCAAGGTTGTTCTTGGCATGCTGGATGCCCTCCTCTGTGTAGTCCAGTGGCGAGCGGTAGTGCTTCTGGAGGACGAAGAAGCGGATGACCTCGGGCGAGTACTTCTCGAGGAGCTCCCTAATCGTTACAAAGTTGCCCAGGCTCTTGCTCATCTTTTCGCCGCTGACCATAACGAAGCCCGTGTGCAGCCAGTACTTGACCCACTCATGACCTGTGCAGGCCTCGCTCTGGGCGATTTCATTCTCGTGGTGCGGGAAGATAAGGTCGTTTCCGCCCCCGTGGATGTCGAAGCTCTCACCGAGGTACTTCGTGCTCATCGTGGAGCACTCGATGTGCCAGCCTGGCCTTCCCTCGCCCCATGGGCTGTCCCACTTAGGCTCTCCGGGCTTGGCCTTCTTCCAGAGGGCGAAGTCCTCGGGGTTCTTCTTACCTTCGCCGGGCTCGACCCTTGCTCCCTTAACCAGCTCTTCAAGCTTTATTCCGCTCAGCTTACCATAGTCCTTGAACTTCCTGACCTCGAAGTAGACCCCATCGCTCCCCTCGTAGGCGTAGCCCTTTTCCTGGAGCTTCTTCACGAAGTCTATAATGTCCTGAATGTGCTCCGTAACGCGCGGATAGATGTCGGCCGGCTTAACCTTTAGAGCTTTCATATCCTCAAGGAAGTAGCGCAGGAACTTCTCGGCGAGCTCCTTCGGGTCTTCGCCGGTCTCGTTGGCGCGCTTGATTATCTTGTCATCTATGTCTGTGAAGTTCATGACCATCAGAACCGTGTAGCCCTTGTGCTCGAGATAGCGTCTAATGACGTCAAAAGCCACGTACGTCCTTGCGTGGCCCAGATGAGTATAATCGTAAACCGTTGGACCGCAGACGTACATCCTGACCTCCCCTTCCCTCAGGGGCTTGAACTCCTCCTTCTGCTTCGTCAGGGTGTTGTACACTCTAATGGCCATCTTTCTCACCACCGGGTGAACTTTGCCGGGGCGTTTTATTAGGTTATCGCCCGGTGGGAAAGCTTAAAAACCAACTCCCTTAATCGGGGTAGGAGCACGAAAAGGAGGTAATGCTCATGGTCAAGGTTCAGAAGGGAGACGTCATAAGGCTCCACTACACCGGGAAGGTTAAGGAGACCGGAGAGATATTCGACACTACCTACGAGGAGGTCGCCAAGGAGGCAGGAATCTACTCCGAGAAGGGTATCTACGGCCCGGTTCCGATAGCCATCGGCGCCGGTCACGTTCTCAAGGGTCTTGACGAGCAGCTCGAAGGGCTTGAAGTCGGGAAGAAGTACGAGATAATCCTCCCGCCCGAGAAGGGCTTCGGCAGGCGCGACCCCAAGCTCATAAAGACCTTCACCCTCGGTCAGTTCAGGAGGCAGGGTCTCTACCCGTTCCCCGGTTTGGAGGTTGAGATTGAGACCGAGAGCGGCAGGAAGCTCAAGGGTAGGGTCATAAGTGTCTCGAGCGGCCGTGTCAGGGTTGACTTCAACCATCCGTTCGCCGGCAAGCACCTCGTCTACGAGGTCGAGGTTGTCGAGAAGATCGAAGACCCAATCGAGAAGGTTAAGGCCCTCATTGAGCTTAGGCTCCCAATGGTTGAGGCCGATAAGGTCATCATCGAAGTTGGCGAGAAGGACGTTAAGGTCGACTTCAGCAACGTTGAGATAGACAAGAACACCCTCGTTCTTGGCGAGATACTCCTCGAGAGCGACCTCAAGTTCATAGGCTACGAGCAGGTCGAGTTCAAGCCTAACGTTGAGGAGCTCCTCAAACCGCCCGGGGAGGAGGTTATCGAGCTCGAGGAAGAGGTCAGCGAGCCGCTCATCGAGAAGGCCGAGGAGGAGAAGCCTGCTGAAGAGACCACCGAAGCTGAGGAAGTGAAGGCCGAGGAAAGCGAGGAGAAGAAGGAAGAGACTCCCGAGGCTGAGGAGGAGGTCAGGGAGGAGCCAGAGACCACAGAAGAAGAGCAGGCCGAGAAGAAGCCAAAGAAGAGCACCAAGAAGTCCAAGACCACGAGGAAGAGGAGCACCTCGACCAGGAAGAGGAAGACCACCAAGAAGAAGACCGAGGAATCGGTTGAGGGTACCGATGAGAAGAAAGAAGAGGTCTCCGAGTGAGGCCAAAGCTTTTATTCTCTCTCCCTAACTTTTCTCCATGAGACTCAAGCGGAACGCCTGGCTTCTCTACGCAGTCTCGCTTGCGTTCATTCCCTTAGCCTGGCACAGGGGAGATAACGTTTTCGAATGGGCGGCCTACGACTTGTTCTTTTACGTCGTTCTGCCTTTAGCTGCCGCGTACTTCCTCGGGTTCAAACCCCGAGAGCTCGGCTTCCAATTTGGGAAAAAAGAAGGTTACAAGTGGTTCGCGGTTCTTTTTCTCCTTTCAATCCCCATAAGCCTCTACGGGACGACGGTTCCCTCGATGAAGAGCTACTATCCCGTCTTTTCCTATTCGGGCTGGGTGGATTTCCTCATCAAGGAGCTGGCGGTTGGAGCTGTAATGTTCGCCCACGAGGCATTCTATCGCGGAGTTCTGCTCTTCCCACTGGCGAGGAAGAACGAGTGGCTTGCGATTCTGGCCCAGGACATTCCTTACACTCTCGTCCACATTGGAAAGCCCGGCATTGAAGTCCCCTACGCCTTCTTCGCAGGGATAATATTCGCAAAAATGGATTTGAAGGGCGGGAGCTTTCTCCCGAGCTTCTTCCTTCACTGGCTTGGCTCGGCCCTCTTCGACGTCATGTGCGTCCTTCTTTAGTCTTTTCCTCTATCCTGGCTGTTCCGTAGCCCACGAAGAGGACTTTATCTGGGTCAAGGGCCTTGAGAACCTCCGGTCTGTGGGTGATTATCAGCGCTGTAATGCCAGCCTCGCGGATTATCTCGGCCACCTTCTTGGCCACGCGCATAGCCGTGAGCGTGTCGAGATGGGCCGCGAACTCGTCTATTAACAGCAGGTTGGGCTTCTCGGCTAAGAGCGACGCTATCTTTGCCCTCTCCTTCTGGCCGGTCGAGAGCTCACCAAAGCGGGCCCTGTAAAGCACTGCATCGCTCAGTCCGGCCCGGTTGAGAATTTCGACGGCCGCATTTAAATCTCTGATTTTCCTGTAAACGTGCTCCAATATGCTCTCTGAGCCAAATTCTGGCTCGAACTCACCTGGAATCAGCACGGAGACCTTGACGTTGTCGGGCACCCCTATCTCTCCAACTGTCGGCCTGTATTTTTCCTCCCAGTATCCCCTCGCCGCGCCGAGGATGAGCCTCAGCAGGGTGGTTTTTCCTGCTCCGCTCGCCCCGACTATGGCCACAAGCTCGCCGGGCTTGAGTTCAAAGTCCAGGTTTCTCAAAACGGGCCTTTGAATTACGCGGTGCCTGACGCCGAAGGCCTTTAAAAGCTCCTGAATTTCTTCGGGCAGTCCCTTAACGTCAAGCTCGCTCTCAAAGACCTTGCTGACGTTCTTAAAGACTATCGGCCCGCTTAGCGGCTCGACTCTTCCGTAGCTTGGCCTCCATAAGCGGCCGTCCTTCGGGGCGTAGGGGTCTTCCCTCAAAAAGCGCTCTATGTATTCCTTAGCCTCATCGCTGAGCGGGTAAAAGAGAACCGGTCTCCCGCTCGCGGTCTCCCAGAGGAACTTAAAGCCGACCTTCTCGAAGAATGGGTTGTAGCGGGCCATTTGAGCTATGGTCTCGACTATGTGTTTCCTCTTTCTCATCTCGGGGATTCTTCTCTCGGCAATCCACTCCAGTGCTGCCTTGACGCTTAATTGGCCCAATCCGTCGGAGCGGTAGTCTGGGTGAACAACGACGCGCGCTATCCTTGCTCCAGCTGTGTTCGTCTCCCTCAGGGCCCTCCACTTTGCCTCCTCCCAGAGCATGGAGCGGGCTACTCTCCTGGTGTGCTTCCTCTTCAGCTCCTCGTATAGCTCCCTCATTATTCTCTCGGGCCAGAAAGCGGGCTTAAACCAGTCCTCTGGAAAGACCTTTTCGCGAATGTTCCTTTCCACCTCGCCGTTCGGCAAACGCCTGTGCATCAGCGGAATGGGCGGATCAATGCGGACGTATGCTAGAATCCTCGGCTCGTACTCCTCCCTGTTCTCCAGCTCGAGAATCAAGAAGCGCGACGCTGGGGTTGAGCCCTTGATTTCGAGGATGTGAACATTGTCGCTCCCGCAGACTGGGCAGCTCTCCTTCGTGTTGGCCTCGAAGATGTGGCCGTTTTCACAGCGCCATAAGGCCACCTTCTCCTTCTGGCTGGCGTAGTGGTACTGCTCCAGCTCGGCTATAGCCTCGAAGTCGCTCTCGTATTTTGCCTCTCTCGCGCGTATCCTGTAGGTGTAGAGGAGCTCTCCAGTCAGGGGAGAAAAGCGCTTTGCCTCGAACGTCTTTTCCCACAGCGGCCAGACCTTGACCTTATCACCCGAATAAAATTTGTAGAGCTCGTAGTCGTCGAAGTCGAGGATTTCTTCCTCCGGCTCTTTCTTGAGGTGAATCTCTACCTCATCACCGCTCAGGAACCACTGGGCGGCGTTGCCCGTCATGTAGAGCTTGAGCCTTCCCTTCTCGGTCTCGACCTCAAGAATCCCAAACCACCGGTGTTTGAAGCGCGGGATTTCGCTGCCAATTACCCTGCCCCGAAGAATCATCGGACATCACCACTGATAATTGAACGGGTGAAATTAATAACTGTTCTCCCTTTTGACAAGGAATCCAGGCCTCTAAGTACCTGTGCACTTGTTTTTCTCAATGATTATCGCGATCCACCACGGGAAACTCCCTTGTGAGAAGTGTCCACTCATTGTTTCTCCAGACTTCTTGGGACGTTGCCAGGAGAATAATCGAATTGGTTATCAGGGCATGGTCTTTGAGATTTAAAAGAAACTTGAAAACCTGCTGAAAGCCGTTCTCGATAACGAGATACTCTAGGCAGTCTATCAGAACGACCTTGGGTGTTTCGTTTTCCTTGAAGAACTCGACCACCAGATGTCCCAAGTACTCAAGACGGGTGGGGAAGACGTGCGATTTTCCATCCACTCTCGTGATCCATATGACGGGCGTCCGCTCAAGCCCGAGTCTCCTCTTGATTTCCTCTGGGGGTGTTCTTGAAATCACCAGGCCAGGATATTTCTTCAGGAGGCTCAGGAAAAACCCTTTCGCCTTTCCTGGGAAAACTATGTGTGTGCCAGGGGATAACATTAACGCCGATTCGTTCTCACCGCCTTTTGGAACCTCTTTAACGACCTCCACCCGATAGTTGTTTATAAGTGCTCCAAACAGCGACGCAAAGGCATAGAAAAACAGCAGCTGAAACACTATCCATATGTTATCGGCTATCAATTCAGATTTTTCTATGAACTCTTCGCTGAAATAGTCAGAGAAATAGCCTGGGGCGTAGAAGCATTCTGCGATAAACCATACAATTGTGGCAAGGAGAAGTGCATCGTAGAACTTTCCTACGCCGGGATACGTGCTCCGGAAGGACTTTCTGAATTTGACTGCCAAGGCCACCGTGGCTATGTTGATTATCAAGGTGACAGTTTCATTAAATTCGGCACTTAGGAGTATTTGGATTATACCCATGTAAATGCCACCACTTAGAAAGTTAGTGTTCGTAATTTAAAACTCTTGCTGTATGGGTTGTGATTGTAGTTGCATAATTCAGCAGTCTTTAACAAAACTTTAGGGACTTCGTGAGTCCTTATTTTCCGTTTAGACGATTTTAAACAATTATAACTTTAAGTTATTTAACTTCTCCGCAGTTGTTAACGGAAGATCTATTACGTCTGTGTGGAGACACCAAGATAGGAGCTCACTTTGAAGCCCGTTGAGAGAAAGCAAACATTTATGGGATTCATAAGGAGGGCCCGAAAGCTATTTGGCCCTTGAGAGGACTGATCTGATTGATAAAGCCATATAGACAGCGAGAAAAATAAGGGGGAAGACACGTTCGAGATGTCTCTATCGACCATTGTACCATAGGCCTGAGCCGGTCAAGGGGATCACACTGGAACACTTTAGGATTGCCCTCTTGGAACGTCCAAGAGTTCCTTGACTTTTTCAATAACCTCCAAAGGATTCTCTCCAAATATAAGGACCATTGGCTCCTTGCCCCAGTCACCAAGGTGGTATATGACGTCGGGCCTCTCCCTGACCCTCCTTATCGCCGTCTCTATGCCCCATGGAATCGTTCCGCCCTCCCTGGTCTTAACGTCCTCTGGCTCCTCGCGCCTGTCGTAGAAGGAAACCGTGAGGCCCAGCTTTTCTGCCCTCTCGATGAGCTCCCTTGAATAGCGGAGGTTGATAACGGCCCTTACCTCGGGGTAAAACTCACGGAACTTGAGGAGGGCTCGTTTTAGGTGGTCCGACGCGTTTAGCTCGACCGGTCCAACTGGTTTAATCGTTTTTCCGTAGCGCACTATCCTGCCCTTCACCGCGAAGACCTCGCCTTGGGGAGTGGCGTAGGCGAAGTTCGTCCCAACCTCCGGAACGAAGGGATTCAAAAGCTCACCCATCTCCACGAGTCTTTTCACTGCATTTTTGAGCCCCGAATAGGCCCTCCAGCGCTCGACGTCGATTTCAAGCGGTGCAAGGGGGTTGATGCACTTGCCCTCTCTGGAAGAGAACCTTATCGCAGTTTCAACGAAGCGCTTTGCCTCCTCCACGGCCTCTGGAAGCTCCATCCCCTTGGCGAGGAGGGAAGCCAAAGCCGAGGAAAATGCGCAGCCCGTTCCGTGGGTGAAGCCTTCAATCATTTCACCTCGGAACTCGTAGAACTCTCCATTCCAGTAGAGGACGTCGGTGTAGTCGAGGTGTCCCCCCTTAACGACGGCCGCCTTGGCTCCGAACTCCTCAACGAGAATCCTGGCGGCCTTCTTCATGTCCTCAACGCTTGAAACCTTCATCCCCGTAAGCTTCTCGGCCTCTGGAACGTTCGGTGTGACTATTGAACCTGGAATCAAGAGGTCCTTTAGCGTCTCGATGCCTTCCACATCTATCAGGGGATGATCGGTGGAGGAAGTCAAAACCGGGTCAAGAACCCTCAGAAGGCCCTCCGTTTCCTCGGCGACTATTTTTACAGCCTCCCCGTTGCCGAGCATGCCTATTTTTACCGCCTCAATCTCGAAGAAATCCTTGACGGCCCTTATCTCCCCGCGGATGAGCTCTGGAGGAAGGACGTGGTAGCCTCTGACCCCATCGGGGTTCTGGTAGGTTACCGCAGAAAGGATAGGGAGGGGATGGAGACCGAGGGCTGAGACGGTCTTTATGTCGGCTGCTATTCCAGCCCCGCCGCCGGTGTCGAGGCCCGCTATTATCAAGACGGCCATGGCTCACACCTTGAGCTTCTCGAGGATTTCAATGGCTGCTTTTCTCCCGCTCAGGAACATGCCGCCGAATATTGGCCCCATCCTCGGGGCACCGGCAACTGCGTTTGCCGCCATGCCCGTGACGTACAGTCCCGGGAAGACCTCCCCGGTATGCTCCACCGTGAGCCTCTCACCCATCTCGGCCCACATGGGGCCCTCCCCGGGGAGCTTCTCTATCAGCCCTCTCTTCAGCAGGTGCTGAGTTACCTGAGCTCCATGGCCCGTTGAATCAATCACGAACCTTGCCTCCACCGTTAGGGGATCCACGTGGAGGCCCGTCATCTTCACCGGCGTCCAGTTTATGACCACCCCGGCCACGCGGTCGTTTTTAACTACTAAGTCCTCGACCTCAACCATGTTGAATATCTTTACCCCGGCCTTCACCGTCCTGCTGGCTATCGTCGTGGCAACTTCAATCGCGTCGGCTACGTAAAGACCCGGTCTGAACTCCCCGTAATCTATCCCAAACTCATCGAGTATCTCCCTGGCGCTCTCCTCCACGACGATCCTGTTGAAGCCCATCGCGCCGCCCCAGATTCCACCGCCCACGCTGAGCTTCTTCTCGAAGATTGCCACCTTTGCTCCGCCCTTGGCGAGATAGTAAGCTGCAACCATGCCCGATGGGCCAGCACCGATGATGGCAACATCAAGCGTGAGGTTGTCGAGCAGGTCTTTCATGTAGGCCTCGATTATCGCCCCACTTATCTCGACGTCCTTCAGCATTCTGACCACCCCAAAGCTTATAAGCTGCGGTGAAAACTGAGTTTTGAAATTTAAAAACTTTGTTATACACGGTGGTGGCAATGACCCAGCTTGAAGAAGCCAGGCGCGGAGTAGTTACGGAGGAAATGAAGTTCATAGCGGAGCGCGAGGGGATAAGTGCTGAAAAGCTGAGGAGAAGCGTCGCCAAAGGCCACACCGTCATATTCCGCAACGTGAGGCACGATTGGGTCAAGCCCGTTGCAGTTGGTGAAGTCGTCCGCGTCAAGGTCAACGCCAACATAGGCACCTCGCGCGACATAGTAGACGTCGAAGCTGAGATAGAGAAGGCCAAGATCGCGGTCAAATATGGCGCCGATACCATAATGGATCTCTCAACTGGCGGCGACCTCGATGAAATAAGAAAGCGCATAATGAAGGCTGTGGACGTTCCCATTGGCACCGTTCCCATCTACCAGGCCGCCGAGGAGATGCTGGCTAAAGGAAAGGCCATCATCGAGATGACCGAGGACGACATGTGGAAGGCTGTGGAGAAGCACTTCAGGGACGGCGTTGACTACACGACGATACACGTTGGAGTTACAAAAGAGGTCGTCGAGAAGATGAAGAGAACCAAGAGGATTGTCGGCATGGTCTCCCGCGGCGGAACGTTTCTGGCAGCGTGGATACTTCACTGGGGCGAGGAGAACCCCTTCTACAAGAACTATGACTACCTCCTTGAGCTCGCCAGGGAGTACGATGTCGTCCTAAGCCTCGGCGACGGGTTGAGGCCTGGTGGACTGCCCGATGCTGGCGATGAACTGCAAATAGCCGAGCTTTACACCCTCGGAAGGCTCGTTAGGAGAGCCAGAGAGGCAGGAGTTCAGACCATGGTTGAAGGGCCCGGCCACGTTCCGATAGACCAGATAGCAGCCCAGGTGAAGCTGGCCAAGATCGCCACGGATAACGCTCCTTTCTATGTGTTGGGTCCGATAGTTACCGACGTCTTCCCAGGCTACGACCACATCACGGCGGCCATAGGCGGAGCAATAGCCGCTCTAAACGGGGCTGACTTCCTCTGCTACGTCACCCCAGCGGAGCACCTTGGCCTCCCGACTGTCGAGCACGTGAGGGAGGGGGTTATAGCCGCCAGGATAGCCGCCCACGCCGTCAATCTAACGCGCTTCGAGGCCGATTTTAAGAAGGATTACCTCATGAGCCTCGCGAGGGGAAGGCTGAACTGGGCGAAGCAGTTCGAGCTCAGCGAGGACAAGGAGATGTTCGTCGAGATAAGGAAGGAGAGACCGACAAAGACCGAGGCATGCTCTATGTGCGGCGATTTATGCGCGATAAAGCTCATCAACGACATGCTGAGGACGGGTGAGGCCGAGTGAGGCTCATCTACCGCGGTAAGACGAAGGACGTTTACGAGGATGGCCCTTATCTAGTCTTTTACTTCAAGGACTCCCTGCTGGGCGAAGACGGCAGAGAGGACACGGGTGGCAACGAGGTGATAGGCGAGAGACCGGGCAAGGGGAGTGCAGTTCTCAAGCAGACGGAGTTCTTCTTCAGCCTGCTGGAAAGGAACGGGATAAGGACACACTTCGTCGAGCGGATTGACGAGAGAAGGGCGCGCTTTCTGAAGGCAGAGAGGATTCCGCTGGAGACTATATACCGCTTCAAGGCTTACGGAAGCTTCCTCAGGAGATACAGCGGATGGGTGGAGTCCCTCCAAGAGCTGGGAATAGTCGAGTTCACCCTCAAGGACGACTCGCTCGGCGACCCTCTCATAACCGAAGAAGCAATATTGCGGCTCGGTATAGCGAGCGAAGGGGAGCTGGAGGAGATGAAGGAGGTAACGAAAAGGGTCGCCGAAATCCTGGCGGAGTTCTTCTCCGCAAAGGGGCTTGAGCTAATAGACTTCAAGCTGGAGTTCGGCAGGCTGAATGGAGAGCTTCTGGTGATAGACGAGCTCAGCGGCGACACGATGCGCGTTATGAAGGGTGGAAGGCTTTTGAGCCAGGAAGAGCTCCTGGAGGTGGTAGAATGATAATCTCCACCATAGCTTCCCATTCCTCCCTTCAGATACTCATGGGGGCAAAGAAAGAGGGCTTCAGAACGAGGCTCTACGTCAAATCGAATAGAAAGGCCTTCTACTCCTCCATCCCGCTCGTCGATGAAATCGTCGTAACGGAAAACATGAGGGAAGTACTCGGTGATGACGGCATCGTCGTACCCCACGGCTCTTTCGTGGCCTACCTTGGCATAGAGGCCATCGAGGAAGCAAACACTAAGTTCTTCGGCAACAAGCGTTTCCTCAAGTGGGAAACCAGCTTTGAGCTCCAGGATAGGGCCCTTAAAAAGGCCGGCATTCCGATGGTTGAAGTCATCGAGCCCGAAGAGGCTAAGCCAGACGAGCTTTACTTTGTCCGCCTTGAGGGACCGAGGGGCGGAAGCGGGCACTTCTTGGCTTACGGCTATGAACTGGAGGAGAAGATCAAAGGCCTGAGCGAACCCTACAGGATTGAACGCTTCACAGACGGCGTTTACCTCTACGTCCACTTCTTCTATTCGCCGATTTTAAACCGTTTGGAGCTCTTTGGCGTTGATGAGCGCCTGGTCATCGCGGACGCAAACAAGAGGCGGCCCTTCAGGACCCTCCCCTACACCATAGCGGGAAACAAGGCCGTAGCGCTGAGGGAGTCGCTCATTCCAATGCTCTACGATTACGGATTGGCTTTCGTCAAGGCCATGGAAGAGCTTGAACCTCCCGGCATCATAGGTCCCTTCGCTCTCCACTTCGCCTACGATGGTGAATTCCGCTGCATAGGCTTCGCCTCGCGCATAGACGGCGGCAGCAATGCCAAACACTGGTACTCGGCCCTCTATTGGGAGAGGCCGATGCTCATGGGCGAGAGGATAGCGCGCGAGATTAAGCTCGCCCTCGAGGAGGACCGCCTCAAGGAGGTGGTAACTTGAGATACGTCGGGAGAATGCTCGGCGTGGGCCTAAACAACGGGAGGCCCTTCGCCTTCTACCGCCTGAACTCCCGCTCCTTCCCGAACAGGAGGGCGGTTATTCGGGGAAACGAAATTTACATAGCCAACCAGACTAAAACTGACAACCCCTACGTGAGCTATCCCGTTGTGAAGCTGCTCGAAAACTACGCGGTCGTGAGCAACGGACTGCAGACGGTCTTTATAGCCCAGGCTCTCGAAGAGGAAAGCCCGAGAAAAGCGTTGATCCATGTCCTCGACGCCCTCGACTACGAGCGTGATGACTACAGCACACCGAGGATAGCTGCCATAGTGGAGTGCGGGAAAGCTAGGGGCTGGCTCGGCTTCGTTGGCAGAGAAGAGCTCTGGGTTAAAGCCATTAAGCTGGAGGAAGGGAAGGCCTTCTTTACCGCGACGTACAACGTCGATGGCATTGAAGAGCTGGAGCTGAGCTTTTCGAATGCCGAAGAACTGGCTGAGAAAGTCTTAAGGCTGGAGTTCTCTCATCCCGTGCTGGCGATTGGGGTGGTTGAAAAAGAGGGTGGCTGGAAAGCGGCAGTTAAGCCTTGAACTTTCTCTTTTAAGCTCCCCCAACTTAACACCACGGAATCTTTTTATTGTCTCTCTCATAACGTTAAAGCGGTGATTTTCATGGAGGACCCCTACGTCTGGATGGAGAACCTCCAGGACGAGCGTGTTCTCAAGCTGGTTGAAGAGGAGAACAAACGCTTTAGGGAGTTCATCGGCGAACTCAGCGACGAGCTTTTCCCGGAGGTCAAGGAGCTCTACTTTCTGCCCATCGTTAGAATGGCAAAGCTGACCGAACGGGGCACGCTCGTAATGATCAACGAGGCCGGAAGGCAGGTCATTAGGTGGCTTGACGGTGATGTGATAGTCGATTCCAAAAAGCTTGAAGAAGAGCTCGGCGATGAAGTGCTTTTGCAGGGCTTCACGGCAGATAGCGAAGGAAAGAGGCTCGCCTACAGCTTCTCCATTGGAGGGGCGGACGAGGGGATAACAAGGATAATCGATCTCGAGAGCGGGGAGCTCATCGAGGAGATTAAGCCGTCGGTGTGGAACATAGCCTTTATCGACGAAGGCTACTACTTCTCGCGCTTTTACAGGAAGGAGAAAACGCCTGATGGGATGAACCCGCCAGCAGTGAGGCTCTTTTTCAGGGACTCCAGCGGGGAGCGCATGGTCTTCGGGGAAGGCCTTGGCTCGGGCTACTTCATGAGCCTGAAAAAGAGCACCGAGAGGAAGTTCGCCATGCTCACCGTAACCTTCGGCTGGAACAAAGCCGAAATCTACCTCGGCCCCATAGACGAGCCGGAGAAGTGGGAGAGGGTTTACTCCGCGGAGGTTCCTGCGGAGCCTATTGACGTGGTGGATGGAACGCTCTACGTCCTCACGCGCGAGGGGAAGGGCCTCGGAAAGGTCATCGCAATCAGAGACGGCGAAATTGAGGAGGTAATCCCCGAAGGCGAGTTCCCAATTGAGTGGGCAGTCATAGTCAGCAACAGGATTCTCACGGGAAGGCTGGTCCATGCAAGCCACAGGCTTGAGGTATATTCGCTCGATGGGGAGCTTTTAGAGGAGATAACCTTCGACCTCCCGGGAAGCGTCTACCCGGCCGATTCAGACGGGAAGCAGGTCCTGCTCAGGTACGAGAGCTTCACCGTTCCCTACAGGCTCTACCGCTTCGATGGAAGGCTTGAGCTCCTCGATGAGGTAAAGGTTAAGGGAAGCTTTAAGGTGGAGGAGGACTTTGCAACCTCTAAGGACGGCACAAAGGTTCACTACTTCATCGTCAAGGGTGAGAAGGACGAAAAGAGAGTATGGGTCTTCGGCTACGGCGGCTTCAACATTTCCCTGACCCCGAGGTTCTTCCCGCAGGTGATACCTTTCATAAGAAGGGGTGGAACCTTCGCCATGGCAAATCTGAGGGGCGGCAGCGAGTACGGTGAGGAGTGGCACCGCGCCGGAATGAGGGAGAACAAGCAGAACGTCTTCGACGACTTCATAGCCGTTCTCGGCAAGCTCAAGGCCGAAGGTTACAAAGTGGCCGCATGGGGCAGGAGCAATGGCGGGCTGCTCGTCTCAGCGACGCTCGTCCAGCGGCCGGACGTCATGGACGCGGCGCTGATAGGCTATCCCGTCATTGACATGCGTCGCTTCCACAAGCTCTACATCGGCAGCGTTTGGGTCCCTGAGTACGGCAACCCCGACGATCCGAAGGACAGGGAGTTCCTGCTCAAATACTCGCCCTACCATAACGTTAAAGAGCAGAAATATCCGCCGACACTCCTTTACACGGGCTTATATGATGACAGGGTTCATCCAGCGCACGCGCTCAAGTTCTTCATGAAGCTCAAAGAAGTCGGAGCGCCCGTTTATCTGCGCGTCGAGACCAAGAGCGGCCACATGGGAGCTTCGCCAGAGACGAGGGCGAGAGAATTGACTGACCTGCTGGCGTTCGTGATTAAGGTACTAGGGATTTAGACTTCTTCTTTTTTCATCATCGAGCTGAGTGGTGCCAAGTTAAGTTTCTCGGCCGAAGTATCTGATGATGAATTTTCTCCTAACTATGGGATACTTATCAAGATGTAAGTATCTTGAGATTTGCCGAAGCTCGAAAGGTTCTTATATTCCTTTGGGGAGAGTTAGATTAGGGAGCGAGACATGGAGAACACGCGGATATCAACTGGTATTCCCGGGCTCGATGCAATGCTAAATGGGGGTCTCATTCCTGGTAGAACATACCTAGTCAAGGGAGCCCCAGGAACTGGAAAGACAACGCTTGCGATGCACTTTGCCATGGCAGGCGTAGCCAACGGTGAGAACGTGCTCTACGTGACCCTTGAGGAGCCGGCCGACAACCTCAGGGTGGATATGGCAAGGCTGGGCTTTGACCTGAACAATCCGAGGTTTACACTAATCGACGCCACCCCCACCGCGGATAGATATGTTCTCGTAGACAGTTTCTTTGAATCATTTGCCGATGGCATAGAAAAGATGATAGCAGCCATAAAGGAACAGTTCCGCTTCAAGTACTACAGCAGAATAATCATTGATCCCATCACGATGGTCAAGCTCACAACGACGAAGGAACTCGAATACAGGCGCGCTTTCCTGACCTTTATTAAAACCATGTCCAGGATGAAAGCTACCGTCCTGCTGACCTCAGAACTTCAACAAACCGACGTCGAGGAGTACCTTGTGAGCGGAGTGATTGAGCTCAAGATGTTCGATATTCACGGGAATCTCTCCATGGGCATCAGGATAACTAAATTCAGGGGAAGCGGCTTTGACGGAAGTATGAGGCCGTACGAAATCACAGACCACGGGATGGTGGTCTTCCACGACCGCGTGATTTCCCTACCCTGAGGCCCCTTCTATCATTGCCATTATTCTCCTGTGCAGCTGCTTGATGAGCTCCCTTCTGTCTTCCATCAAAACGACGTCGCTCGAGCCGATAGCCTCCAGGTTGAAGGCGAAGGGGCTTGGCAGCTCGTTGTGTTCGATTACGACCTTAACTTTGCCCTCCCGAACCCAGCTCAGGAAGAGTTCGGCACTTTCCACATCCATCTTGTCCTCCATTATCTCGCGATACACCTCTTTAAGAAGGGGAAAGTCTGGATAGTTCTCCTTGAGCACCTTGAGGAGCGCAACGGCCATGACCTGCTGCCTGCCGAGCCTCTTGCTCCTCCCGATGTAGCGCCTTAAAATGAGCAGTCCGCGATTGGCAACGTGTCTAAACCTCCTCTTCAACAGCTCCGTGTTGTCGAGGGCTTTCCTCAGCGTCTCCCTCAAGTCTTCAATCTCGAAGAGGGCTTTAATATCCTCCTCGCTCAGTCTTTTGTCTGCTGGCAGGAGAAGGACAAAGCCGTTGTCGTTTATCGCTATCCCGACGTTACAGCCCTTCCACTTGCTCACGAGATAGGCAAAGGCCCTGCTTAGAGCGTCGTTTGCCCTCCTCCCGATGAGCGTGTGGAAGAAATAGCGGTTCCTCTTCTCGCCAAGGACCTCCTCAACGAGAACCGTGCCGTCGTCCGGAATCACCGAATAGCGTGCCTGCTCACGGAAGTAGGCTAAAATTGCTCTCGCGGCTCTTTCATCTATGCCGTACTTCTTCATAAGAAGGGACTTTGCGTTCCCCTTGTCTAGAAGGTTCTTGACTTCCCTCCTAAATCTCTGGACATCCAGGGCAAGGTCAAAGCTCAGCGGGAGCATCTCCGAGAACCACGCCGGTATCGTTGGCCTCGCGCCCTCGCGCGGGATAACGTAGATCTTGTTGCCCCTGCTCTTGATGAACTCGTAAGTCCTTCCAGCCAATACGAAGATGTCCCCCTGCATGAGTCTCTCGGCGAACTCCTCCTCTACCGTTCCTATCAGCTTCTTGTCCATCGTGTAAACGCGGATTTTGGCCTCGTCTGGAATGGTGCCGACGTTCATATAGTAGATAGCCCTTGTCATCTTACCGCGCCTTCCGAACTTACCGTCCTCAAGCCATATCTTTGCGTAGACTTTCTTCTCCTCAAGGCCAGCGTATTCTCCCGCCAGATACTTCAGAACGCTCATAAAATCGTTGAAGGGCAAATCGTGGAAGGGATAAGCCCTCTTCACGAGTTTGTAAGCCTCATCAACCTCCCAGACCTGATTCAGCGCCATTCCAAGGAGGTGCTGAACCAGAACGTCGAGCGGATTCTTCGGGATTCTGACCCTGTCGAGTCTTCTATTCCTCGCGTTGTGCGCCAAAACGGTAACCTCAACCAAATCGTCCCTGTCGAGGGCCAAAATGACGCCTTTGCTCACATCGTGAAGCCTGTGGCCGGCCCTTCCAATCCTCTGCAATGCTCTATTGACGCTCTTTGGCGAACCGATGAGGACAACCAAATCTATTGTACCGATGTCAATGCCGAGCTCTAAACTTGTCGAAGTGACAACAGCCTTCAGCTCACCCCTCTTTAGCTTCTCCTCGACGTCCAGACGAACCTCTCGCGAAAGGCTTGAGTGATGAGCTTCGATCAGCCCTTCAAACTCCGGATAGCGCTTCTTCAGGTTGAAGGCCACCCTCTCGGCACCGCTCCTCGTGTTGGTGAAGATTAGCGTCGTTCTATGTTCCCTTATCAGCTCGGCGAGGCGTTTGTAGAGGGCGTCGCTCAGGGTTCCAGCGTCCGTGTAAATCAAATCCTCGACGACGCTCTCGACCCATATTCTGGTCTCTTTGGCGAAGCTGACGTCAACTATTAGGCCCGGCCTCGGTTTGCCCTCATCGTCGAAGCCGAAAACGAACTTGGCGACTTCCTCGAGGGGGTGAATTGTAGCGCTCAAGCCTATCCTGACGAATTCACTATCGGCGAGATTTGCCAGGCGCTCGATGCTCAACGCCAGGTGAGAACCGCGCTTGTTCTCGGCCAAGGCGTGAACCTCATCGATGATGAGGTACTTTACAGTTCTCAGCCTCTCGCGGAACTTCGGCGCGTTGAGCGCTATGGCGAGGCTTTCTGGAGTGGTTATGAGTATGTGGGGCGGCTTCCTCACCATCTTGCTCTTCTCGTAGCTTGAGGTGTCGCTCGTCCTTATGCCGACCCTTATCTCCGGCAGCTCGTAGCCAAGCTCTTTTGCCACTTCCTTTATCTCCGCGAGAGGCCCCTCAAGGTTCCGCTTTATGTCGTTGTTCAGCGCACGGAGGGGTGAAACGTAGAGGACGTAGATTTTGTCCTCCAGCTTTCCTTCCTTGGCGAGGAGGATGAGCTCGTTTATGGCAGCGAGAAAAGCGGAGAGAGTCTTTCCTGAGCCCGTCGGGGAGGATATGAGAACGTTCTCACCCTTGTGTATCTCTATGACCGCATAGCGCTGGGGCGGGGTGAAGGTGCCGAACTTTCTCTTGAACCACTCCCTAACCGGCTCGCTCAGTATCTTGAATATCTCCTCGTCCGCGTATTCTCTCTCGGCGTATCTTATCCTCTCCCCACTCATCGGTCGACCATTTGCTTTTGGATTTTTAAACTATTCGGTTGGCTTAACAAACTTTTTAAGTGCTTATGATGAACCCCAGTTGGGTGAGAAGATGGAAGTGCTCAAAAAGGTTCTTGAGGAGTTCAACAGGCTCCACGGCAGCGAGGCCCAGGCAAGGATAGTCGAGAGAAAAGATGACGAGATAATCATAGAGTTTGAAGGTTCATTCTGCGCCACCTGCGGGCTCCACGACTATTTTGACGACATAAAGTGGGAGGCGATGGAATTTGGCCTCAACATCGAGCCCGTAGAGATCATCGCGGCTGAGGAGGATGAGTTCGAGCACGGGAGATACGTGGTGAGGTACAGGCTCGGGAAGGGCGATTGAGTTTTAAGGCCTCGCTTCGATTTTAGGCCATGCTCCTTGAGTTGGTCCTCGCGGTGATATTCCTCTGGGACGGCTACTTCTTCCTCAATTACATAATTAGCCTTTTCCGTAATTACAGAACTAAAGAATGGACGCCGAAGGTGAGCCTCCTCATACCCGCCTACAACGAGGGAGAGCGCGTTTTGAGGTCCATCAAAGCCGCCCTCGGGCAGGACTACCCAGACTTCGAGGTCATAGTTGTCGATGATGGAAGCGAGGACAACACCTTTGAGGTAGCCAATTCCGTCAAAGATCCGAGGCTCAGGGTTTACAGAAACGAACACAGCGGAAAGGCCAGAGCATTGAACTTCGGTCTCTCAAAAGCCAGTGGGGAGATAATAGTCACCACAGATGCAGACAGCGAGCTTGATGAAAACGCCCTGAAGGAGCTGGTGAGGCGCTTCTACTCTGACGAGATCGTCGGCGTAGGCGGCCAGGTACGGGTTATGGGCTCGTCCTTCCTCGAGAGGGCTCAAGATATTGAGCACCTGAGAATAGCCATGTTCCGACGCGCTAAAGAGCTCGAGGATTTAAGCCTCGCCCCCGGGCCCATAGCGGCCTTCAGAAGGGAAGCCCTCGAGAGAATTGGCGGCTTTGTTGAGGACATAGTCGAGGACTACGCGACTACCAAAGCCATCAAAAAGCTCGGAAAGGTCGTCTACGCCCCAAGGGCCAGGGTTTATACGGAGATGCCTAAGACTCTCTCCAAACTCTGGCGCCAGAGGAAGCGCTGGTTCCTCGGCGACCTGAAGAACCTCGGCGGCGGCTTCACCAAGGACTGGGCTTTTCTGCTCCTCGGCGACTTCGTTGCGTTGCTTGACATTCTGGTCCCACCGCTGCTGCTTGCCCTCGGTCGCTGGGAGCTCTTCCTCCTCTGGTACGGCTTTGAGGTTATCACGATGCTCGTGCCAACGGTCGTTGAAGGGGGCTCACTCCTAAACGCGCTCCTGTTTCCCTTCATCGTGTGGTTCTGGGCGCTGTTCTACCTCACGCTCCACGTTTACGGCTACGTTAGGCTACTCCTGGGCAGGCTTTGACTCCCTTTTCCCTGTCTCTTTTGGACGAAACCTTTAAATGCCCATCCCTGTGCTACATAAACTATATAGACTATGTGTTAGCCAATAGACTAAATAGACGTGATGACCATGATCCTCATAACCGCCGCCCTCTTCATGGCCTGGGCGATAGGCGCGAACGACAGTGCAAAGGCCGTTGGAACCGCCGTTGGGTCTGGAGTTATCGGATTCAAGCGGGCCGTGCTGCTCATCGGGATATTTACGACTTTGGGTGTCCTCCTCGGCGGTTCGGGCGTTTCAGGAACGGTGAGCGGGTTAGCCGAAGGTATGGAAGTCCCGACGCTCGGTTTAGTGCTCTTCAGCGCGGCGGTGGCGGTTACAATTGCAAGCCTCTGGGGAAAGCCCATCTCAACCACTCAGTCTCTCATCGGAGCTTTAACCGGTGCCTCCCTTGCGCTTGGCCTGTCTGTGGACTGGGGAACGCTTGGGAGGATAGCCCTTGCATGGGTTCTCTCCCCCATCCTGGCGGCCCTTGCGGCCATAATCGTCTATCGTCTCTACTCCCCGGTGTTGAAGAGAATAAAGTGCCTCAGAAACTTGGAGCTGACCCAGAGGTGGCTGATATTCACGGCGGCTTCTTTCTCAGCTTTCAACCTCGGTGCAAACGAGCTCTCCAACGTGGCAGGTATACTAGACAGCTTGGGCTTTGATGGGCCGTTCAAGGTCGTCCTTGCCCTCATGCTTGCCATTGGAGCGCTGACCTTCAGCTATGAGGTCATGATGACGGTTGGAAGGAACCTCTCTCCTCTGGGGCCAACTTCAGCCTTCTCATCGCAGTTAGGGGCTTCTTTAGCGGTCAGCGCCGCTAACCTGCTGGGCCTTCCAGTCAGCTCTGGCCAGGCGATAATAGGCGCCATAAGCGGGCTTAGTGCTTACAAGGGCGAGCATGTAAACGTCAGGGTTCTCCTTGGAATAGTCCGGGGGTGGATTCTCGGTCCTCTGGCTGCGGGTGGGCTGGCATACCTGCTCGTCGGCCTCTTAGCTTAGGCTTTTAAACCGACCGCCGAAGGTTCTTGAGGTGTTGCGAGATGGTCGAGTTTAAGTTTGAGGTAAAGGCGAGAGACGCCGCTGGTAGGATTGGAAAGCTTGAAGTTAACGGGAAGAAGATAGAAACGCCTGCCATAATGCCAGTCATCAACCCGAAGCAGCTCATAGTGACGCCGAAGGAACTGAAGGAGATGGGCTTCGGCATGATAATCACCAACTCCTACATAATCTACAAGACGCCAGAGCTAAGAGAGAGGGCCCTCGAGGTTGGCATCCACAGGCTCCTCGACTACGACGGCATTATCGAGGTCGACTCCGGCTCCTTCCAGCTCATGCGCTACGGCGGCGTTGACGTTACCAACAGGGAAATAGTCGAGTTCCAGGAGAAGATTGGCGTCGACATCGGGACTTTCCTTGACATCCCTACGCCGCCAGACGCACCGAGGGAGAAGGCAGAGGAAGACCTCAGGATAACCCTTGAGCGCGCGAAGGAGGCCGAGGAGATAAAGGGGATAGCGATGAACGCAGCGGTTCAGGGCTCAACGTATCCGGACCTGAGAACATATGCCGCCCAAAAGCTCAGCGAGATGAACTTCGAGATTCATCCCATCGGCGCCGTCGTGCCGCTGATGGAGAGCTACCGCTACAAGGATCTGGTTGATGTTGTCATAGCCTCCAAGCAGGGGCTGAGGCCCGACAGGCCGGTCCATCTCTTCGGCGCTGGCCACCCGATGATATTCGCCTTAGCTGTGGCTATGGGGATAGACCTCTTCGACTCTGCCAGCTACGCCCTCTACGCCAAGGACGACCGCTATCTAACGCCTGAGGGGACGAAGCACCTGAGCGAGCTTGAGTACTTCCCGTGCTCATGCCCCGTCTGTTCCCGCTACACCCCCCAGGAGCTCCGCGAGATGCCGAAGGAAGAGCGCACGAGGCTTCTGGCTTTGCACAACCTCTGGGTAATCCGGGAGGAGCTCAACCGCGTGAAGCAGGCCATCAAGGAGGGCGAACTCTGGAGGTTAGTTGATGAGCGCGCCCGCTCACACCCGAAGCTCTACGCGGCCTACAGGAGACTGCTCGAATACCAAGATTACTTAGAGCAGAACGAGCCGATAACCAAGGCAAGCGCCTTCTTCAAGGTGAGCGAAGAATCTTTGAAGTGGCCGATAGTCCAGAGGGCCAAAGCAAGGGCAGAGCGCGTTAAGGCGAAGTTCCCTGAAACAATCAACCATCCGATATTCGGGGAGATTCCCAAGTATTTAAGCCTCAGCTACCCCTTCGCTCAGAGCGAGGGCGAGGAGGACTTTACGATAGAGAAACCAGGGAAGAGTGAGGTCAGGAACTACGTTATGGCCGTAGCCGAGTACCAGTTCGGAGAGGGTGCTGGGGAGGCCTTTAAGGACGCCTTCGTCGAGCTGTCGAGAAAGACGGGGATGCCAAGGCAGATAAAGGCAAAGGGCAAGCACCTCGCAACCTTCAGGGCCGAGGATGGGCTTTTAACGCTCGGTATTGAGGGGGCGAAGAGGCTTCATGAAATCCTGCCGTTTCCGAGGATGAGGGTTGTCGTCAGCGAGGATGCCGAGCCATTTGCAAGGAAGGGCAAGAACGTCTTCGCGAAGTTCGTGATTGATGCCGACGAGAACATAAGGCCCTATGACGAAGTTCTGGTTGTGAACAAAAACGATGAGCTCCTGGCAACAGGGCAGACACTGCTGAACGGAAGGGAGCTCAAGCTCTTCCAGAGCGGTCTGGCCGTGAAGGTCAGGAGGGGAGTTGAGAAGTAGCTTCGAAAATTTTATAACCTTCCCCCTTTTCCTTACTCTGGGCGGGCCCGTGGTCTAGATGGTTATGACGCCACCCTTACAAGGTGGAGGTCCGGGGTTCGAATCCCCGCGGGCCCACCATAACAGCCCTTTGCTTCGCAAAGCGCTGGCGGAAAGAGTTTGACTGCTTCTAACATTGCTGATTTTCTGATGGTGCATTATTGTAAAGGGGCGTTTTGCGTTGGATTTCATCCAAAACAAGCTAATTCTCAAGGAGTCCCTCATAGTATGACGCCCGTTGGGCGTCAGGAAGAACAGGGACTTAAAATCAAAGGCTCCTGTTAAACTGAAATCCCCTTTAACTCATTGGATTTTGCTGTGCACTCGCTTACACACAAAGTTCGAAATTTAAATATTTAACCCTTTCTTTGAACAAAAAGTAAATACAAACCAATCAAAAATAGGATCCTTCAAGAGATCATCTCCTTTTCTTTGACCTCTTTGCCACTACTGTTTGATTCCTGAAAAGCCGTTTTGCTTTTTTGGCGCTTAACGCATAGGTTAAGATTGATGTAGCAATGATTAAGCCCAAGAGGTCGTTTTTTACTTCAGGATTAGATAGATAAAAGAACAGGATTATTACAATAAAAAGAGTAGGGAGAAAAACGAATCCTTCAGAGATCGTTCCAGTTCTGACTTTCCATCTTACATGGGGCTTACCTTTAAACTTAGACCAAGTTATGCCCGATACTGTTAAACTATCTGCAAAAAGGTGAGACATATACCCCACAAAGAACCAAAGAATTGCGACGTAATTTTCGACAATGTACCCTAAAATCCCCCCGACTATCAAAGAAACAACTACTCCCGCTTCAATTGTATGCATAGCTCCCCTATGTTCAACATATCTCGAAACTACATTCCCTATTGGTAATTTCGTTGAAATATACGATTTTGGGTGATCAATGTCAGGAAAAAGTGCTCCAAATGCAGCCACTGCTACGAACACTTCATTAAATTCCATGACTCCAAGAATCTTTCCTACAAATGCAAATACCAAATAGAATAATGCTCCAAAAACTGCATGTGTGTACCACATCATAGTAGTCACCAATAAAAATTTTAAAACATAAAGATTTAACATTTTTGATTTTGACACACTACTATTATGTCGCCCTCTTCTCTTCCTCTGGGAACTTCCAGTTCTTCGTTATCTTCGTCACGTTCCGGACGAGGGCCTTCTCCTGTGGGTTCTTCTCGATGAGCCGTTCTAAGAAGCTTATCAACTCGTCGTAGGTCTTCCTCTCGACCGGGAACGGCACCCTGTCTTTGCCCCCAACGGCGTAGGTGAACTTGAATGGATCCGGCGGGTGTGTTACCGGATCCTTCCACGACGGGTGGACATCGTAAACAAGCTCCAGAACGAGCGATAGAGCCCTCAGCGTGCTCGGGCCGAGGCCCTTCAGGAGGAGAAGCTTCTCGTAGTTATTCACGCTCAGCTCGCGGGCGAACTCAAGGGCTCTCTTGTTAAGCTCCAGCCTACCTAGGCTTTCGTACTTCTGAATAAGGGCCTTCTCATCCACATCGCGGGGCTTGTAATAAACCAACGGGCGGTAGCCCCTCGCTATGGCCTTGAGGCTCTCAAGCTCGCGCTCTATCTTCACTGGCTTTTCCTGGATGATATCGAGAAGCGTCTTCTGGTATTCCCTGGCCTCCTTCGAGACAGTGTTCAGCGCAAACTCCCGTTTAAGGCCTGCTATGCCCTTGTGGGGGTCGAGGGTAAAGACCTCAGCGTCAAACCAGTGGAAGCGCCTCGCGAGCCTTTCCCTCTCGTTCATACCCTGCTGTATCACTGCCCAGTTGCCCTCTTCGTCCAGGAAGAAGACGTGGTGGTACAGCTGATAGCCAGTCTGGAGGGCCACGGTGTCGACCTTTGCCACTAGCCTGGACGTTCTGACGTATGGAGTCGGGTCGAGGTCGTAGATCTCGGCTATGATTTTCAGCTCCTCCGGCGTTGCCCTGCTCTTCTTGCCCTTTCCACCAGCGGCCTTAACGCCCAGCTCCTCCCGCCAGAGGGCGTCCTTTATCATCCCGGCCGTTACCGTCGTGCTCCCTGAGGAGTCCCAGTCCATGCCTATGACGTTGTTGAAGGCCTGAAACCACACCGGGTCGGATAGCCTCTCCAAGAGACCTTTAGTCCCGTACTCATCCACAGCCAGAAGAAGGACTAAGCGGGTGAGCCTTCTCATCCTCTGGGCCAGCCAGGGCGGAACGTGGCCACCGTGGAGAGGTAAATCAGCGACGTTCCTCATCAGGGTTATATCATCACTCAAGGTTTTAACCGTTGTTCCGGAAAATCCTCACGGAAGGGCCAGGTGAGATGCATAATCATCGGTTTAACCTGGCAGTAAAACAAGGAAAGCCTTTTTATCTTCTACTTCGATTTTCGTCTGCAGGTCTAATGCTGAAGGAGGTCGCGATAATGGGAGTCGAAAAGGTTCCGAAGTATGACATCCCGACGGTTAAGGTTGATTACGTTTTTATCGAGCTCGACAAGATGAAGCCCCACGAGCAGCTCGTCCAGAAGGAGCTCGAGGCATTCATCGAGAGCGTCACCGGCTCCGGCCTCTTCTGGAAGCCGATGCTCCTCGCGAAGGTCCCGGGCGAGGACATGTACCTCATCGTTGACGGCCACCACCGCTGGGCCGGCCTTCAGAAGCTCGGCGCCAAGCGCGCCCCGTCGGTCATTCTCGACTACTTCAGCGACGATGTAAAGGTCTACACCTGGTATCCTGCCTTCAAGGGCAGCCTCGAAGAGGTTCTCGAGAGGCTCAAGGCCGAGGGTCTCGAAGTCATCGAGGATCCAGAGGCCGAGGAGAAGGCCGAGAGTGGCGAGATAGCATTTGCCCTCGTCGGCGAGAAGAGCTTTGCCATTCCTGGTGGCCTTGAGGAGCAGAAGAAGGTGAGTAAGGTTCTCGACGAGATGAGCGTTGAGGGCAAGATTGAGCTCATCTACTATGGCCTCAAGGAAGATGCTAGAGAAGACATGGCAAAGGGCGAGATAGACTACGTCTTCATCAGGAAGGCCCCGAGCAAGGAAGAAGTCATGGAGCTCGTCAAGAGGGGAGAAGTTTACTCACCCAAGACCACCCGGCACGTCCTTCCGTTCAACCCCGACAAGATAGACGTCAAGCTTGAGGAGCTCTTCTGAGCCCTAAGCTTTTAACCCCTTTTTCCTTAACTCCTTTCGCCGATGAAGAAGGATCAACCGGCTGAAACCGCGCTTCGCGGTAAAGTGATGAGCAGTCCAGGAGGCTGAGGCATGCTTAAGGGTTTAATCTTCGACGTGGATGAGACCCTCGTCTACTATGAGGGCTATGATCACCGCGAATGGTACGAGAACTGGGTTCTCCCCGCGCTCAGGAGGCAGGGAATAGAGCTGGACTACGAAAACTACCGAAAAACGGTGACCGGTGAGTTGCCCAGGAGCTACGTCGAGCGCTTTGGGATCGATCACGTCGAGTTCTGGAAGCTCGTGGACGAGGTGAACCTGGAATACCGCAGGAAAATGGCGGAGATGGGAAGAATAAAGCCTTTCCCTGACGTTGATGCTCTGGGAGAGCTGAAGGAGATGGGCCTGAAGCTCGCCGCGGTGAGCAACGCCTCCCAGGAGTGCACAGAGTTCGTCCTTGACATCTTCGGCCTGAGGAAGTACTTCGACGTTGTTTACGGCAAGGACTACTCCAATCTAGATGGAGTTAAGCCCAATCCCTACCTCGTGGAGAAGGCCCTCAAGGCGCTGGGCCTCAAGCCGGAGGAGGCCATAGTGGTTGGTGACAGCACTCATGACGTTTTGGCTGCCCACCGCGCGGGAATGAAGGCCGTCAACGTCACCCGCTTCGGAAAGGTGGAGGGTGCTGACTACTACGTAAGCGACCTCTGGGAGCTGGTTGGGCTGATAAAAGAGCTCAAAGGAGAAAATAAAACTCAGTCCCCGTAGAATTCCTTTTCGTAGACGTCTATGCCGGCCTCGAGGGAGTCGAGCCAGTCGAGGACCCATCCGGCCACCTCCAGAACCTTGGCATGGTCAGCACAACGGCCACGTAGTCCCTGAGGGTGCCAGTTCTGCCCGGTGTGGGGCTAAGTTAGAGTGAGGCTTCCCTCTCGATTTTTCTCCTTTGATGGCGATGTAATGAGTAGCTTCTCGCAAGAAGGAGTCTGATAGGAATTTCTGTGGGTCGGCTTTCAGAAGGGTAAAGAAGGAGATGTTCAAACCCCGAACTTCTCCTCGATATAAGCTCTGATCAACTCTTTCGTCGCATTAAGCCCCTTGACGTGAGTGCGCTCCATGCCGTGGCTTGCGTGAACTCCAGGGCCTATGAGCGCCACACGGACGTCCCAGCCCGCCCTCAGGGCGGCGCTCCCGTCAGAGCCGTAGTAGGGGAAGACATCAATGACGTGGGGGATGTCGTGCTTCTCCGCCAGCTCTATCAGCTTCGTCGTCATGCCGTAGTCATAGGGGCCGCTTGAATCTTTGGCCGCTATTGAAACGGCCGTCTCTTTGCCAGCGACGCCATCGCCGACGACGCCCATGTCCACAACGAGCAGCTCCTTTATCGTTGGTGGATAGCCAGCCGAACCGCCGTGGCCGACCTCTTCGTAGGGCGAGAAGAAGAACGCTACCGGAAGCTTCTCAAGGGCTTCGGCTCCCAAGTCAAGGATTAAGTCTATCAGCACGGCCACGCTCGCCTTGTCATCGAGGAAGTGGGCCTTGACGAAGCCGTTCACGTACTCAAACTTTGCATCAAAGGCTATGAAATCGCCTGGCCTTATGCCGAGCTTTTCGGTGTCTTCTCTCTTCTCGACCTCTGCATCGAGCCTTATGTACATGTTCTCCTCCTTGCGCTCCTTCTTTCCGGCATCTCTGTTCACGTGGACGCTCGGGTTCTTGAGGAGGAGCGTTCCGCGATAGCGCTTGCCCGAGCGGGTTATTATGGTGCAGTACTCGCCCTCGAAGGTGGGCAGAAGAAGACCGCCGATTCTTGTGAATGAGAGATGTCCATCCGGAAGGATTCCCTTCACCATCGCCCCGAGAGTATCCACGTGAGCCGCTATCACGAGCTCCGGTTCTGGATGGTTGCTCGCTATCAAGGCCCCTTTGTTGGTGTAGTAAGTATTTACTCCGTTCTCACGCAGGAGATTCCCTATGTGCTCCATGACCTCAACGGTGTAGCCGGTCGGGGAAGGTATCTCCAGAATCTCTTTGAGTACCTCGACCACGCGCTCCATGATAACCACCGCAGAATATTCCTCCGTCTGCTTAAAACCTAATCGGAAGGTCGAATCAGACTCCAAAGATTTTGAGCACCATGAACAGGCCAATAACCGCCAGCGTCAGCACGAATGTAACGCTTATCGCCTCCTCGGCCTTCAGTTTGTACTGGGCCAAAATCGCGTTGGCCGCTATGGCCGGAGGCATCGAAGCCTCGACGAGGACGGAGTAGAAGATGTTCTGGTTCGCAAAGCGCAGGGTGAGGAACACGAACAGGAATGGCACCGCTATCCTGAACGCCCCGACCTCGAGAAGCTTTTTGGCCTGGAACCCGCTGAAGCTTATGCGGGAGCCGAAGTATATGACAAGCAGAGGGATGCTCCACCATCCGATGGTCTTTATCGGGTCGAGGAGTGAGGGAGGAAGCTTTATTCCCGCGATAACGATGGCCAAAGCGATAAGGTTAGCGATGGTCGGGGGGAACTTGAGGGCCTTTATGAAGCTTCTCTTTATCGATGCCCCTCCGCTGGAGTAGTGGGCGGCTATGAACGTGACTATGGGAAGCACTATCATCGAGTTGGTGGTCGAGTAGAGTATGGCCGGCGTTATGTCGTCAAGGAAGAGGCTCGCTATGGGGAAGCCCAGGGCGGCGGTGTTCGGATAAACCGATAGAACCATCAGGGCGCCAGCCCACTTCTTGTCCTTAAGGAAAACCCTCCCATAGGCATAGGAGAGGCCAAGGCTGAGGGCGATTACCAGGAAAACGTAGAGGAAGACAGTCTTGATGCTGAGGAGGTATGCCAAATCCTTGCTCGCGACGTTGCCGAAGATGAAAAGGGCCAAGAGGAAGTCGTTTACTAGAATGCGGAGGTAATCAAAGGGCTTGTCGTCTTTAATCATCAGCTTGAGGACGTAACCTAAAGCGATGAGCCCGAGCATCTCGGCGATGTTCATGGTTGAGAGTGGGGTCTAAGCGTTAAAACGTTTTTGGCATCAGAGACCGATAAACTTTTATATACCTACTGCCCAAGTCAAGTACAGAAAATTGTACTACAAAAGTCTGTACCTGGTGGTAGCATGGAGGATCTGAAGGTTCAGCTCGAGGAGCTGAAAAAGAGGCTGGAGATGCTTGAAGAGAGCATTGACCCCGTCGACGAGGTGATGCTCTCGATAAAGGCCCGGCTCAGGAAGAAGCTCGAGAGCCTTCCAGAGCTTGACGAAGAGAAGGCAGCGAGGACGCTCAAAGCCCTCGCCAACCCGGACAGGATAAGGATACTCAAGATGCTCTCCGAGAAGCCGATGGGCTTCAAGGAGATAAAGGAAGCCCTTGGCGTGGAGAGCCCAACGGTAAGTCATCATCTCAAACTTCTCGTCAAAACGAGAATGGTCAGAAAGGGTGACAAGTACGAGATAACGCCTGACGGCCGTTTGTTTTTGCGTTTGCTTGAGATAATTACTGCCCTGGAGGAGGTGGAAGAATGAGTTTTGAGTGGAAATATCGTGTGGTGACACATGAGAGTCCTAGGTTTAAGCTCGCCGAGTACCTGAAGGGTCTTACGGCTGTTCTGCTTCTCGTCTGGCTCTTCAAGGGACCGCTGATGCTGGAAGCCTACAACGACTACTTAGTTTACGCGGTAATCACCCTCATATTTGCCTTTGAGCTGCTGAGCGTTGGTAAATGGTTTGGAGTGACGGTGAGCGGGGTAATCTTTGCCCTGGCCAAAGGTGCCTTCTGGACGAGCGTATTCCTGTTCTTCGGGAAGTGGCTCGGCATGTCCAAGGAGCTCAGCGGTTATGCTGGGACAGCCTTCGCCTACGCAGTTGTGTTGGTAATAGCCGGTCTCCTTATGGCTAAATTCGACGAAAAGCGGCTCGATATAAAGGTTGAGAAAAGCGCCTACGAATTCGGTGGCGTTGATTTTGACGACGTAAAGCTCACCGGGAGCGGTAAAGCGTACCCCATAAGGTTCGGAAGGAAAAAAGTCGGGTGGGTCATAGAGGGAGAAGTCACCGTTGAAGCGGAAACTCCTCTCGGCGTTGTTAGGAAAAGGCTCCTGCCACCGGTAGCGGTCTGGACTTCTGCCAACATCGCCGGAAAGAAGACCTCCCCAGATCCAGCCTTCGTGGAGAGGGCCAGCGAGCTGATAAACCCGGACAGGATGTATAAGGGCTCCAAAAGGAACACCGTGGTTGACCTCGGCTTCATCAAGGTCTACGAGGGAGAGGGCTTCGAGTACGTCAAGCTGCCCTTCATAGAGGTCATCGAGACCCCGGCGGGCGAGGAGGTCAAGATAGGGCCGATGAGGTTCCGGGAGGGACATCCCGAGAAGCCGCCAAGCGAGATGCTCACCATAAGGGAGCTCACCAACGGATTCCAGCTCACGAAGGTTGGGAACAGGTTGAGGATTGAAACCGAGGACTACTCCATAGAAGTCGAGGGCGAGAGGGTTCTTTACAGGAGCGGGAGCGAAAGCCTCGCCATCGGAAGGGATCACGTTTCACTCCGTTCCGGGGACGTCTCGATAACCGTCGGCAGGGGCAGGGCGAAGATACGCATCGAGGACGTTGTGATCTCCGCTCGGGATGGAAAAGTCCGCATAAGGGTCGGTGGAAAGAGCCACACCATCGAGAGCCAAGATGCATACAGGCTCGTCATGGGGAAGGCCAAGGAGATAGTCGAGGAGCAGAGCGCCGAGCTGATAGAGGGCCTTGGAATAGACAGGGCGAGGCTGAGCAGGCGCGTGAAGGAGCTTCTCGACGAGCTGATGGAGTACCTGGGGTGAGTGGAATGAAGACAGCAGTGGTGATAGTGAGGGACTGCAGCGCTGAAAGCCCCAGTGGAAATGATGCAAAAACTGGCCACGAAAGGCCGCTCTTCGATTTCAGCCCTTCCCTTTTGAAGGGGGTGCTCTGATGAGATTCGAGAACGTTAAGGAAGTCGATATCAAGGCCGTGAACGGAAAGGTAAGGCTCGAAGCCTGGGATGAAGACTACGCGGAGGTCAGCTATACTCCCCACGGCGAGGTCGAAGTGGAAGCGGAGCAGAGGGGAAGCAAGCTCGTCATCAAGGAAAAGCCCACGGGGAAGAGGGTCCTGGGTATTTTCCAGAAGTCCTCGGACGGCTGGGCGGAGATAGAGGTGAAGATTCCGAAAAAGGCCGTGGTGACTGCCAAGATGGTAAACGGGGAAATTACAGCTGAGGGCGTTGGGTTCGAGAACGTCACCGTTGTAAATGGAAAGATGGAACTTAAAAACTGTATTGCTGGAACGATAAGCTCCGTTAACGGCCCTATTAAGGCCCATTTCACGAGTGCGGGCCCGCTCAAAGCTTCCACAGTCAATGGCAGGATGGAGATAACTATTGAAGAGCTTGAAGAAGACGCAGAAATAAGTACTGTAAACGGAAGCGTTAGGCTATACCTCACCGAGTTCTGCGATGCTAGGATAAGCGTGAAGCGCGTGAACGGGAGTGTTCACCTGGTCAACCTCGACGAGCCCGTGATAGGCACGGGTGAATACGAGGTGAAAATACACACGGTCAATGGCTCGATAACCGTCGAGCTTCTCTGAGCTTTCTTTTTAATAGGGACAGCCCATAGAGAGGCGGTGAAAGCGTGAGGTTTAACCGAAACTTCTGGCTCTTCGCGGTTGGAAGGTTCATCTCTCAGCTAGGCTGGGCAGTTCAGGATGTCGCTCTGCCCCTCTACGTGCTTGACCAGACCCACAGCGGGGCAATGATGAGCGTCTTCATAATAGCCGAAATAGTCCCGAGGGTAATCCTCTCGCCGATAGCCGGTGTGATAGGTGACCGCTACAACAGAAAGGCCATGATGGTGTGGTTCGACATCCTGAGGGGGGCCCTGCTCTTTGGCGTTATAGCATTTAGCCTGCTCGACCTGAGGAGCCTTCTCGCCGTTCAGGTCCTAATGAGCATCATGGGAACCTTCTTTTCGGCTGGAACTGGTGCCATGTATCCGGATTTAGTCCCAGAAGAAGAGCTCGCCAGCGCTAATTCGCTCCTTCAGACCTTTGGCGTCGTTGCCAGGATAGCCGGCCCTGTACTCGGCGGAATAATCTATGCCTTCGGCGGAATAAGGCTGGCCATTCTCATAAACGCTGTCAGCTTCTTCGGTTCGGGACTCTTCGAGGCCTTCATAGAGTATCACTGGGAGAAAAAGCCTCTTGGGGCCCTTGGTCAAATTTTGGGGGACATGAAAGAGGGGTTTGCATTCCTTCGCTCCAGCAGGTTCCTGAAGGTGATACTCTCCTACGCCCTCCTGATAAACTTCCTCCTCAATCCGATATTCATGGTGCTGCTCCCATACGTCTACAGAGTACAGCTGGAGTTCTCCGCCCAGTGGTTCGGCCTCTTGGAGACTGCATTTATGGTGGGCATGCTCCTAGGCAATGTCCTCATAATGGCGAAGCTCAGGAACATGGTGGAAGGACTGCTCTTCCACTCACTATTCGTGCAGATGGGGCTTACCATCCTACAGGCAATTCTGATCTCTCCATTTGTGGGCTTTGACGCAAAGATTCTCTTCCAGATTTTCATAGCCCTGAACGTCCTCTGGGGAATCTTCAACGCCCTCATAAACATCCCAATAATGACCAAGATCCAGAAGGCCATCCCGAGTGAACTTAGGGGAAGGGTGTTTTCAGTCTTCGACCTGCTGATTGGCGGGATGATGCCCGTGGGAATGGCGATAGTGGGAGGGGCCCTCGAACGGTTCGAAGCTTGGGAGATAATGCTGGTGGCATGGGCACTCTGGACAGGCGTTACAGTATACTACTTCGTCAGATACAGGGAAGTGCTGGAAGGAACTAGGAAAAGAGAAAGGACAGAATCAACTGTCGTGCCTGCTACTTGACCTCTTTTATCTTTCCCTCCCTCTTTTCTATCGCGCGCGCCATTATGAAGAGCAAATCGCTGAGTCTGTTGAGGTACTTGAGGGCGTCGTTTCCAAAGCCGTAGTCGAGAACGAGCCGCGCAACGGCCCTCTCAGCCCTCCTGGCTATGGCCCTGCACACGTCGAGTTTGGCGCTCGCTATCGTGGAACCCGGCAGGACGAAAGCCTTCAGCTGAACCTCCTCTTCGTACCTCTGTATGAGCTCTTCCATCCACTTGACCTCCTCTTCTCCGACCTTCTTGTACTTACCCTTGCTTGCTATCTCGGCCATGAGCGAGTAAAGCTCGACCTGGATTTTTTCGAGTATCTCTGCCATCTCTTCGGGCACATAGTGTTTGGCCTCGCCCAGAAAGCTGCTCAGCTCGTCAATGTTGCCGTTCGCTTCCATTATCGGTGAGTACTTGGCAACGCGGTCCCCGGTAAAAAGACCCGTTAAACCCTTGTCGCCGGTCTTTGTGGTTATCGACATGGAATCACCTCCTAAATATTGCCCGGGCAGGTTTTATTGTTTGCGAAAATCAATGAACACTATAGACGATGAAAGGCCCTTTAACGTACACTGTGAACAAGCCTAATCCAGCAGAACCCCTACAGAATGGCCTACTACTTCCCATGGTTCACATCAGGAAAGCCGCTCTCATGAGCAAAGAGGTCCTATTCAGTGGACAAGGGCGGAAACATCATTTACGAGAAGGGCTCCAAGCCAATCATCGCTGCAGCTGTAGAAGTCGGAAGCGGCAGGATAGTTGCCTACGGCTCAAGCAAGGCCATAAGCGACGCCTACTACGGCAACTACATCAACACCAACTGGCCGTTCGTCAAGGGCGTGCTCCTATGGCTCGCCCACCAGGAGTGATTTCCTTTCTGCCCTTTTCATATCCTTTTCTGCCTTTTCTGGAAATTGGGGGGCAAAAAAGCTAAAGCTCCTTAGGAGGCACCAGGATTCCCAGCTCCGTTATTATCCCGCGAACGTAGCGCCAGGGCGTGATGTCAAAGAGGTAGCCCCGAATCAGAAGGTGATTCCTCTTGAACTTCCTTTCAACGATTTCTACCTCATCGGAGGTCAGTTCTGGATGGAGCTTGAAGCTCTCGGCCGCGACGTAGAACGGAACGCCATTGTCGTGGCAGGCGAGGGCCAAGAGATAAGTCCCCGCCTTGTTGATTACAGCCCCATCCCCCGTCACGTTGTCGGCCCCGACTAAAGCTAAGGTTGCCTTTCCCGCAAAGAGGCCGATCTGGGCATCAGTGATGATCTCGAAGGGAATCCCTAGGCTTTCCAATTCTCTCGCCAGCGCCAGTCCCTCGTAGTCGGGCGCGCTTTCCGTCAGGATGACCCTGAAGCGCTTGCCCTTCTTCTTGGCAGCCTTGAAAATCTCCAGCACGGCGGAGGAGAAGGAGTGTGTTATGATTACCTCATTCTCATCTATCAGCTCGCTGCCTATGTTGCCGATTTCCCTCCTGGCTTCTTCGCTCAGCTTTATGAACTCCTCGGCCTTGGCCCTAACGAGCTCGGAGTTATCCGTGATTGGAATGAACCTGCTGAGGTTGTAAAGCGAGGCCATCGTCCTGTTCACCGCTGGAATTTCTTCCCTCATCTCTTCGAGCGCTTTTCTGAGCTCTTCGCCGCTTAAAAGCTCAGCGAGCTTTATGTATGCCTCTGCACCTCTCCTAGCCAGATAGCTCGCGCCCCTTATGCGCTCGGCGCGCATCTCTTCGAGGATGGAGCGAATTTCTGGGGGAAGCATGGCTCACACCACGACAACAGTTGATTCCTCTTCGGCTGGATTTGAACCCGATGGAATTGCCCGTTTATCCTTATCACACTTTCGCTACCAGCCCTCTTCAAAGCGAATGCCCCTTTCCTCCATGAAGGCCTTGGCCTTCTCTATCTCCTCCTCGCCCTCGCCGAAGATTATTACCCCAATGTATTTGCCAAAGCCCTTGGGCGAGGAGTGTATTCTTACCTTGAAGCGCTCTACGGCCTCAGTCAGAATCGGGGCAAGCTTCGACTCATCGGTTATCTCTGCCAGAAGCTTCCTCTGGATAAACTTCCTCTCACCGAGCCTTGGGAGGACTTCCCTCTCGAGCATCGCCTTCATCTCACGCGGCATTCCCGGGAGAACGAAAATCTTAACGCCCCCGTGCTCTATGAACGCCCCAGGTGCGGCTCCCTCGGTGTTCTCCAGGGGAACGGCCCCTTCCGGAAGGTAGGCCATCTTTTTCCTTCCCTCATTTAGCTCGGGGTCGTCGATGTAGCCTTCCTTATAAAGGCGCTCATAGAAGGCCTTAATCCTTTCAAGGCAGGACTCACAAAGGGTTAGCTTCTTCCCGAGGGCCTCGGCGACGGCCAGTATCGTAACGTCGTCGTGGGTCGGTCCCAATCCACCAGAAATAATCAGCACATCGGGCTTTCTTGAGAGTATTTCGTGGATAACCGATTTTATCTCCTCGACGTCATCGCCAACGGTGGTCTTCCTTCTCACCCAGTAGCCCCTCTCGGTGAGCTTCTGGGCTATGAAGGCCGAGTTGCTGTCCACGGTGTTCCCGGTGAGGAGCTCGTCTCCTATGGTCAGGATTTCGGCGAACATGCCACCACCGCTGGATATTTTGAGGTCCCCCTTATAATCCCAGCGGGGGAAGTTTTCCATTTATATGTCAAAAATTTCTTTCTCGACGTTGTTTTTCACCAGGAGTGAAAGCAACGCTTAAGTATTTCATGGGTATAAAATGGTTGGTGGTGGCATGAAGGTTAAGGTGGGAATTAACGGCTACGGAACCATAGGAAAGCGCGTCGCTTACGCCGTGATGAAGCAGGACGACATGGAGCTCATCGGTGTAACGAAGACGAAGCCCGACTTTGAGGCCTACAGGGCAAGGGAGCTTGGTATTCCGGTTTATGCCGCAAGCGAGGAGTTCCTTCCGAGGTTTGAAAAAGCGGGCTTCGAAGTCGCTGGAACGCTCACAGACCTGCTCGAAAAGGTTGACGTTATCGTAGATGCAACCCCCGGGGGAATGGGGGCTAAGAACAAAGTTCTTTACGAGAAGGCAGGGGTTAAGGCCATCTTCCAGGGCGGCGAGAAGGCCAGCGTTGCCCAGGTTTCCTTCGTCGCCCAGGCCAACTACGAGGCGGCCCTCGGCAAGGACTACGTCAGGGTCGTTTCTTGTAACACCACGGGCCTAACCAGGACCCTCTCGGCCATTCAGGAGTACATCGACTATGTCTACGCGGTGATGATTAGAAGGGCGGCTGATCCGAACGACATCAAAAGGGGACCAATTAACGCTATAAAGCCCAGCGTAACCGTTCCATCGCACCACGGGCCAGATGTGCAGACGGTCATCCCGATAAACATCGAGACCTCTGCTTTTGTCGTTCCGACGACGATAATGCACGTCCACTCGATAATGGTCGAGCTGAAGAAGCCGCTGGAAGCAAAGGACGTCATAGACATCTTCGAGAACACCACGCGCGTTCTGCTCTTCGAGAAGGAGAGGGGCTTTGAGAGCACCGCGCAGCTCATAGAGTTCGCCCGCGACCTGCACAGGGAGTGGAACAACCTCTACGAGATAGCCGTCTGGAAGGAGAGCATAAGCGTCCGCGGAAACAGGCTCTTCTACATACAGGCTGTCCACCAGGAGAGCGACGTGGTTCCTGAGAACATCGACGCCATAAGGGCCATGTTCGAGCTGGCCGACAAGTGGGAGAGCATAAGAAAGACGAACCAGAGCCTCGGGATTTTGAAGTGAGCTTTTATCTTTTCATCTTTGCCAGACTGATAACGCTTCTGTTAAGGTTCAGCTAGGAACCACTGAAGGAATTGAAATAAAGAAAGCTCAGACCAGCGACGCCACGGAGTATAGGAAAACCAAGAAGAAAATCGCCCCGGTAAGGTAGGCAACGCCGTGTGGAATCCTCACACACTTCGGTGGGTAAACCTTTCCCGTTTTAAGATACATAGCCACGGGCAAGATTCCAGCGTAAAGGAGGCCGCCGAAGGTTCCAGCGAGCCAGAGGGCACTTACAAAGCTCTTCAGCCCTGCGAAGTATATCAGCAGGGGTGGAACCACCGTCAGGAGCCACGCGCTTCTCTTGTCAAGCTTAAACGCCTCGCGGAGGTTGTCCATCTGGGCAAAGCCTATCCCTATGTAGCTCGTGCTTATCGCCGCAAGCGGGAGGATAAGACCGAGCACCTTGCCTAAGCCACCATAGTAGTCTTCGAGAGCCGATGTGGCCAGCTGAGGGGTGTTCCCGCCGAGCGCACCAACGAAGGCGAGGACGAAGAGAGCGTAGAAGGCCATAGGCACTAGGTAGCCTATGAGGACGGCTTTCTTGGTCTCCTCGGCACTGCCTAGTCCCTTGTACATCTCGGGCACAACCATGTGGCTGACGTAGGCGAAGATGGCAACGCCTATCCCAGCAACAGCCGCCGAGACATCGACTGTTGCCATGTTCTCGACGTTGACTTTTGGAAGCATCAGGATAACGGCCAGGGCCAAAGCACCGAGCAGGAGGAAGTTGAGCATCAGCTCGGCCTCTCCAGATGCCTTGAGGCCCATCAGTACAATGGCACTCATAACCAGCCAGAAGGCAACGGCACAGATGGTTTTGTTGATCCCGAACAGGGACGAGAGAATGTCGCCGCTCCCAGCTATGTATGCTATCAGCGCTCCGTAGCTGAGAACGGATATGCTCGCGAGCATGAGCCAGCCGCCCGCTTTTCCGAGCGTCTCGCGCGCAAGGGAGGTGAGCGTTCCTCCCCTCTGGACGGCCATCTCAAGCACGAGGAGAGCCGTGAGAAGCGTAAGAACGCCAACCGCTGCGATAATCGCTATCCCCACAAAGCCGGCATCCTTAAGCGCGTACGGCAGGCCCAGAACGCCCGCCCCTATTTGAGTCCCTATGAGTATGGCACTCGCCTCGGCAAGTGTCAGCTTCTTCATCATCATCACCGAAGCGTGAAGGAAGGTTCATGGATTTAAGCGTTGCTCCGAAAAAAGGTGTTCGTCACTGATACGAGAAAAAGAGCAGAGAACAGACTTGGACGTTAGAGTCCAAGTTTTTTAAGGACTTCTTTGCTGGAAAGGCCCTTAACCAGGAGGTCTTTCTCACGAGAAGTTTCGCCCCGAATTATTTCGACCTCAGCCCCAAGCAGCTTGGAGAAGAACTTGACTACCTCTTTATTCGCCTTTCCTTCCACTGGTGGGGCTTTGATTTTCACCTTCAGCCTTCCGCGCCACTCATCAACGCCTTCAATCTCGTTCTTCTTCGCCTTCGGCTGGACGTAAAGCAGGATTACAACGCCGTCCTTGGTTTCCCTGATGAACTTCATTCCCGACCCTCCAGCTCGTACTCCCAGACTATTTTCGGTGGGAACTCACCGCGCTTAAGCTTTTCGAGTATCCCCCTCGCGATGCGGTATGCAAAGTCGAAAGTCTCCCTGTCAATCAGGCCGTAGTTGAGGGCCATCTCAAGCTCGTCCTCGTCGAGAAGAAAGGCCTCGCCGCCGGGAAAGATGAAGATGTCGAGAAACAGGTCGAGCATCTCTATAGTGTTTCCTTCGCGCTTCGTGTAGGCCAGAACGTCGATGTAGAGACCTTTGAACTCACCGTTTTCGTCGTAGACTTTCAGGATGTCGTAGTTCTCACCAACGAAGGCGAAGTAGACCATCGTGTAGCCGTTCTTAATGACCTCAACGCCGTTCACCCTGAGAGGAGCGAGCATACCCTCGAACTTAGCTTTGGCAACCACTACCTCGCCCAAATCTGCTATCAACTCGTCGCACCGCTCCAGGACGCGGTTCGGGACACGGCGGTAGATGAGGTGGATTTTCATGAGGGACACCAAAAGAGGTTGAGAAAAGGAAGAGCTCACTCCCCGAAAATCAGCTCCCTCAGCTTTTCTGGAAGCTCCTCTATCTTCACCCTCATCTGCTCCCTCGTGTCGCGGTCCCTAATCGTTACCGTGCCATCCTCCGGCGTCTGGTTGTCTATCGTGACGCAGTAGGGCGTTCCAATCTCGTCGTACCTAATGTAGCGCCTTCCTATCGTGTCCTTCTCGTCGTACACCGCTATGAAGCCCGCCTTCTGGAGCTTTCTGAACACATCGTAGGCTATGCTCTTCAGAGGTTCCTTCGCAACGAGCGGCAGAACGGCGACTTCTATGGGCGCCATGTCCTTCTTGAGCTTCAGGTATGTTCTGTCCTCCTCTATGACGAGGGAGTTCTCGAGGAGCAGGTAGAAGGGCCTGTCTATTCCAAAGCTCGGCTCAAGGACGTGGGGCACTATTTTCTCGCCCGTTATCTTCTCCTCGACTTCTTTGATTATGAAGTCGTCCTTCTCAAGCTCGTAGCCGTCTATGATGGCTTTACCGGTCTCGTTGAGGCTCTTGACTATCTTTTCGAGCTCCTCCTGGCTCATCGCCTTGAGCTTCTCGTTTATCCTCTTGGCGTCGCCCTTGAGCTTCGGTCCAACGCGCTTCATGTTGAGGCTGACAATCAGGCGTTTGACTATCTTCGGCTCGTCGTAGTGGATGAGGACGGTTAAATCTGCCCCGCTCATCTTCATGTGCTTGCTGAGGTCATAATCCCCACGGTAGGCTACGCCGACGCACTCCACCCAGCCGAAGCGCTCGCTGTGTATCTCCACATCCCATGTGTCGCTGGAGTAGTGGGCCCTTTCCTCGGGCAGCTGCTGGCGGAAGCGTATGGCACTCTCGGGAATGCCTATGTCGAGGAGAACGCGCTTGACCATGACCATGTAGTAGGCGAAGAAGGTGTTCATGATGTAGCCTCTCTTTACAGCCTCTTCTGCAGTTATCTCAATCTCGCCGAGGTTCTTGAGCTGGTTCTCTATCGGATAGAGCCTTAGCACCTCGTCCTTGACCTCGTCGAAGTGCGGATGTTCAGTCTCATTCGGGTTGAAGAATATCTCCGCCTCAGCCTGCGTGAACTCCCTCAGGCGGAGCATTCCCTGCCTAGGTGAGATCTCATTACGGTAGGCCTTCCCGATCTGGAACACACCGAAGGGAAGCTTGTTCCTTGCGAAAGCGTTTAAGCGTCTGAAGTTCACGAAGATGCCCTGGGCCGTTTCTGGCCTTAGGTAACCCTTCTGGTCGCCGTAGGGGCCTATCTTCGTCTCGAACATGAGGTTGAAGTACCAGACGTCGCTGAGCTCGCCGCCGCACTCGGGGCATTTTATGTCGTGATTCCTTATAAGCTGGGTCAAATGGTCGGCACTCATCCCCTCGGTGTCTATGTCTAAAGCATCTTCAACTAGGTGGTCGGCCCTGAAGCGCGCGCCGCACTTCTTACACTCCACGAGTGGGTCAACGAACTTCTCCACGTGGCCGCTTGCTATGAAAACCTTTTCTGGGGTTATGTCGGGCGTTTCGAGCTCGAAGAAGCCCTCCCTCTGGAAGGCCTCCCTTATCTTCTGCTCTATCTTCCTCTTGATAGTCGCACCGAGTGGGCCATAATCGTAAAAACCTCTCGCACCACCGTAGATTTCAAAGCTGCCCCAAGCGAAGCCTCTCCTCCTCATGAGGTCCTGAAGAATCTCATACTTATCGGCCATGCTCACCACCTGAAAGTCAAGTAAGGGATTTTCATAAAAACCTTTTGGGCGGTCGTTCGTCTAATCGTTAAGATGGGCAAGGGGAAAGAGTTATAAACCGAATACCTCGTTATCGCTATGAACTTTGATTATTTGGGAGGTGTGTGAAAATGGCGGAAAGACCACTTGATGTTATCCACAGGTCCCTCGACAAGGACGTGCTCGTCATCCTGAAGAAGGGGTTCGAGTTCAGGGGCAAGCTCATCGGTTACGACATTCACCTGAACATCGTCCTCGCCGGTGCCGAGATGATTCAGGACGGCGAGGTCGTTAAGAAGTACGGTAAAATCGTTATCAGGGGAGACAACGTCCTGGCGATTTCCCCGGTTGATGTTGGTGTTGAGTGAACTTTAGTGAGCCGAGAGTTAGTGGGGTGATACTATGGGAAGCGGGACTGCACCAAAGGGCAGGAGGAACCACACTCCAACTCACATAAAGTGCCGCAGGTGCGGCAAGAGGTCATACAACATAAGGAAGGGCTACTGTGCCTCGTGCGGCTTCGGCAGGAGCAGGCGCATGAGGAAGTACCGCTGGTCCCACAAGTGGAAGAAGAAGAGGAACCTCCTCTGAACCTTTTCTCTTTGTTTGTTCCTTTTTGGCCCTTTTCGTGGCGTGTTTGACCCGTTATATTAGGTATCCACCACAACCCTTTTAAGCTCCACTCTTATCTCACCGTTTAGAGGGACGTCTTAATGCTGCACCTCAAAGAGGATCAGCAAAGGCTATGGAAGCTTGCCTGGCCGGCCATCATGGGCAACATATCCCAGACCCTCCTTAACTTAGTTGATATGATGATGGTTGGCCAGCTCGGGGCGCTAGCCCTGGCCGCGGTTGGTCTCGGCGGTCAGGTCAGCTGGTTCATGATGCCGATAATGGCGGCGGTTGCTACGGGAACCCTCGCCCTCGTCGCGAGGTTCGTCGGTGCCAAGGACGAGGAAAACGCGACTTTGGCTTTAGAGCAGAGTCTTTACCTGTCTTTTCTCCTCGGAATTCCCGTGATGCTCTTCGGCTGGTTCTTCGGCGATGATATCCTTAGGATTATGGGTGCCAGCGATAACGTCATTGAGCTCGGCTACGAGTACATAAAGGTGCTCTTTGCCTTCTACCCAATAAGGTTCGTCGGATTCACAGCCTTTTCCGCCCTCAGGGGGGCCGGAGACACAAAAACGCCGATGAAGCTCGGCATACTCATGAACATCGTCAACGCGGTTTTCGACTACCTGCTAATCTTCGGAAAGTTCGGCTTTCCAAAGCTCGGCCCAGTTGGAGCGGCGTGGGCCTCTGGAATTGGTATAACGACTTCCTTCCTGATAGGCCTCTACCTCCTCAGCAGCGGCAGGCTTGTGCTTCACTTCAAGCCAAGCTGGTCTTTCCACACCGACATGGCCAGGAGGGTATTGCGCATAGGCATTCCAACGATGGTCGAGCGCGGGCTGTTCAGCTTCTACAACTTCCTCTACATGAGCATAGTGACGCGCTTCGGGACCATAGCTTTGGCCGCACACCAGGTCGGCCTTAGGGTGGAGAGCATAGCCTACATGCCGGCCTTTGGCTTCAACGTGGCAACGGCCGCTTTAGTTGGCCAGAGCCTCGGCGAGGGAAGGCCAGATAAAGCCGAAAAGACCGTCTACGAGGCCATCAAGATGGTCAGCCTCTTCATGGCCACCATGGCGGTGATCCTTATAGCCTTCCCGCGCTACCTCGTCATGCCCTTCATCAGCCCCAGCGACCCGAATTACGGAGAGGTTCTCAGGCTCGCGGCGATTTACCTGATAATTGTCGGCATAAGTGAGATACCCCTCGGCTGGCTCTTCGTCATTGGCGGAGCTTTGAGGGGAGCGGGAGACACCAAGAGCCCGATGTACATAACCGCGGTGAGCAAGCTGCTCTTCAGGATAGTCCCCGCATATCTGCTCGGTTTTGGCTTCACTATTCCGGGCTTTACACTTGGCCAATGGACATTCCCGGGATTCACTTTTGAGGGTCTCGGCGTTATAGCGGCCTGGATAGCCATGAGCCTCGAGACATTCACTACAGCTGCCCTCTTCTGGTGGGTGTTCAAGCGCGGAAAGTGGAAGCATGTGAAGGTATGATTGCCTGAGAAAATCCAAAGAGAAGGGAAGTCTAAAGCGCCGAGACGTTGAAGAGGGCCTCCATCAAGCGGCCGAAGAGGTAGCTCAGGAACGCGGCTCCGAGGCCAGTCGCGACCATCTCTGCGACCTTCTTTCTTATTGAGATTCCCGACAGGAGCGAGATCAGCGTTGCGACGACGGCCAAAGCAGAGCCCGCGAACAGTATCGAGAAAGGCAGCGCCGTTAGGGAGCTTGAAGCCAGGAAGTAAGGCGTAACTGGGAATGCGACGCCGAGCAGGTAGGCAAAGCCCGTGTATAGTGCCGCCCTCACTTCGTTTTCATCGGCCTCTGGAATGAGGAGCTTCATTATGGCGTCGCTGTTGTTCGCGAGTTCTTCAGCCACCTCCCTTGCGACTTCTTCGGGCATTCCTCCTTCGATGAGCTTATCCATGAGTTCCTCCTTTGCCCTCTCAGGGGAAACGCGGAAGAGAACCTCCATTCTATCCCTAATGCTCTCGTTCACCTGCCTCTGGGAGCGGACAGAGATGAAGCTGCCTATCGCCATCGAGAGCGCTCCAGCAACGCCGACGATGAGACCGCTTATTCCGACAAGCTGGGGGTTGTGAGGATAGACGGCTGAAAGGCCAGTGACCGCACCGAGTATCTCAACTAAGCCGTCGTTCATGCCCAAGACGAGGTCGCGGATGTTCTCGACGTGGAAGCGCTGCTTGCTCTCGTAGAAGAACTTTTCATGCTCGAGCTCATCGAGGATGACCTCCCGTATCTTCCTCATTTCTTCCTCGGAAAAGCGGTCGGCGTAGGTCGTGAGGTACTTGAAGTACTCCTGTATCGCGCTGTTCTCGCCCATCTCAAGGAGGGAAGCAACCGAACCGGGACCGAGGAGCTTCCTTAGGAGCTTGGTGCTCCAGATGGTGAGCCTCTTAATGCTCGGCTTCGGGACTTCTCCACCGTGCATCACTATGAAGTCGTGCCAGAACTTGGCGTGCTTCGACTCTATATTGGAGAGCCTCAGAAACTCCCCCTTGATTTCTTCATCCTTCTCGATTTTGGCCAGCTGGGCATAAAGCACCGAATCCGCGTACTCGTCCTTGTAGAACTCCCTAGCGAGTTTGAGCATCTCGTCCATCTGCCCACCCCCCATAAGAAATCCGAAGAAAGGTTAAAATGCCTATCGGAAGAGTAAGGAATTCCGACTTCTTGTCAATACGAAATCACTGAAGCTCCCTCAAAGCCTCGAGCACCTCCTCAAAGGGTGCGTCCGTTTTAAGAGCCGTCGGCGAGAAGTGCGTTCTCGTTGCCTTGTAGCCCTTCTCGCGGAGTATCTCGATGACTCCAGCCAGCTTCCTGACCTCGAGGCCGTGCCTTCTGGCTAAAGCGTGGGTGTCGTAGTGGAACGGAACGTCCAGCTCGTCTCTGAGTAGCTCCAGGAACTCGGGGGTTTTCTTCGCGTTGCCGAGCGGAGAGGCTCTGCTCAGCTTATAGAGCTCCTCAACGAACTCCTGGCTCTTCAACGGGCCGAACCAGAGCGGGCCGTATGCTTTGACTTTTGACGGCAGAAAGGCCCTCTCGTAGTCAAACCTCCCGCTCGGCTCCTGATACAGATAGCCGAGCTGCTTCATACTCTCGTCGGCCTTCTTCGCACCGCTCCTGAGCCGGAGGAAGGCCCTGAAGTAGTGGTCCCTGTAATAAGCCAACAGAACTTCAACGCCGAGGTCATACTTCGCCGCGTATCTGACGAGGGTCCCGATGAGGATCCTAAGGCCTGCCTCGTGGCAGAGCTCACCCCTTATGGGCTCTGCAAGGTATTTGCGCAGGCAGGCGTTCCTGTAGGCCCCGCAGAGGACTCCAGTGTCGGTCGCGGTGATAGCCAAAGTACCGCGCCTCTTCACGGCTCTAAGGGCCGAATCAAGGAACTCCATCGGCGAGCCGAAGGGGTCTAAGTCAACAAAGTCGAAGTACCTAAACTGCTCGTTCATCAGCCTGTTGGCATCTGCGTTCATTGCCACGAGGGTCTTGTCCCCTCTAAGAACCACTTTCTTCTCGCGGAACTCAGGCTCCCCCGAAAAGTTCAGCTTCAGGTTCTCGACTATCAGCCTAAAAGCGTCGGGGTTTATGTCGTTGAGCCACACTTCCTCAGCTGACGTTTCGAGGGCGTAGCGGATGCCCCTTATCCCCGTTGCCGAAAGGGCATCGAGAACGCGCTTTGAACCGAGAACCTTCAGAGCAAGAACGCTTACGTCCCTGTTCAGCGCCATAACGGGGTTGTAGAAGACGGGGGCATCGTAAATGCGCTCGGCCTTTGGAACGAGAATCCTCGCGAGACCTTCGTGAACCTCAACCAGCTCCATTCTCTCACCGAGGAAAGAAAAGGTTGGGAAGTTTAAAGGATTTCGACGTAGTCGCCGAGGGCCTGTCCAGGGAGGCCGGGCTTGAAGTAGGCCTTGACCTCTCCCTTGTTGCCGTGGGGCTTGAGAATCTTTCCGAACATCTTCCTGCCGGTTGGGGTCTTCCAGACGACCTTCCTGCCGATGAGCTGGGCCGCCTGCTCCCTGCCCTCAACCCCAAGGGGCTTGAGAATCATGTGGTAGTTGTCCTGGTGCTCCTTGGTTCCGGCGTAGGCAAGGACGATGGCCTTCCTCCTCATCGCCCTCACCTCCACCGGGAGGGATTCAAGAACGGGGTCTTTTAAGTTTTACTTTGTCCCCCTGGAAGAATCCTGAGAGTGGACCGGAGCGTCGTTTGAAGGGAGACTACAGAAACTCCGTTAGGCTTTTATCTATGTCAAGAAGCTCCCTGAGGCTCTTGATCTTAAGGAAGTTCTGCCTCTCGAAGAGAAGAGCAACATCCTGTTTGTAGGGTGAGGCCTTTTGGATGAGGAGGGTGTTCTCATCGGTAACGAAGGTGAACCGGCTCGGACTGTCGTCAACCCAGACGAAGGGCTCGTCTGGATAAAGCTCCCTGAGGGTCTCAAACTTTTGGAGCATGTCCTTTGTTCCCTTGAAGGTTATGACATCGTCGAACTCATCGTACCAGTTAGTCTTCTTCATGAAAATGGCCTTCCCACCTGGGTAGGTGTGTTCGCCGGAGAATGAGATTACGTATCTTCCTCGCTCTCTAAGGGTTCTCACGATGTCGCGGGCAAATGGAAAGTCTTTGATGTACTTGGGCATGAGCTGATAGTACTCATGTATCGTTCCCTGAGCGACGAGCTCGTGGATGACACCGAGGTACTGGTAGGTGAGCTTGCCCTTGATGAAGAGGAAAAGCGCCTTATAATAGTCACCGTATAGGTCGCTCTCTATAACAGCTGGAATCGTCTTCTCGATGGCTATCCTCAGGGCCTTCTCGACGGCCTGCCTGCTGTCAACAAGCGTTCCATCGAAGTCGAATAAGTAAACCACCATAGTTGGATGTATCACGGGCTGAGTTATAATCCTTTTCCTCCCGAAAGGATTTTATTCATAAAACCCATCATCAGGTTTGGTGATTATGATGAGAATCGAAAGGCTCCAGAAGTACATCTCCGAGAAAGGCCTTGATGCTGCTCTAATAAAGAGGAGGGAGAATCTCTTCTACTTCACGGGAAGCTCACCCGTCCTCGGCGGTTATCTAGTCGTCACCCCAGACGAGAGCGTTTTTCTTGTCCCGGAGCTGGAATATGAAGAAGCTAATGAGACCTCTAAAGTCCCGGTGGAGAAGTTCAAAACCTCGATGGAGCTGTTTGACAAGCTCAAATCGTTCAAAATTGAGAACCTCGGAATCGAGGAGAGCGCCAGCTTCGGCTTCGTCAACTCGCTCCGGGAGAAGGTGGGAGTTAATAACTTCGAATCCATCGATGAGCTTATCAGAGAGATGAGGATAATCAAGACGAGGGAAGAAATAGATGTCATCAAAGCAGCATGCAAAATAGCCGATATGGCCATGATGGTGGCCGTTGAAGAGATAAGCGAGGGCAAGCGCGAGAGGGAAATAGCCGCCAAGATGGAATACGCTATGAAGGTTAACGGGGCAGAAAAGCCTGCCTTTGACACTATAGTGGCCAGCGGCTGGCGTTCGGCGCTCCCCCACGGTGTCGCAAGCGACAAGAGAATTGAAAAGGGGGACTTAGTCGTTATCGACGAAGGGGCTCTCTACAAACACTACCACTCCGATATAACGAGGACAATAGTCGTCGGAAACCCGAACCCGAAGCAGAGGGAAATCTATGAGATAGTCCTTGAGGCCCAGAAGAAGGCTGTTGAAGCGGCAAAACCGGGCATGACTGCCAAAGAACTGGATAGTGTTGCGAGAAGTGTCATAGAAGAATATGGCTACGGCGACTACTTCATCCACTCAACGGGCCATGGCGTCGGCCTCGAAATCCACGAGTGGCCACGCGTCAGCCAGCAGGACGACACCGAGCTCAAGCCCGGAATGGTGATAACCATCGAGCCGGGCATTTACATCCCCAAGTTCGGGGGAGTCCGTATAGAGGACACCGTGCTGATAACCGAGAACGGGGCAAAGAGGCTCACCAAGACGGAGAGGGAGCTCATCTAACTCCTTCTTTCACAACTTTTTAAAGTTTCTAGGCCAATTCTTCTAGGGAGGTGAGGAGATGCAAATACTGCACGAGGACCCAAAGGAGGGCAAGGTGAAGGTCAAGGCAGAAACCCTCGATGACCTCTGGCACCTCTACCACATCATCGATGAGGGGGATGTAGTCTACGCGAAGACCCTGAGGAAGCAGAGCCAGCGTGCCGACTCTCTCAGGGCAGAAAAAGTCGAGGTCATCCCCGTCTTTCTCGGCGTCAAAGCCGAGAAGATTAACTTTCACAAGTTTGCCAACCAGGTGCGCGTTACTGGACCGATAGTCTACGCGAGCAGGGAAGACGTTCCCCTCGGCAAGTACCACACCATAGCAATTGAAGAGGGGACGGTCGTTACAATTCAGAAGCCCCGCTGGAGGGAGCACCACATCGGACGCCTTCGCGAGGCCGTCGAGGCTTCTAAGAGGGCCCGCGTGATGATTGTGGTCATTGACGACGGCGAGGCTGACATGGCGCTGGTGAGAGAATACGGCGTCGAGATACTGAGCAGCATAAGGTACAACCTCGGCGGGAAGAGGTACAACACCGACAGGGAGGCCGAAGAAAAGCGGTTCTTCCATGACGTGGCGAAGACGATGGAGGAGATAATGGGCAGGGAGAGAGTGGAAAAAGCCATCGTTGCGGGTCCAGGCTTCGTGAAGGAGGATTTCTACAAGTTCCTCAGGGAAAACTATCCAGAGCTGGCCAAGAAGGTAGTCATAGAGGACACGAGCGTAACGGGCAGGACGGGCATATATGAGGTCATAAAGCGCGGAACCGTTGACAGGGTTTACCACGAGAACCGCGTTGCCAAGGAAGTTCAGCTGGTAGAGAAGGTCCTGGAGAACATAGCGAGGAACAACGGCTTAGTAGCCTACGGTCTCAGGGAGGTAGAAGAGGCTGTGAATTACGGGGCGGTCGAGACCCTCTTGGTCCTCGACGAGCTGCTCAAGGGCGAGATGAGAGAAAAAATAGAAGAGCTCATGGATTCGGTCAGGTACTCCCGCGGCGAAGTCATTATCGTCAGCTCGGAACACGAAGGCGGTGAGAAGCTTAAGGCATTGGGCGGTCTCGCGGCCCTGCTGAGGTTCAGGGTTAAGTGAGCTTTCTACGGATTTATCCCTTTCCGTAAAGCTCCACGTAGGGGTCGCCATCGAAGGTTGGGAAGGGTCTCTCGTCCTTCCCCTCCACTAAAATCTTCTCCTTCTCCTCCGTAAACTCGCCGAGCTCGAATGCCACAATTCCATTTTTATGTAATTCTGCAATTAAAGTATCGGCTTTATCAGGAGGCGTTATCGCTATTAGAGTCCCAGTTGAAGAGACGTTCCAGGGTTCAAGGCCATAGAAGTCGAGAACCCTTCTGACGAGTGGATCGAGGTAGAGCCTATCTGCGTAGACCCTGAACCCAACCCCCGAGTTCTCGGCTATCTCGTGGAGGGCCGTTAGGCCACCCTCCGTCGCGTCGTGCATGCCCCTGACGAAAGGCTTGGCAATTAGGGCATCAGGAAGGGTGGTCTCAAATGCGAAAAGCCTCTTAAGCCTCTCAATCTCCTTGAAGGTCAGGAACTTTCTCAGCTCCTCCTCCAAGAAATACGCGGCAGAAACGGCAAACTCAAGGCCGATCTTGGCGGTGACGATTATTTTATCGCCCGGCTCCGCCAGCGGGAGCTTTAGTTCGTCTTTCCTTACCAGACCCATCGCGGTCGTTGTAGCGGTGGGCTCAGTTATAGATGGATAGACACCGGTGTGGCCACCAATTACGGAGCTTCCATACTTGCGGCACTCGGTGTTTAGACTTCTCATGACGTTTTCCAGGAAACTTCTTTCGGTTCTTGGCGAAAAGAGCAGATCAACTATCAGCCACCTAGGTCTGGCACCAAAAACAGCAACGTCACTCGCTGCAAAGTGGTAGGTGAAGAATCCGAAGGTTTCTTCAGGCACGCCAAGTGTCGGGTCTGTGGCGACGATTAAGTAGTGCTCGTGGTCGTATTCGAGGACGGCCGAGTCAAACCCCTCCCTCGGCCCGTAAACTATCCTGGGGTCTTCGATGCCGAGATTGGGAAAGACCACCTCCCTCAGGATATCGTTGCGGAGCTTGCCGAGCGGGAGTTTCATCTTCTCTCCTCCCTGAAGGTCTCCACGAGCTCCTGAGCTTCCCTCAGCGTTTCCTCATCGCAGTCCCAACACATTATCTCAAAGCTCGGAACGCGGACGCTCATGCGAACTTTCTTCCTCCTCGCGAGCTTGCTTATCTCGTAGTTCGCCCTGTAAGCCAAATCCATGAGTTCGGGCGTTACAATCTCCTCACGGTCTATGTACTGCAAAGGACAGCCCTCGCGCCACTGCCTCCTCCTGGCGTGCTCGTACATGCGGTAGGGCCTTATGCCAGCCTCTTCTGCAAGGGCTTCAACTTCCTCGGCGGTGTATTTAATCAGCGGCCTGAAGAAGGGAACGCCTACCCTCGGAATGTCACAAAGCCGTATGTCCGATTTACACTGGTCGAGGAGGGCACCGATGATTTTGTCATTGGCGTTGTCGCCCTTGGCTAAGATGTCAAAGCCGTTGTTGAGTGCAAACCACTTGGCGTTCCAGAGCATGACTTTCTTGCAGTTGATGCATATCGGCCCCTTCCTCCCAGCGGCCTCCCTGAGAAGGCCCTCAGTAACATCAACGAGATAATGCTCGACTCCGAGTTTCTTGGTAAACTTCATCGACCAGTTCAGCGTTTCCCTCCAGCTCCAGCGGTGGAAGAAGGTTAAAGCCGACACTTCCAAGCCGGCTTCCTTGAGCAGGTAAAGGGCCAGACTGCTATCTTTCCCGCCGGAAAACATGAGGAGAATCCTCTTTTCGTAAAGTCCGTTTCTCTCGGAGAAGTTCACTATGTCTTCCACAACGCGCCCAATCATGGGGAAAAATATAAGAGGGGGCTTAAAAACCTAAGCCTCAGACGTTCACTTTGCCGACCCACTTCTCGGCGAGGTCGCCAAAGATTGGGAACTTGTAGTACTCGCCCTGGTAGGCCTTGATCATTCCGAGTACCCAGAAAATCAGACCCACAAGGTTCACGAGCATGATAAAGATCCCAATGAGAGCCACCAGTGGGCCGAAGACTGCTCCAAGGATCACACCGATCATCCACAGAACTATCTGAATAATGTTGATCCCGAGGAATGTAATCGTTGACTGCATAGCGTGGAAACGGACGAAATCGCTTTCCTTTTCGAGTACCAGAAAGATTATGCCAGTGAGCCACATAAGCACATAGGCCAACAGAGCCTCGATGTTCTCGTCCATGCCGAGGGAAGTTTTCTTCTTGGGTTCTTCGGGGGAGATCTCCTCCATAAATAACACACCTCCGGAGTTCAATTAGTTATATTTTCTCCCATCCTTTAAATATCTTTCCAAGTTCCAAAGTTTTAACATGCAGATTTCGAGTGTGCCTACGTTGGAACCTGAGATTTTCTGATTTCGAACCATTAGGCTTTGTTAGGCTCACCAAAGCTTTTTAAGGCTCTCTATGTATTCAGAACAGAATTAGGATAACCTAACGGTGATGCACATGATTGTACCTTTAAGCGCCCTGGGGCCGAGAGAAAAGGGAATCGTGGTGAACATAGCAGGTGGGCACTACGCGAGGCAGAGGTTAGTTTCCATGGGGCTTAGTCCCGGGGCGATGGTTCAGGTCATCGAATCACACTCGATGGGGCCAATAATCTTCTCCGTTGGAGGGGCAAGGTTCGCAATAGGCAGGGGACTGGCGAGCAAGGTCATGGTAAGAAAGCTCTAAGGTGTCCGCCATGATGAAGATCGTTGCCTTGGCCGGAAACCCAAACGTCGGAAAGACCACGATTTTCAATTCACTGACTGGAATGCGGCAGCACGTTGGCAACTGGCCCGGCGTGACCGTCGAGAAAAAGGAAGGAATCCTTGAATACCGTGGGCAGAGGTTTTTAGTAGTAGATCTGCCCGGAACGTACTCCCTGACTGCCCATTCCATCGATGAACTTGTCGCGAGAGATTTTTTGCTCAAGAGGAGTGCGGACGTTGTAGTCCACGTCCTCGATGCAACCGCCCTCATGAGGAACCTCTTTCTTACAATGGAAATACTCGAGATGGGCCTCGACAACGTTATCGTAGCCATCAACAAGATAGACCTCGCGGAGAAGAGGGGCATTGAGATAAACGTCAAAAAGATGGAGGAAGTCCTTGGAGTTCCGGTGGTTTTCCTCAGTGCTAAGGAGGGCATCGGCATCGAGGAACTCAAGGAAAAGATATACCGAATGGCGAACGGAGAGCTGAAGGCCAAGCCTGTTGTTCCAACCTACGATCCGGAGGTTGAGAGGGAGATCCGGCACATAACCGAGGTTCTCAGCGGGACCTCCCTGGCGGAGAAGTACAACCTCCGCTGGCTTGCCATCAAACTCCTGCAGAGGGATGAGGAGGTAATAAAGCTCGTTCTGAGGCACCTTGGCGGTGAAAAGCTTGACGAGATAATGACCCATATAAGCGAGGTCGAAGAGCGCTACAAGCGTGCAATGGATCTGATCATCGCCAGTCAGAAGTACGAGTTCATCGACGGTCTAATGCATAAATTCGTCAGGTACTCCCATGAGCAGGGTGAGACCTTCAGCGACCAGCTCGACCGGGTTTTGACTCATCCGATTTATGGCCTCATTGCCCTCTTTGGAGTATTCTATCTAATGTTCAAGTTCGTGTTTGCCTTTGGAATGCCCCTCCAGGGACTGCTCGACGAGGCCTTCTCGAGCTTTGGCGAGTGGCTCGCGCCCCACATAGCGAACGAAACCCTACGCGGCCTTCTGGTCGATGGAGTGATAGCAGGAGTTGGCTCGGTGCTTAGCTTCTTCCCGCTGGTGTTCCTCCTGTTCCTTGCCATGTCCCTGCTCGAGGACATCGGCTACATGGCGAGGGCTGCGGTGGTTATGGAGAGGATTATGCGCAAGTTCGGGCTTTCCGGGAAAAGCTTCATACCCCTCGTCCTTGCCTTTGGCTGCAACGTTCCAGCGGTGATGGCCACGAGAACCCTCGACGACGAGAGGGATAGACTGCTGACCATGCTCGTCAATCCACTCATCCCGTGCAGTGCTAGGCTGAGCGTTATAAGTTTCCTAGCCGGGGCCTTCTTCGTGGAGCGTCAGGCCCTCGTGGCGGTAAGCATATACGCCACCTCCATACTCCTCGCGCTCTTGATGGCCTGGGTCATCAGCAGGTTTGTGATAAAAGGGGAGGAGAGCCCCTTCATAATAGAGCTGCCCGAGTACCTCGTCCCCTCCTGGAAAACCCTCCTGCTCCACTCTTGGGAAAGGAGTAAGGAGTTTATCAAGAAGGCCGGGACGATAATACTCCTCGGTTCAATAGCCATCTGGTACTTGAGCACCTACCCCGTACCGATCGGAACCGGAGGTAGCTACGCAGAAAGACTCGGCAAGTTCTTCGAGCCATATATAGGGCTGATGGGCTTGGACTGGAAAGCTGCTGTCAGCCTGCTCTTCGGGATAATCGCCAAGGAGAACGTTATATCCACCTACGGGATAATCTACGGAAGCGAGGAAGCGATAGTCGGCATCATGAGGCCCCTTCAGGCCTACGTGCTCGCCCTTGTAACGACCCTCTACGTTCCGTGCATAGCCACCATCGGCGCGATAAGGGCCGAGAGCAGCTGGAAGTGGGCCGCCTTTACGGTGTTCTACATGATAGCCCTTGCCTCGGTTGTTGGGATAGTCGTCTGGCACATCGGCATTGCCCTGGGTTTTTGAGGTGAAACCATGCTGGAGCGCATCCTTGAGCTGATAAGGAAAGGTAAAGGCATAGAAGAAATCGCCGAGGAGCTCTCCCTTCCACGGGAAGAAGTTGAGGGAGCGCTGAAGGTCCTGGAGAGCTTGGGCTACGTGGAGAAGGTCGAACTCGGAAGCTCTACCTGTGAAACGTGTCCGCTTAAAAGTATCTGCCCTGGCTCTTGCTTCCGATTCAAAGGGGAAGTCTACACCATCGCCGAGTTCAAACTCAAAGAACAAAAATGAACATCACATCCTTCCCGTTCATCGTGGGGCATATTTAACAGCCGTAAAATATATAAGTTTTCCGTCCGAGTGTTAAACGGTGATACCATGAAAGCCGTTATTCTTGCTGGCGGTTTTGGAACGAGGCTCAGGCCACTTTCATCGACCAGACCAAAACCGATGGTGCCAGTTCTCGGCAAGCCCAACCTTCAGTACCTTCTGGAGAGTCTGGAAAAGATACCCGAAATCGATGAGATTATCTTGTCGGTTCACTACATGAGGGGAGAGATAAGGGAGTTCATCCACGAGAAGATGAGCGACTATCCTAAGACCATTCGCTTCGTCAACGACCCTATGCCACTGGAAACTGGCGGAGCACTCAAGAACGTTGAGGACTACGTGAGCGAGGATTTCCTCGTCATCTACGGTGACGTCTTCACCAACTTCAACTTTGAGGAGCTCATAGAGGCTCACAAAGAAAAAGATGGCCTTATCACCGTTGCAGTTACTAAAGTCTATGACCCAGAGAAGTATGGTGTCGTCGAGGTTGACGAGGAGGGCAAGATCGTTCACTTTGAAGAGAAGCCCAAGAGGCCAAAGACTAACCTCGTTGATGCCGGAATATACATGGTGAACAAGAAGGTTCTCGAGACCATTCCAAAGAACAAGGAGGTCTACTTTGAGAGAGAAATCCTTCCAAAGTTTGTCGCCCAGGGAGAGGTTTACGCCCACCAGATATCCCGTGAGTACTACTGGATCGACCTCGGAACGTCAGACGATATCTTCTACGCCCACCAGATAGCAATGGACGAGATAACGAAGCAGAATGGCTACTATACCATAAGAGAGGGCGCAGAGGTTCCGGAGGACGTTGAGATCCAGGGGCCTGTCTACATCGATGAGGGGGTCAAGATAGGCCACGGCGTCAAGATAAAGGCCTACACCTACATCGGCCCGAACAGCATCATTGAAGACAAGGCATACCTCAAGAGGGCCATCCTGATAGGCAGCGACATCGTCAAGGAGAGGGCCGAGATAAAGGACTCCATACTCGGAGAAGGCGTCGTTGTTGGCAAGAACGTCCTCCTAAAGGAGAATGCCGTCGTCGGCGACTACGCCAAGATATACGACAACCTCGTCATCTACGGCGCAAAGGTACTCCCATGGAAGAAGGTCGAGGAGTACGAAGCATATATCAAAATAAAGCTTGACCCAACCAAGGTCAGGCCGGGTGTTACGCCGGAGCGCTGCCCGCTCGGACTGGTCGAGTGCATCTACACCAAGTTCAAGGCCATAGCCGGCGAAAAGCCGCCCTGTGATGAGTGTATCGAAAACCAGTGGCTCTTCTGAGTCTCTTCTCTTTTTGAACCTTTAGGACAAGCTTTGAAGGCTCGCGAAAAGAATGGAACCTCCGTAAGATAACAGATTGAATATGAATTCTATGTTATTGGGCGCCTTAAAACGCGAGTTCAACGTTTTTAGACGCTTGGCGGGCGTTGAGCGAGAGGAACTCAAGTTAAACTGCCGATTGAAGAGGAAATCCACTGTAAACAAGCCCATCATAGTATAATGCAACCCCAAAATTTAGTTCGTTAAAAGCCAAAAACTTTTGATGAAACTTTGCTGGCGCAAAGTTTCCTTCAGTACCTAATTCTTGGGTTGTACTCAAGGAGCATCAGACCGTTCTTGAAGATTCTTATCGTGCCGCTCTCGGAGAGGCTTATGGAGACTGCCTTTGTGAGTTTGGTTATCCCTGCGGCCGCTATGTGCCTGCTTCCCAGCCCAGGTGGGAGCATTAGATCAATCGCCTTGGGATCAACCTCTATATACCTCCCACCCGCAATGATTCTGCCCGTGTTGCTTATGACGAAGGCCCCGTCAAGCTGGGCAAACTCCTTAATGATTTCCTTACTGTCTCTGTCGAGGACGTTTATCTTGTGGCCCTTAAAGGGGTTGGGTATCATCTGGTGAGAGTGCTTGAGCACGTTCCTCGTGTCGCCGATGACGAAGAGCGTCCCGACTGGAGTACCCTCTCGTCCCTCGATGCTCAGCTCGATGGCTATCTCGAGGAGCCGCTGGAGGACGTTCTGGTTCTGGGCAAAGAACCCGCGCATCGCGGAGAGGCTCTTCTTGACCGTTTTGACTCCAATCAGCTCACTGGTGACGTAAACGAAAGAATCCCCTTCCTTGACTATATCGTGCTCGAGGAGAAAAGCCGAGATAAGGTTGAGAACGTTATTTATATCGAGGTTCTGAGGAATGGAGACTCGTTTGATCCTGTCGTTCTCCACATCGAAGGAAGAGCTTAGTATCACAACCGTAACGTCTATATCCGGGATCGTGTTTGGATCAACATCCTCTAAAACAACTAATGCCTTTCCACCCAGTTCTTTCACAACCGTAATCGCGCTCCTTATCATTATCTCTGGGATCCTCTTGGTCATGTCAACCAGCCGTTAATAAACTAACTTCGGGGTGTATAAAAACCTACCGTCCTCAGAAAACGTTAAAACTAAGCGTGCCATAGGGCATTTGGTGTGAAACATGAGGATAGTGGTTGCAATAACAGGGGCGAGTGGCGTAATCTACGGTGTGAGATTGATTGAGGTTTTACGTGACATGGGGCACGATGTTGTGACGGTTGCTTCCAAAACCGGGCTGGCGGTCATAAAGCACGAACTTGGCATTGACTTCAAGCCCGACTACACCGAGGACAACCTTTTCGCCCCAATCGCCTCCGGTTCCCACAGGTTCGACGCCATGGTAATTGCCCCATGCTCGATGAAGACTCTCTCCGCTATAGCCAACGGCTACGCCGATAACTTAATAACCAGGGCCTCAGACGTTGCTTTAAAAGAACGCAGAAAACTTGTACTACTTATCAGGGAGACGCCACTAAACTTGATACATCTCCAAAATATGGTGAAGGTGACTCAAGCTGGCGCTATTGTGATGCCAGCTTCTCCAGGATTTTACACAAAACCCAAAACTTTGGACGAAATGGTAAACTTTATAATTGGAAAAATCTTAGATGTTCTTGGACTCGAAAACGAGGTATACCCGCGATGGGGGAGTTAGTATGATTCAGCTTGATGACCTCGATAGGGCAATACTTCGCCTCCTGAAAGAGGACGCAAGATTAACAATATCAGAAATAGCCGAGAGGCTTGGTAGGCCCGAATCTACAGTCCATTTTAGAATTAAAAAGCTCCAAGAGCGGAACGTCATTGATAAATATACCATAGTTCTTGGCGAGAGGCTCCAGCCCAAGAGCCTTGCCATAGTTTACATACAGGCCGAAACCCCGATCATAGAGGACTTCCTCGAGAAGTACATCCTGCACATAATGAAAACTCTTTCCATGTTGCCCAATGTCCTGGCCGTTGCAAGGAGTGGAAAGGCCGGGATTATAGCCCTAATAGGTGAAGAGAACCGCGAAAAGCTCAATCGCTTTGTGGACGAAACCATAAGGGCACTCCCAACTCTCAAGAAGGTTGAAGTGTTTCCAATAGATAGCTTCACCAAGGGCAAGGGGCTTGTTGGCTTCTTAGTGGGGGTCTAAATGGAGATAGAGATCAAGTTCCGAGTTGAATTCAATAAGACCAAGGCGGCAATAGAGTCCCTTGGCGCTGTATTTGTGAGGGAAGAAATTCAGGAGGACCTATACTTTTCCCTTTCTCTTCCGGAGCTCCTCCGAATAAGGAGGATAGTCAATTTGGGGCGCGCTTTTCTGACCTACAAACGGATTGAAGATCCTGGAAAGAACGAGGAGTTCGATGAGATAGAGGTGGAAATCTCAGACTTCGAAAAGATGCGGGAGATACTGAAGAGGCTCGGCTTCGAGGAGGACATCTGGGTCAGGAAAAGGCGTTTAGTTTACCGGCTCAATGACGTGACATTCGAACTGAGTGAAGTGGAAGGGCTAGGGGCCTTTCTCGACATCGAGGTAATGAGCGACGATGTGAGCTATGCCAAAAAACGGATATGGGACATCGCAAGAAGGCTCGGGTTGAGAAAAGAAGACGTCGAACCAAGGCTTTACCAAGAGCTCCTTCACGAACTCGAGGATAAAACGTAAATATATTTACCCCCCAATGTATTAGCGGGGATGCGTATGGACTCCCGCAAAGGCCAGGGTTCCCTCGAATATCTCTTTATGATAGCGGCCGCGTTGGTGGTAATCCTCTTAGTAATCCGCGCAATAGGTGCAATATCGGCACCGTACTCAACAGCACTCACCGTGACCCCTGGAAGTATGCCAAATCAGGTGGAGGATCAGGGAAGCTTTAAATTTGAAGTCTGGCTGGAGGACAACGGAGACGGTACATACAAGGTTAACTACCGCATATGGGCTGTTAAGGACTCGATAAACGGTGCCAAAGTCCAACTGGTCTGCTTCGGTCCTGTAGAAAACGTTGCCGGGCTTGACCCCATAGAGCACGAAGGCACCCTTGAGCCCGTCAACTACTGGGCAAACTACTGGACACCGGTGCCAGAGGGGGCCTTCCCATGTCAAGTTCAGTTCACCGTTTGGAAGCGGGGCCTGTGATGGGCCCTCTTTTACTGATTTTAATTGGTATGTTGAGCCTATCATTTCCTGTATCCGCAAGTTTTGCGGTTTACTATGGCCCCGTTGGTCCGGACGAAACTGCTCAGCTCGATAAGTTTGACATCCTCATTCTTCCGCCCACCATTGACCCGACCTATGTTTCCCGCCTTTCTGCCAACCACACCGTCGCCGGCTACGTCAGCCTTGCGACCGTTGGCGGCTGGGAGCCGTGGGCGGAAGACGTTCCCCAGTGGCTCTTCATAGGCGAGAACGAGAACTGGAACGAGGGAGTGGTTGACTTTGCTTCGCCGGAATGGGAGCGCATAATCCTCGAGGAGGCCGTTCCGTACATTCTCTCAAGGGGTTTTAACGGGGTTTTTCTCGACAATCTTGACTACGTGGATTTGTACCCCTCTAAGAGAGAGGCCATGGTCGAGCTTGTAAAGGCCATAAGGGAGCGCTATCCCAACATAACGATAATCGCCAACAGGGGCTTTTCGATAGCGGGGGAGATAGCTCCCTACGTTGATTACGTTCTCTTCGAGGACTTTGTGAGCTACTACAACTTCACGAGCGGCCGCTACGAAATCTTTGGCGAAAACGAGCTCGAGTGGGAGTTCGGGCAGATAGAGAAGCTCAAAGGCTTAAACGTTTCAGTACTCGCGCTGAGCTACGTCAACCTGAGCGATGAATCGCAGGTGGAGGAGTTCTCGGCTTTAATCTGTGAATACGCCAAAGAATGGAGGATTAAAGACGTTTATCTCGCCGACGTGGACCTTCAGCGGATTGGGGTTGACCCGTGCGTAGAGGCGTCAAACCAAAGTCCTGCTGGTACTTCCACGACCACATCATATGGGGAATACAACAAAGACACCCTGACTCCAAGCGGTGAAAGTTCACCCAAAGAAGCCACAGAAAATGGTGAAAATGGAAGCGAACCCAGGGTTATCTGCGGACCCGCGTTAATGGTGGCCCTTCTGCTCCTCGCGCTCACCTCGCGGTGGCGACGATTTTGATTATGTCGTTGAACTGGAGCTCGTAGTCCTCTCCGACGCGCCTGTGTGTTTTGGCATTAACAGCGTAGAGGAAGGTCTTCCCGAGGTCGGTGTGAACCTTGTAGGCCAAATCCCTTGGCGTCGAGCCCTTGGGGAGTAGGTGGACGTGCGGCAGGACGTTGCCGAACTGGTCCGTGAGCTTGTGCTCGTCCTCCACTGGATAGACCGGGATCAGCTGGAGGAGCTCGAAAACAGCCCTGTTGATGACCTCCTGGACGCCCGTGGAGCCGAAGCGGTCTAGAACCCTCTCCTTTATCAGCTGCAGTGCTTTTTCCTGCTTGGTGCTCATCGGCTTCAGGATTTTGAAATCACTCGAACCAGGAACGTAGTCTATGAAGCCCGCCTTGGCCGCTTTTCTAAGGGTCAGCTCGGCGGCGGCACTCGTTGGGACAACTATGTAGCCCCTCTTCTCCCCTTCCCGCTTGAGCCTTTCAAGCTGCTCATCGCTCGCTGCATCGGCCTTGTTGGCGGCTATTATTATCGGCTTGTTCACTTTCCTCAGCTCCCTCACGAAGGCGAGCAGGTCTTTGTCGCTCCACTTCGTCGGGTCGCTGTCCAGACCGAGCCTGTGTATGGCCTCGAAGGCGTCTTCCTCGCTGACGCCTATCCCCGTCAGCTGGTCGGCTATAGCCTGCGCCAACTTGAGGTGCTGGAGCTTTATCCTCTTGGCGAACTTCTCCCAGTTTTTCCTGAGTATGCTGTATATCCAGTAGTCTATCTCCCTCTCGAGGAACTCAATGTCTTCAACAGGGTCGTGATAATCAGTTGGCTGGCCCTCAGCGTCTGTTTTACCAGTAGCATCAACGACGTGGATTAACGCCGAAGCCATCCTCAGGTCGTCGAGGAACTTGTTGCCCAGGCCGCGCCCCTCGTGGGCCCCCGGGACGAGGCCGGCGACGTCTATCATCTTTATGGGGATGAGTGCGAGGCCGTCCTTGTATTCGTAGTTCTGGGGGTTTGGCTTACAGCCGAGCTCCTTGCAGGGGTGCTCCGCTACCGCGTAGGTAACGCCGACGTTGGCATCTATCGTTGTGAAGGGGTAATTGGCAATTTGAACGTCAACGAGGGTCGCGGCCGAGAAGAAGGTGGACTTCCCGACGTTCGGCTTTCCTACAACTCCTATCTCCATGCTCACCACCGAGGTAAATTGGAGGAGGGGTTTTAAAGGCCTGCGGTTTGGTAGCGTGCCGAAAAATATAATTCGGGAAATGCACTAATCCCTCCGGTGATCCTATGAAGATATACACCCTCGTCGAGGACTACTCCGGCTATGAGAGCCCCTTTCTGGCACAGCACGGCGTGAGCTTTCTCATCGAGCACGGAAACAAAAGGATTCTCTTCGACGTCGGCCAGAGCGCTGGGCCGATACTCCACAATATGAGACTCCTTGAGCTTGAGCCATCGACCATCGACTACGTCTTCCTCTCCCACTGCCACTACGACCACACCGGCGGGCTTTTGGAGATGTTAAAGGCAATTGGCCGCAGGGTTCCAGTTATAGCTCACCCTACCATCTTCAGGCAGCACTTCATCACCAGGCCCTGCCTGAGGGACGTTGGCGTCCCCTTCAGGCGGGAGGAAATCGAAGAGCTCACCCAGCTCTTTCTCACGGCCGAACCAATCGAGATAGTCGAAGGGGTTTACTCCACGGGCGAGGTTCGCGAGAGGGAGGACTTTGAGCGGGCCAGTCTTGATGTTTACACCATAAAAGACGGGCGCGTTGTGAAGGACGAGCTCCTTGACGACATGAGCCTTGCGATAAGAACTCCCAAAGGGCTCGTCGTGGTTAGCGGCTGTTCCCATGCTGGAATCGTGAGCATAGTGAAGCACGCCATGAGGCTGACCGGCGAGAAGAGGGTGAGGGCCGTCATTGGGGGCTTTCACCTGATAGATGAAAGCACTGAGAGGATAAAGAGGACAGTGAAGGCGTTCCTCGACCTGGGCGTGGATGAGGTTTATACTGGCCACTGCACGGGGCTGAGGGCGGAGGCGGCATTCCTCGAGGCCTACGGGGAGAACTTCCACAAACTCCATTCCGGGATGGTGGTGGAGTTTTAATCACCGAGCTCCTCCATTCCAAGGGCCAGCCTTACTGCCTTCTCCGCTATGACATCCAGGGGGTCTATCAGGGGAACGCCCAAATCATCTGGCCCAATCGCCACGCTCACCTCAGTGCAGCCGGCTATTATAGCCTCGCTCCTCCTTTCCAGCCTTTCGGCAACTTTGAGGAGCAGCTCCCTACCGAGCTCGAGGTTTCCAGCTTTGACGCCCTCGTATATGCCCTCCATTACGAGCTTCTGATACTCGGGGTTTGGCACGGCTATCTTTATTCCCCTGTTGAGAAGTGCCCGGTGGTATATCAGGCCCTTAATTGTCCCGTCCGTGGCGAGCAGACCGACCTTTCTAATTCCCATCTCCTCTATCCTCTTTGCGGTCTCCTCCACCATGCTGACGAGCGGGATCTTTATGGCCCTCTGGATGCTTTCCGCAAAGAAATGGGCTGTATTGCATGGCATTATTATGAAGTCCGCTCCCCAGCTCTCGAGCTTGCGGGCGCCCTCTATGAGCTCTGGCCTTGGATCCTCCCCCTTCCCAAGGATAAAGGCCGTCCTGTCAGGGATTTTAGGGTTGTTGTAGATGATTATCCGAGGGTGATCCTGATCCCTCTTTGCCGGTGTCTTCTCGATTATCCGCCTGAAGAGTTCCGCGGTGGCTAATGGTCCCATACCGCCGAGGATTCCTATGACCTTTTCGGCCATCGCTACTCCTCCAGCCAGACGGAGTCGTCCCCAAAGTAGTTCAGCTTGACGACGAAGAGCCTGAAGGGTTCGTCCCTCTCGTTGATTACCCAGTGGACGGTTTTTGGTTTGACGAGGAAGATGTCGCCCGGCTTCGCAAGGTATTCTGTCTCGCCTATGCCGAGCCTGGCCTCGCCGCTTATTATGTAGAACAGCTCATACTGCCTTTCGTGATAGTGCCTCTTAACGGTCTGCTTGGGCTTTACCTCAACTATCTGGACGTAGCTCCCCTCTGGAAGTTCGCCCTCGAAGAGCGGGAGCTTTCTGTAGGTGCCGCGGTCGATGAGGTTCTTGATTTCGGCCTTCACGCTCTCACCCCTGAACACACTCAACCAAGGAATTGAAAAGCTTTGCCCTTTCGATTCCCATCTGAATGCTCAAAAGACTTTTATACGTTGACTGCGGAGGCATTAATGGACAAACGTAAACGGTGATGACCATGGAGGCACTTGAGAAGGCCCTTAGATGGGCTGAGGACAACCTGAAGGCGGACTACATAGAGCTGCGCTATGAAAGCCTGAAGAAGACGACTCTCGGACTCAAAGACGGTGTTTTTACGAGCTTCACCGGGAAGCTCCAGCAGGGTGTCGCAATAAGGGTTCTCGCCGATGGTGCTTGGGGTTTCTCTTCAACGAACAGGCTGGAGAACCTTGAGAGGGCCATTGAGGAGGCTTACAAACTTGCAAAAGCCGCCTCCCAGACCAAGAAGGAGAAGATAGAGCTGGCTGAGATAAAGCCCGTCCAGGACTTCGTGAAGAGCAAGATGAAAATCAAACCCGCCGAGATAGACGTCGAGGAGAAGGTGACGCACCTCCTTGAGCTTGAAAGGCTTCTCAAGGAGGACGAGGCCGTTAAGTCCGTTCAGATTCGTTACGAGGACGGCAGTGGAGAAAAGGTTCTCCTCACGAACGAGGGGACGCACATTACCCGGGACTACAACTACCTCTTCCAGGGAACCTACGTCACTGGAAAGAAAGACGGAAAGCTCGCCATGGCGAGGGACAGCATCGGAGCGGTGGACTACGGCTGGGAGCTCATGACTGAACATGAACCCAACGAGAAGGTAACCGAGAGGCTCCTCAGGAAGATGCACTCCCAGCTGGACGGCATCGCTCCAAAGCGCGGCGAGTTCCCGATAGTTGCTGGCCCAATAGTCGTCGGCATCATCGCCCACGAGGCTTTGGGCCACTTGGCCGAGGCTGACCTGACCATAAACTCGCCCTTCAAGGATCTCATTGGAAAGCAGATTGCCCCTGAGTACGTCACAATGAGCGAGCGTTACGTTGAGGGAGGTTTTGGCAACGACAAGTACGACGACGAAGGCGTCCCCGTTAAGGACATCCACATCATCGAGAACGGAATCCTGAAAGAGATAATGTTCAACCGCGAGTATGCGGCAAAGTGGAACATGGAGCCGAACGGACACGCGAGGGCTCAGGATTACACCTACCCGCCGATAATCAGGATGCGCAACACCGTTTTTGAGCCTGGAGACTACTCCTTTGAAGAGCTAATAGAGGACATCAAGTTCGGCTACTACGTGGTAGACTTCCGCGGCGGCCAGGCCCAGCTGAACAGCGCATTCCAAGTCGGAATCCAGGAAGGGTACGTCATCAGGAATGGCGAAATAGCCGAGCCGATAAGGGACACCTCGATTACTGGAGTTGCCATAGAGGCCCTCAAGAAGATAAGCGCGGTCGGCAAGGACTTTGGCCTTGAGGTCGGCTTCTGCGGCAAGGGACAGACTGCCTTCGTAAGCTCTGGCGGGCCGCACATGCGCTTCGATGGGGGAATACTCATCGGGTGAGGTGGTGGAAATGGAAGAACTCATACGCTTTGGCGAGAGATTTTTTGACGAGCTCGAGATTGCCATCTACAGAACGAGGGGCGTTAGTGCCAGCATCGAGCTCAACGAGATTTCAATGGCCAGCGTTAAGAGCAGGGCGATCACGATAATCCGTGGAATAAAGGAGAAGCGCCTCGGTTTAGCTATAATAGACAGCGAGGAGCCCGAGCGGATTAAGGAAGCGATAGAGACTGCTGCAAAGATGGCGAGGCTCAACAGCAGGGATGAGAAGTGGGACTCCCTCCCCGAGCCGGGCAAATACCGCGAGCCAGTCAAGCCGAACAAGGAGCTCAAGGAGGCCTCTCCCGACCAGCTCGTCGAGATGGTCGTCAGGGGTATAAAGCTCGCCCGCGAGAAAGACCCAAATGCCGTCGTTGCTGGAGGTGAAGGCGGCGTAACTTGGGAGGAAAAGCACATCGTCAACTCCCACGGGGTAGATGTCTTCCAGGAGGGAGGGATGGCCTACATCTTCTTCGAGCTCGTGGGAAGGAAAGGCGGCGTGGTGACGCCGGGCATATTCGACTTCGACGCGCGCAGAGATTTGAACCTCGACGTTGAAGGAGTAGTCGAGAGGGTCGTCCGGAAGGTCGGCTGGGCCTACAACGTCAAGGCCAGCAAGAACGAGGAAGTTCCCATAATCCTCGGTCCATGGGCCATAGCCGGACTCCTGAGCTACGCCCTATTCCCTGCCTTCAGCGGTGAGAAGCTCGTCAAGGAAACCACGCCCCTCGCTGGGAAGGTTGGAGAAGCTGTAGCGAGCGAAGTGCTGACTATTTACGACGACCCGTTCCACGAACTGAGCATCGAGCCAGTCATAGCGGACGGCGAGGGTGTTCCAACGAGGAAGAACGTCCTCATCGAGAAGGGCACCTTTAAGGGCTTCGTCTGGGACAACTACTGGGCGAAGGTTTACGGGACGGAGAGCACGGGTAACGGAAAGAGGGACCTGAGAAGCGGAGGAATAAACATAGGCTTCCACAACGTCGTAATCGAGAACGGAAAGAAGAGCTTCGAGGACATGATAGGCGAGATAAAGCACGGCTACTTCGTGGACGGCTTCCAGGGTGCCCACTCAAGCAACCCCGACAACGGAAACTTCGCGGTGACGGCGAATCCAGCGTACCTCATCGAGGATGGCGAGGTAGTAGGCTCGAGCGTGTTCCTCATCGCTGGAAACGTCTACGAGCTGCTCAAGCAAGCCAGCGAGGTCAGCAAGGAAGTCACGGTAATGCCCTTCATGACGGCCGTAACTACGCCCTTCATAAGGTTCGAGGACGTGAAGATAGCGGGGAAGTGAGGCTTTCTTTTCCCCGTTTTGCATCTCTTTTTGCACGTGGATCAATGAAGCAATCGGCCACTCACAGCCGAGGTGTTCTACACTCAGAACATCACTTCAGCACCCGGAAGTCTATGGCTATGTTGAACTGCCTCGGCGCGTAGGGGCGGACCTTTCGTCCCTCTAAGAACTCCACGCGGAAGCCGAGCTCTCTGGCAACTCCCTTTATCTTTGCCTCGTGCTCCGAGAAGAGGTCTTCTTCAGGGCCGAAGCCGTAGTAGTGGACTACCCCACCGTTTTTAACGCTCAACATGGCCTCCCTCAAAAAGCGGTCAGCGAACTTGGGGAGGTTCATTATTACCCTATCAGCTTCGATTTTTCCAGCGATTCTCCTCACGTCGCCGAGGATTGGAAGAACATTGGGAGTCTTGTTGAGGAGCCTGTTCTCTTCGAGGTATCCCACCGCCCAGGGGTTGATGTCGCAGGCGAAGACGAGCTTTGCTTTCTTCGCGAGGAGGACTGAGTAGGGCCCAACCCCCGCGAACATATCGAAGATGACCTCTCCAGGCCGGGTTTTCTCAAAAATCCTCATCCTCTCCGTTGCCAGGCGGGGCGAGAAGTAGACCTTCGCAACGTCGAGCTTCAGCCTTATCCCGTTCTCCTTATGGATAGTCTCGGTTCTCCTCTCACCAGCGAGGTGAATAAGCTCCCTGACGCGGTATTCTCCCTCGACTTTGCTCCCCTTAGCGAAGACGGCCTTTATGTGGCGGTGAACCTTGAGGATGGCCTCTCCAATGGCTCTTCCATAGGGCATGAGCTCCTCGGGGAGCTCGATTATTGCGATGTCGCCGATGATGTCGAAGGAACTCGGAAGAAGGGGCCTGACCTCCTCGGGAACCTCTACGACCTCGCGGTAGCTGTGGGGCCTCTTTTCGGTTCGCTCGAATTCATCATCGATTAACTCGAAACCCTCGACTGGCCTAGTGACGGGAAAAAGGACGTAATCTCCCTCGCGCTTCACGGAGTAGCCCTTGGCCAAAACGCCGAGCTCCAAAAGCCTTCTCCTAACCCTTTCGGCCTCGCGTTTGTGAACCTTAACGGCGAGCATCGGTGGGAGTAACTTTTTGCCTTCAAAAGGTTTATCATCGCGGCGAGAACTATCAACGGTGGTGCCGATGCTTGCTGGAATAGCTATGATGCCCCACGGCAACGATGTCCTTGCCCCGAAGGACGAGGAAACGAAAAGGCTTGCTGAACTTCTGAGAGGGATAGGGAAGGAGTTCAGCGGTTTGGATGCCTACGTCCTCGTAACGCCCCACAACCTCAGAATGAGCGATCACATTGGGGTTGTCTTTGCCGAGCACCTCATCTCGTGGCTAGGGTTTGATGGCGTCGAGCTTCCGGGGGAGTACGAGACCGATAGAGAGCTCGCGGGGAGGATATACACCAACGCAAAGAACGCCAAGATCCCTGTAGTGGACATCAACTTCGGGGCTTTGAGTGGAGAGTACTCCCGCTTCCCGCTGAGCTGGGGCGAGCTGATACCGCTCCACTTCCTCGAGAAAAGGCCCCTCGTGGTGGTAACACCAGCGAGGAAAGTGCCAAGGGAAACGCTCATCCGCTTCGGTGAGATTTTAGCTAAAACCCTCGAGGGTTACTACAAAAAGGTCGGCCTCATAATCAGCGCCGATCACGGACACGCTCACGACCCCAACGGCCCCTATGGCTACGCGCCAGAGTCCAAAGAATACGACGAGCTCGTGATGGAGCTAATAAACGAGAACAGACTTGAAGGGCTCCTGAATCTCAGCGAAGAGTTCATAGAGCGGGCTAAACCCGACAGCTACTGGCAGTTGTTGATTATGCACGGAGCGTTAAGGGTTATTCCAATGGAGCTGAAGGCAAGCGCCTACGCCTGTCCAAGCTACTTTGGAATGGCGGTAGCGTACTACACAAGGTAATTTCCGTTGGTGCTTTTTAAAATAGGGAGCCTCAGGCGAAAGATTTTTAAGCGTTCATAAGTCCTTAACTATCGAGCCCCGGTGGTGTAGCCCGGTCAAACATGCGGGCCTTTCGAGCCCGCGCCCCGGGTTCAAATCCCGGCCGGGGCACCAAAATAGCTTTTTGCCATTCTGAGCCGGTTTCAGAGAATAGAATCCTTTCTAAATAGCCTCTTCGATGAAACAAGACCTGTTATAAGTCACCCTGTCAAGGGGCTTTACTACTTTTGAGCCCGAAGTTATTTGGATCGGAACACGGTGTCTCTTAGGCTCTCTTTCAGCCATCCCCCAGCTATCCGCTCTTGCAGTTCTGGATGTATTTATTTCTCAGTAATTTTTCGTTGAAGAACTGCACTTCTTTGAATTTTGTTATTTATAAGATCCTTCCTCCTGAGGGCGGTAGAAGACACCAAAACCCCGATGGAGCTCAACCTCCTGAAGGTGGTCATAAACATGGCCCTCTGCAACATCCCAATTAATCTCCGTAGACAACTACTAAAATAAATACCTCGCCACAGTTGTTCTGAGTAAAGAACCTTTGCATTCTTATCATGTATCTCGAAGGATTTTGTGATTTTGGAGATTTTCCAAGTGATTATAATATATTGTTACAGAAATACCAGAAAATTTTTTAATATTCAACAGGGAATCTCAGTGGTGGTATTATGGTAGGTGTTGTCAAGACTGGTATAGAGGAGATTGATTCCGCCTTGGGCGGAGGAATAGTTGATATGGGAAATCTTTTGATAGCCTACGATAGGAGGTCATTGGGATGGTTATTGGGTTTGAAGATCTTTAAGAGTATGATTGATCAAGGAGCAATTGGAGTCATATTAAATACAACCTTGCCAATTTCAAAACTTCAGTTGAGGACCAGATGCGTTGGATTGGATATTGAAAAAGAAGCAAAAGCAGGAAAGCTTTACATAATTGACCTCTTTGGCTCCAAGTATAAAATACCCGATAACCGGCCATATATTGTTCAGATAAAAGATTGGAGTGACGACACTGGAATCCCAAAATTACTCAAGATATATGGCACGATTGCGTCAAAAATTCCTAAGAACTCAACAGTTGTTGGTCTTGCATCGACTCTGGAAGGACTTTATCACGAATTCGGAAAACAGACCATGGACAACCTAATAAGGGCATCACTTGCGAGCTTTGAGAAAGCGGCAATAAGGGAAAATAAGTTTAATATTGTCACAGTCTCCCTCCTGAACAGAGATGCTGTTCCCGATTATGTAACGGCGTGGTTCTATAGTCTTAGCGACCAAATCATAGAGTTTATTTCCAGCACTGACAACATGGGTCTGGAAGAGACTATACTGGTGCCCAAATCTCTTGTCCCAGAGTTCAAACCGAGGCACTACACCATAAGACTCTCAAAAGAGCACAGAATCCAGATCTTTTGATATCTTATTGTTTTCTTTTTGAATACAGTTTTTCTTTATTCTTTAACCTTAACCAGATTCGGATGGAAAGGCTTTTAACTCCTCACCCGTTTCCCCGCCCGATGACCATGGAGAAGCTCAGCGACGTCTTCAGGAAGCTATTAGTTAGTAGGGGCATAGACAAGGTCGGCACGCTATCGAAGAGAGTGCCAAAGAGGGACACTAAAGACAGACTGCAGGATATAGCAATCCACGTGCTCGAGGGTTACGGCTACATCGGTAAGGTCGAGGAGCCGACGGCGATAGCCTGGGACTTGGAGAACGGGACGACGAAGGATGCGATCTACGCATTCATTCCGAAGAACCTCGCCCACCGCTTTGAGGCGGTCATAACGGCTGAGGACATCAAGAAGGCCATCCCGGAGTGGCCATACTTCATCGTTGACTTGATGCACTGGGACAAGCACACCCAGAAGGAGAAGGGCAAGGTCTGCCTCCAATTAGCGCAGTGCTACGGCCTGCTGAGGGACTACTTCACGGGCGACCGCTTAGCTGTTACGTGGGCGAACGAAGAGTTCAGGGAAATGGCCAACATGCCTCTCGACAAAGTCACTCTCCACGAGGGCCCGACCACAGAGTTTCTGAAGAGCGAAGGCATCGATGAGGTCGTTCTGCTCGATCCCTGGGCTGACGAGGTCTTAAGCGAAGAAGATTTTGGCGTTAGGGCCTTTATCATCGGTGGAATCGTTGATACAGGGGGTACAAAGAAGAAGACCACTCCAAAAATCGGAGAGGAGCTTGAGGCAGCGGGGATAAAAGTTCGGCGCAGGAAGATAGTCCTCAGGGGCGACATCGTTGGCGTTCCAGACAGGATAAACCACATACTCGAGATTCTGCTCAGGATGATGGTTGAGGGCAAAGATATGGATGAGGCGGTCTATGACGTCCAGTCACCACTCCACGCCCGCTGGCGCCTGAGGAAGGAGCTTCCAAAGCATGCAACGCGCTATATGATTAACGGGAAAGTTTACCGCGTTGTCGAGAAGGAGCTGTTTGACGAGTACTCCAAGTGGCTCAAGATACGCTGGGAGGACTTCGTCAAGGTTCTGCGCGAGTTAAATCTCGTCGCGCTCGAGAGGAAGCGGATGCACCACCTCAACAAGATTTCCAACCCGAGGATAATCAACGGCAAGGCTTACAGGGTCATACTCCTCAAGAAGGCCGCGATGCTGTGCTACAACTGCTGAACGTTCCTCTTTCTCGTTCTCCGACAAATTAGAGAAAGAAAAGTTCAGAAGAACAGGATTACTGCATCGCCAACTACCGCCGTCTCCACCTCTTCGCCCTCGCTGAAAACCGCCTTCCTCAGCACGATGTCGTCCTTGTTGAGCTCGACCTTCTGTCCTTCAACCTCGAACTCGACCCTTCCACTCTCCTTGAGGGCCTTTGCTATGGCATCGGCGTTCTCCTTGAGGTAGGCGGTAATCTTGGGCACGAGCTTTCCGTAGCGCGGCCCAACGCTCCTGAAGTTCGGCTTTATCTCGACGATGCGCTCCTCGAGCTCCGGCTCGCCCTTGATTATCTCAAGCTTCTCGATGTTCATAGTTCCAGCGATGTCCTTTTCGATGGCCTTCAGCATCTCATAGGAGTCGGTAGCGTAGATCGCCACGTGCTTGAGCTTGGCGTTTAACGCCAAGCCGTGGGAGTTCTTGTAGCGCCTCATGACACCTACTATCTCCCTGGCCAGCTCGCCGAGCTTCTCGGCGTTCTCGTCAATCCTGCCTTCGTCGTACTTCGGCCACTCGAGGAGGTGGACGCTCTTCGCTCCGATGCGTTCTTTGAAGAGGTTCTGGTAGAGCTCCTCCGTGATGTGCGGCGCGAACGGAGCGAGCAGGAGCATGACGTTGTAGAGCAGCTCGTATAAAGCCACCTTAGCCTTAAGCTTGCTCTCCTCGTCGTCGCCGTAGAGGCGGTACTTGATCATCTCGATGTAGTCGTCAGCGACCTCGTGCCAGACGAAGGTTATCAGCTCCCTCGTGAGCAGGTTGAAGCGGTACTTCTCCATTTCCTCCGTGGCGAACTTGATGAGCCTGTGAAGTCTCGAGAGTATCCACCTGTCTATGGGTTCGAGCTCAATGCCTTTTGCTGCCTCGTAGTCGAAGCCTTCGAGGTGCCTCTCGGCGAAGCGGTAGATGTTCCAGACCTTCTGGAGGAAGCGGTAGTTGTAGTCGACGGTCTCCCACTTGAATGGATGATCTTCGCCCTGAGGAGCCAGAGCAGTCCAGAGTCTCAGGGCGTCGGCTCCGTACTTTGGAATCACCTCGTCCGGTGCAACGACGTTACCGTAGCTCTTGCTCATCTTCCTTCCGTCTGGACCAGCCACCATTCCGTTGATGAGGATGTCGTCCCAGGGCTTTTCCCCGGTGAGCACGTAGGTCCTGAATATTGTGTAGAATGCCCACGTCCTGATGATGTCGGTTCCCTGCGGCCTCAGAGCCGTCGGGAAGTTGTGCTTGAACCACTTCTCGTCCTTGCCCCACTTGGTGATGATGAGCGGTGTAATGCTCGAATCCACCCAACAGTCAAGGACGTCAGTTACAGGCTCGAGCTCGGCACCGCAGACTGGGCACTTCTCAACGGGCGGCTTGTCAAAGCGCGGGTCAACTGGCAGGTCTTCCTCTCTGGCAGGAACTACGTGGCCGTTCTTACAGACCCAGAACGGGATTGGGGTTCCAAAGACGCGCTGCCTGCTTATAACCCAATCCCAGTCCATTGACTCGGCCCAGTCCTTGAGGCGGAGGAACATATCGCTCGGATACCAGTTGATTTTCTCTGCCACTTTCACAATCTCGTCCGTGAAGTCCTTCACCTTTATGAACCACTGCTTCTTCGGCAGGAGCTCGATTGGGGCCATACAGGAGCTCCTCTCGGTGTGCCTCAGGACGCGGTGGGTTATCTTCTCCTTCTTGTAGAGAAGGCCCATCTTCTCAAGGTCTTCGGCGATGGCCTTCCTTGCCTCCTCGGTCTTCATGCCGGCGTACTTGCCGGCCCTCTCGTTCATAGTGCCGTCCTCGTTGATGGCTATGATAACCGGCAGGTTGTAGCGCTTCTGCCACACAACGTCCTGCTCATCGCCGTAGGTACAGTTGTAAACGGCACCGGTTCCAAAGGTCGGGTCAACGTCCTCGTCGGCTATAACCGGCACTTCCCTCTCGAATATCGGGAGCTTCACCTTCTTGCCGACAACGTCCTTATACCTCTCATCGTCAGGGTGGACAAATACCGCAACACAGGCCGGCATAAGCTCCGGTCTGGTAGTGGCTATCGGGACGTAACCGGAGCCGTCAGCAAGCGGGAGCTTTATGTAGTAGAGAAAGCCGTCTTCCTCAACATAACCTACCTCGGCCTTGGCAAGGCTCGTCCTACATCTCGGACACCAGTAAACGGGGTGCTCGTCGCGGTAGAGCATTCCCTTCTTGTAGAACTCCAGGAGGGACTTCTGGACCGTTGCCTTGTACCAATCGTCCATTGTGTGGTACTCCAGATCCCAGTCGGCGGAATAGCCTATCCTTATGAACTGGTTGCGCATGGCCTCGATGGCCTGCCAGGTCCACTCAACACATTTCTGAAGGAACTTCTCTGGCTGATCCTTGCTGATTCCGAACTCCTTCTCCACCTTCAGCTCAGTCGGAAGGCCGTGGTTGTCGAAGCCCTGCGGGAAGAGCACGTTGTAGCCGGTCATTCTCTTGTAACGGGCCACTATGTCAATCCAGGTGTGGCTGAGCACATGACCAAGGTGGAGCGTTCCGCTCGTGAACGGCGGGGGCGTGTCAATTGCGTAGCTCGGTCTCTTCTCGTCGAGCTCGTATTTGTAGATTTTTTCATCCAGCCAGAACTTCTGCCACTTGGGTTCGATTTCCTGCGGGTTGTAATTCTTCGGGAGCATCTTACCACCTACCTGAGGCTTTTTCAGTGATAGTTTCCCTATCAGAAAGGGCGTTTAAAAAGGTTAATCCCTTTGGCAGTGCTAGAGGAGTCTGAACTAACCCAGAAGCGAAAAACGCGGGCTGAAGTTCAGTTGCTTTCAGTCTTACGGTGGACGATAGGCACCACCGATGCCCCTAATGGTGCATAGCCTTAAAAGGTTTTCGCGCCTTTAATCCCGTGGGGTCCAGCGATAGGGTGCTTAGTATGGGGGAGCTTTACACCTTACTTGCTGAATACTACGATGTCATATACCGCAGGAGAGTCGAGGGAATAGCAGGGGAGATTGATTTTGTCGAGGAGATTTTTAGGAATGACGCGCGCGTGGAGGTTAAGCGAGTCCTTGACCTGGCCTGCGGAACGGGGGTTCCAACCCTCGAACTTGCTAGGAGGGGCTACGAGGTTGTTGGACTGGATCTCCAGGAGGAGATGCTCAGCGTCGCCCGCAGGAAGGCCGAGCGGGAAGGATTGAACGTGGAGTTCATACAAGGAGACGCCGCAGAGCTGGGATTCCGTGAGGAGTTCGACGCGGTGACTATGTTCTTCTCCAGCATCTGCTACTTCGACGAGCACAGAATTAAAGAATTATTTAATTCTGTAATTAATGCATTAAAGCCAGGTGGAGTTTTCGTCGCGGACTGGTCGAACGTCGCCTTCATGTGCTTCAGAGGGGTGGACATATGGGAGGAGAAGAACGGAGACGAGGTCGTGGTAACGACTGGCTGGAAGGAGGTGGAAAACGCAAGCCAGATGCTGCACCTCAGGTACCTCGTTCAAATCGTGAAGTCAAACGGGAAAGTTAGAGCATTCCACGTCCACGAGGTTCTAAACATATACACAGCGCGAGAGATGCGCCTCTTGGCAGAGAAGTACTTTGACGAGGTCAGGATATACGGGGACGAAAGACGGGAGCTCGGGCCAAACGCATCAAGGCTGTGGTTCGTTGGAATCAAAGGCCAAGCTCCCTGAATGCCTCAATAAGCCTCTCATTCTCCTCTCTTTTCCTCACGCTGAAGCGGACGTACTGAGGCAAACCAAAGCTCGTGCAGTCCCTCACGAGGATCCCCTTCTCCTTCAGCCGTTCGACGGTTCCCCTCGCATTGCCGACATTTTTTATGAAGAAGTTGGCGTCGCTTTTGATGTTCAGGGCCTTTTCCATCCGCTCCTTCTCACCCCAGATGAGCGGCATCGTTTTCTTGAGGTGCTCGAAGCCGTCCTCGATGAGGAACTCCAGAAAAGCGTAGCCGAGCGAGCCTATGCTCCAGGGCATGCGGACGCTTTTAAAGGCCTCCTCGAAGCCGATGACGTAGCCGACCCGTATCCCCGGTAGGCCGTAGCTCTTGGTGAAGGTCCTGAGCTTCACGAGGTTTTCCCCTTCGGGACTTTTCGCCCCTTTGACAAAGTCTATGAAGGCCTCGTCAAGTATGAGGAGTGCGCCTTTGTCTTCGACGACATCGAGAAGAGGCTTGAGCTCCTTTGGCGAGTAGAACTTACCGTCGGGGTTGTTGGGGTTGCAGAAGAAAACGATACTCTCCTTCTCCACGAGTTCGGCAAGCTTCTCTGGATCGTTTGGGCCTTTGATTACCTCCGTGCCGAAAATCCTCGCTACTCTCTCGTACTCCTCGTAGGTGTGGCGTGGGATTACTACCTTGCGCTTTTCCCTCATCGCGAGGATGCCGATTAGATAGAGCGCCTCAGTGATTCCGGCCGTCACCGTCAGGGGTTCACCAACTAACTCCGAAAGCTCTTCCTCGAGCTTTTCCCAGTACAAGTAACGGCCGCTCAGCTCTTTTGCTCGGTTAAACATATCATCTAGCCATTCCGGGAGATGCGGATTCAGAGAAGCGGAGAAGTCGAGCAAACCTTCTTCCCTCGCACCGCCGTGGTGGGCCTTGAAGCTTACAGGCTTAAGCATGGACACACCCCCACAAACAAAAGTGCAAGGCATATTAAAACCCACTCCCCCACAACAATCCAATAAACCCCGAGAGCCTTCTTAATGTCATCAAGCATCGGCTCCCTGCCTTCAAAGCGATAAACCCCTTCTTTCTCAAGCCAGACGCCGAGGACGGCGCTCATCGCTGCTATGGGCTTGTCGGCGTTTATCTTAAACTTCGCCTTCCCCCAGTATTCGAGAACCTTTTTCGGACTGAGCGGCAGGAAGAGGATGACCGTTATTCTAGCGGGGATGAAGTTGAGAACGTCATCGAGCCTTGCCGCAAACTTGCCAAAATACTCGTGCCTTTCATCGCGGTAGCCTATCATGGCGTCCATAGTATTCACAGCACGGTAAACAAGAGCTCCTGGCAGACCAAAGAGGAGGTAGTAGAACAGCGGAGCAACGATGCTGTCTGTGATATTCTCGGCGAGGCTCTCTATGGCCGCTGAATTGAGATGGGCCCTATCGAGCTTTGAGACGTCCCTGCTGACTATCCAGCCCACGTACTTCCTCTGCTCTTCTATGTCGTCCCTCACCGTGTTCTCCACGTGCTGGGCGAGGCTTTTAATTGCGAAGGAGCTTTTTAGAAGGTAAACGCCCAGAGCGAAACCTAGCCACCCTGGCAGAAGCTCCGGAAGCTTGGAAAGGGCGAAGGCGAAGGTGATGACAAAGAGAGAAGCAACGGTCCCGGCGAGAAAGTCCAAAATCGGGCTTCTTCTTCTGTATATCCCATCAAAGAGGCCGATTAGCCTGCCGAACCAGACGGTGGGATGGACTAAAGCGGGCGGCTCGCCGAGGATTAGATCCCACAGGAGCGCAACCACAAAAATCGCTAAAGCCTCCATTCCCCGAAAACCTCCTTTATCTGGGTGTATTCACTGAGCATCTCCTCGTTAGGTTCCCTCAAGCCCCTGCGCACGTACCAGGCGGGGTGTCTTAGATAGGTTGCATCAAAGCCAAGCCTTTTTAGGGCCTTCTCTGCAGTTCTGCCGATGGCAAAAATTGATTTAGGTCTCAAAATTTCAAGCTCCCTCTCCAGAAGGCCGAGCTCCCGTTTGTCGAAGCCCTTAAGCTTATTCCCCGGCGGATTGCACTTGACGACGTTGGTGATGTAGACAAAGTCGGGGTTCACATCGAGGGCAAAGAGGGCTTTCCTGAGCAGCATTCCCGAGGCGTCGCGATAGAAGCATATTCCAGTTAATCCGCATCCCTTCCTTCCCGGTGCTTCGCCGACCAAAACAACACCCGAACCGACCCAGCCGTTGGCGAATGGCAGACCATCGAAACTCCTAACCTCGAGCTGATAGCTGTAATACTCCTCGTGGCAGAAGCGGAGCGGCTCGTTCAGGAACTCGCGGTAGAGCGCCTCAAGCTCCCCTGCTACTTTTTCGTCTTTCTCGTTGAGGACCATAAAACGCTGCTCCGGATTGTAAATCGTCCTCGCGTAGAGGCCGTAAACCTTCTCCTCGAGGCTGAGAAAGTCTCGCCAGTCCCTCAAAAGCAGGGGACGTGACTTCAGATTCCTCGGGTTTACGTAGATATTGCCAATCCTCTCAAGCTCGCTGAAGTGGAGCAGCATATCCTAAGCTTTCAGGACTGGGTTATAAACCTCACCCAAAAGGATAAAACGTCCAAGTCCCAAATGGTAGGGGATGACGATGAACGGAGGCAAGGGCATCGCCTTATTCTCAGGCGGCAAGGACGGGCTTTATGCAACTTATTTAGTCCAGAAAAGCGGCATAAGTGTCCCGTATTTCCTCGTCCTGAAGACCACCATCGGACTCTCGCCGCACTACGAGAACCTGAGCGAGCTGGAAAAGCTCGCCGGAGCTATGGGAAAGGAGCTTCTGATCTTTGACATGGCAAAAGGGAGCGAGGCTTTAGCTGAATTCATCGGTTCGCTCGGCGTTGATTACCTCGTCGCGGGGGATGTGCTGCTCGAAGACCACCTGGAGTGGATCGAACGGCTGGCCGAAGGAGCGGACGTTAAAGTCTTGGAGCCTCTATGGGGCAGGGACACGCTTGAGCTCGCGAGAGAGATAATCGAAGCGGGATTTGAATACGCGATAATCGCGGTCAACAAGGAGAATCTCTCCAAGGAATGGCTCGGCTACACCTTCCGCTCGGTTGAGGATTTGGAGCGCTTCCTCGATGCAAACCCCGGCATTGACCCCCTCGGCGAGTTCGCTGAGTTCCACACGGTGGTCTTAAAGTGCCCGCTGTTTGAGGGAAGTTTTGAGCTGAAGCCGCAGAAGGTAGATGAGAGCGAGACCTACTGGTGGCTGAAGTTCAGGCTGGTGAGAGAATGAGAGCCGGAGAAATCCTCAGGAAACTTGAATCAAAGGGCATAACCCTTGAAAAGATGCTCGACACCGCGATGGAGCTCTACATCGGCGAAAATGCCGGAGACGTTAGAGAACTGCTGGAGGAGACGATGCTGAGATATCTTAATGACATCAACGTTCAGTCTCTGCTCATGGCGGCGCTCCTCCTCGAGGAGAATTTTGACGTTGGAGGTGACCCCGTGAACTTAGTCGCCGACGAGCTCATCGGGATAAGCATAGCGGAATACATCGGGGGTAAAATGGCTCTCTTCAATTTCTTCTACTATGACACGAGAAAGCCCGGAATACTGAAGGAGCTGCCGCCCTTTTTGGACGATGCAGTAGGCGGCTTCATAGCGGGCTGCATGACGAAGCTCCTTTCGGAGGACTGAGCCATGAAAAACCTCCTCCCCTTCCTGACACGGGTGCCAATCAAGGGCAACTTCGAGAAAGCTCGCGAGGAGCTCTGGGCCTTTCCACTCGTCGCTTTGGTGAGTTCGGCGCTCCCGACGCTTGTCCTCTACTTAAAACTTCCCCTCTCGAACGTCCTGGCGGTCTTGGCGCTCTACCTCACCATCGGTCTTCTCCACCTTGACGGTCTGGCGGACTTCGCCGACGGAGTGATGGTTAAAGGCGACCGCGAGAGGAAAATAAAGGCGATGAAGGATCTGAACACCGGGATAGCGGGTCTCTTCGCGGTGGTCATGGTTCTGTTCCTCCAAGTCTATTCCCTCCAGCTCGTTCCTTTCTACGCCCTCTTCCTGGCGGAGCTAAACTCAAAGCTCGCCATGCTCCTCGCGCTGGCAACCAGGAAACCGCTCGGCCAAGGGCTTGGGGCATACTTCATGGAGAAGATGAACAGCGGCCAGCTTCTCGGCGGGCTCATCTTCTACGCCATTCTCCTCGTCCCTGTAATTGTCTATGAGCAGAATGCCCTGGTCTCGCTCCTCGGTCTGGCCTTCGGAGGTTATACCATCAAAGTTGCCCTCGACAACTTCGGCGGGATAAACGGCGACTGCATAGGTGCAATAGCGGAGATAACGAGGGCTGGGACGCTTTTGGTTCTGGCTTTCGTTTGGTGGTATACATGATAATCATCCTCGCCGGAGGCAAATCAACCCGCATGGGGCAGGAAAAGCCTGTCCTCAAGGTGGCCGGTAAGCCGATGCTCCTCTGGGTCTACGAAGAAGCGGGGAAAGTTGACGACGTCCTCGTTGCTCTATCGCGGAACACCCCCAAAACAAGGGAGCTCTGCCTCAGGGAAGGGATTCCCTTCATTGAGACGCCGGGAAAAGACTACGTCCAAGACATCCAGTGGCTTTTGAGTGAGTTCGGCCCATTCGTAAGCGTCTCCGCCGATATCCCCTTTGTGAAGGCCTCGGATTTTTGGCTTATCGAGAAGGCCTTCGACGGAAAAACGAGCCTGACAGGGGTCCTTCCGCTTGAAAAGGTACCGGGAGACTTGAATCCAGTAGTTTACCGGGGTTATGCAATCGTTGGGCTGAATGCCGTCGCTGAAGAAGGAGAGAGATTTTTTGAGTTCACAAATCCCCTGTTAGCCTTAAATGTGAACACTCCTGAAGAGCTGGAGCTTGCGAAGAGGATTGCTAACCTAATCCGAGCTCCGAGAGGATGTATCCCACGTCGAGGTTCTTCTCAACAATCCTAGCAAAGCGCTCTATCTCTTCTTCGATGCTCCATCCATCAACGCTTATCGGCTCAAGCCCTTTCTCCACCCGCAGGAAGTTGAGGAGCCGCTCCGTGAAGGCGAAGTTATGGAAGATGCCGTGTAGATAGGTCCCAAAGGCTCTCTCACCAAGGGCCCCTTCGGGCTCAACGGCCTTAGCACCGTTTATCTCGCGTATTATCGAGAAGGGCCTCTCTGAGGTTGAGCGGCCCATCCTTATCTCGTAGCCCTCAACGCTCATTCTCTTAGCCGACTCCCAGAGGATTTCGGCCTTCAGGTGGTTTGTCCGCTTAACGGGCGTGAAGATCGTTTTAGCGGGCAGCAGTCCAATGCCCCTGACCTCACCGCGCTTCGATTCGACGTTGTCGATTATCTTCTCCCCGAGCATTTGAAAGCCGCCGCAGATTCCAACGACGAAAGAGCCTTCGCGGTGAGCCTGGATTATCGCGTCCTCTATTCCGTTCTCGCGCATCCAGAGCAAGTCCTCGACGGTGTTCTTGCTCCCGGGGATTATTATTAAATCGCCCTCGATTTCCTCTGCTTTTGTAACGTAGTCCACCCCATTGGCCCAGTGAAGGGGCTCAAAGTCGGTAAAGTTGCTTATGTGGGGAAGCTTGACTATCTGGATGTGGAGCTCGCCATTAACCTTCGGAAAGCTCGTCAGAGAGTCCTCTTCTGGCAACTTGTGCTCGACGTAGGGAACGACTCCGAGGGTGGGCTTCCCGTAGCGCTTCTCCAGATATTCGAAGCCTGGCTCCAGCAGGGAGGCATCGCCGCGGAACTTGTTGAAGACAAAGCCAAGGATTAGGTTTCGCTTCTCCTCGCTCAAGAGCTCCATCGTGCCCACTATAGAAGCGAAGCTCCCACCGCGGTCAATGTCGGTAACGAGGATGGTCTTCGCTTTGGCGTGCCTCGCAACGCGCATGTTGGCTATGTCGTAGTCCTTGAGGTTAATCTCAACGGGTGAGCCTGCACCTTCGATTATCACAATCTCGTGCTCCGCCATGAGTTCATCCAGAACCCGCATGGCCTTCCGAAAGAGCTCCTCCTTCCGGGAGAGCATGTATTCCCTGGCTGAAACGCTCCCTATGGGCTTTCCCATAAACACAACTTGGCTCCTCATGTTACCCTCGGGCTTGAGGAGTATCGGATTGAACCTTACCGAGGGCTTCTTTCTGCAGGCTACTGCCTGGAGGTACTGGGCACGACTTATTTCGCCGCCTTCTATGCTCGGTGCGGAGTTCAGGCTCATGTTCTGGCTTTTAAACGGGACAACGTCATAATCCAAGTTCGAGAAGATCCGGCACAGAGCCATGACGAGGAGGGATTTTCCAGCTCCGGAGGAAGTTCCCTGAATCATTAGGGCTTTTCCCATTCACACCCCCATTGGAGGTGGACGAAGAACATATAAACCTGTTGGATAAAACCTCCAGCGGTGATGCTATGAAGAGTCTCATGCTGATTGTCCTTGGGAACACAGAGATAAGCACCGTGCCTGGAATAAGCGTCGCCGGGGCGACGCCCGAATTAACAAAGCTCACCCCACCGGCTGACGCGGAGTATCTTTTCTATGAGAAGCCAAAAATCATAGATGTCATTCCAGTAACGCCCGAGGGGCACCCGACGCCGGCTATAATAACCAAGGCCGCCAGGGAGCTTGCAAACTTCCCGCTGATAATAGTCCGCGGTGGAACTTACCTAGCTCCTCTCGTGCCTCACGTCCACATCAGCGACCACGTTGGCAGGGACTTCAGGAAAGAGCCTGCCCTTCCGGGGGCTGAGGAGATAATTGAGAGGGCAAGGCTCTTCGGAGAGGAGTTGTCCAAGCTCCCGATAGAGGAACTCGTCATAGGTGAATCCACACCCGGTGGAACAACAACAGCTCAGGCCGTTCTCTGGGCCCTCGGCTACGAAGCGAGGACTTCCTCCGCAGCACCGAACAATCCCCAGAGCCTAAAGGAGGAGGTTATAAAAGCAGGCTTTGAAAGGGCTGGAATAAAGCCTGGAGACTTCAAAGAGAAACCCCTTGAAGCACTCAAACAGTTCGGCGACCCCATGATGGCGGCAGTTATAGGAATCTCGCAGGGCTTCACCGGGGAGGTTGTTCTAGCAGGCGGGACGCAAATGTTGGCAGTGGCCGCTCTGCTAAAAGCCCTCGATGAGGATCTGGACAGATTCATGATAGCGACAACCAGGTGGGTGATCAATGACAGGAGCTCAACCTTCATCGAGACGGCCAAGGAGATAGGGGTAATCAGCTATGCAGCGGATTTAAACTTCTCAAAGAGCGAGTTCAAAGGCCTGAGGGACTATGAGAACGGCTACGTTAAGGAAGGCGTAGGGGCCGGTGGAGCGACATGGCTCGCAGTTAAAGCCGGCTTTTCGCCAGAGGACGTCTCGAAGAAGGTGGAAGAGCTCTACAGAAGGCTGATGGAGCTGAAGGCCACCTAACTTCTGGTTTTCTCCCACTTTCTCAGGCTCTCCTCAAGGGCCTTCCTGACGGCTTTCCCTATCGAAATTCCGAGCTCGGTTGCAGTTCCTGCCCATTCCTTCTCTCCAGGATAAGCAAAAACCCCTATGCTGTCGCTCGTCGTCCCGGTGGCGTTGTAGCCGAGTCTCAGCAGGGTGTAAGTCTTTGCTTCAGTGGCAGTCATTATCGCGTTTGCCATGGCACCGACAGTTAGGCCTTCGTTTATCACGAGGGCGATGTTTATGGTTCCGGGTTTCCACGGCGGGGGAACTTCGCCGGCTATGGCTGGGTTCGTCACCCCCGCGGTGATGTAAGCCTCGACGCTTCTGACTCTGGATATAGAAAGAACCTTCCTCACGTCTGCTGCCGTCATGAAGCCGACGTAATCCCTCAATCCGTTCTCCAGCTCGAACCTCCTACAATCGGCCTTATAATCCCCTGAGTAGTTCTTGTGCACCATCATAAAGAAGAATCCGTTGGCCCTTACAAGTCCGCCCCGATGGGGCGCGTTGCTGAGGGCGAGCATCTCCCGCTCGAAAGGCCTGATGAAGTGCCCGAATTCCATGGGAGAACGTCCGCGGTGGCCTTATTAACGCTTGCGCCGAGCTGTTAAACGCTTCCGCTTACCAATGAAAAGGTTATTAACCCTGCCTGCAAAGGATTTTCGGGTGATAGGATGGGAACCGAAGAGCACAGGAAGAAAGCGCCCAAAAGGTTTAAGTTTGCAGTCATAACCGTCAGCGACACCGCGAGCAGGGGAGAAAAGGAAGACGCGAGCGGAAAGTTCCTGGTTGAGACCCTCACTGAGGCTGGAAACGAAAATGTTCATTACACGATAGTCCCCGACGAAAAGCTGGCCATCATAAAGGCCGTCATTGAGTCGGTTGAGAAAGGCGCTGACGTGGTCGTCACCACCGGCGGAACGGGGATAACGAGCAGGGACGTCACGATAGAGAGCTTACGGCCCCTCTTCGATAAAGAGCTGGCCGGCTTCGGCGAGATCTTCAGGCTCAAAAGCTTTGAAGAGGTTGGAACAGCTGCGGTTCTCACCAGGGCAACCGCCGGAATCATCAGGAGCGGTGAAAAGGCCACGGTCGTCTTCTGTCTGCCCGGAAGCATCAACGCGGTTAAGACCGGGGTGGAGATAATCAAGCGCGAAGCCTACCACGTTCTAAAGCACGCGAGGGAGTGACTATGAGGGAGTTCAAACGCTTGACTCCATACAAGGAAGCCTTTGAGCTGATGCTCAATGACCTGAGGGAAATAGACGGGGTTGAAAAAGTACCACTCGACGAGGCCTATGGCAGGGTCTTAGCTGAGGACGTTGTTTCTCCCATAGACAGCCCTCCCTTTGACCGTTCGGCCGTCGATGGCTACGCAGTTAGAGCAGAGGACACCTTCCAGGCGAGGGAGTACCACCCGGTAGAGCTTGAGGTCATAGACGAGATAACCGCCGGCATGGAGAGCGGGAAAGAGGTCACCAGCGGAAAGGCCGTGAAGCTGATGACGGGCAACAAAATGCCCAAGGGCGCGAATGCAGTAATAATGCAGGAGATGGTGAAGCGCGAGGGAGACAGGATTTACGTCCTGAGACCGGTAGCCCCGGGCCAGAACGTGGCCTTCGCCGGTGAGGACGTGAAGAAGGGCGAGGTCGTCCTGAGAAAGGGACAGATTCTCAGGCCACAAGATGTCAGTCTGCTCAAGAGCATCGGGTTTAAGAGTGTCAAGGTCAAAAGAAAGCCCCGCGTTGGGATAATCGTAACTGGAGATGAGCTTGTCGAGGAGTTCGACGAGGAAGCCCTTAAAGCCGGCAAGATACTCGAGAGCAACTCCGCCCTGCTCAAGGGATTAGTGCGGCAGTACTTCGGGGAGCCAGTCTTCTACGGCGTCATCCCGGACGACGAGGAGAAAATTAAAGCAGCAATAGAAAAGGCCAAGGCCGAGAACGACCTCGTCCTCGTCACTGGTGGAAGTGCCTTCGGTGACAAGGACTTCGCGCACCGCTTCGTTAGGCTGCTCTTCCACGGCACGACGATAAAGCCCGGCAGACCTGTGGGTTATGGAGAAAAGGTCTTCATAATGAGCGGCTACCCCGTGGCAGTCTTTGCTCAGTTCCACCTCTTCGCCAAGTACGCCTTAGCAAAGCTTGCAGGGGCCGACTTCAGGCCAGTTAAGGTTCGCGCGGAGCTGACCGAGAGGGTTCCCTCGCAACTCGGCCGCTACGAGTTCGTGAAGGTCTGGTACGAAAACGGAACGGCAAGGCCGATTAAGAAGAAGGGTAGCGGGATAATCAGCTCGCTCGTCAAGAGCAACGGCTACATCGTGATTCCAGAGGACAGCGAGGGTTACTTAGAGGGGGAGACCGTGGAGGTCGTGCTTTATTAAGAACTCCTCCAGACATCAGGAAAGCCCATGAACTGATAACCCACATAAGATCGTAGGAAAGAACACTCACTCCTCCATCAGCTCTTCTTTTTTCGGCTTCTTAATGAGGAGCTCGACTTCACTGGGGAGCTCTCCATGGTCGGCAAGGTTCTCCACGATCTCGATGACTTCGAGTTTCTCCCGTTCTTTCTCGTCCATAACCTCGGTCAGCGGATTTGGTCTTGCCCACGGGATTATCTCCTGTATCTTGCTGTCAAAGTCTTCCGGCTGGGTATTCAAACCTTGCATGTTTCTCACATTTGTTAATATCGTGCAAGAATAAATAAACCTTTTCTATACAGATTTTGCAATTATCTGGGCCCATAATGCAAAATTTGCAGAGAACACAAATGTTCATGCTATGGCCCGCCCGTAACTCCCGCCCCCATCGATGCCTGACGGCGGACTCGGGCGGGCTAACCCAGGCGGGCCTTCGCTGTGCTCGGCCTGGGTTTCCCACGGTCATTGCGCTCCGTAACGCGGAAGGCCCTCCCGTGGGGACCTCGCTGAGGCCGAGCTGTAGCCCCCGCATCGCCCCCCGGTTCATTCTCCCCGGGGTCCTCGCGCAGGGGCATTATTGGGATTGAAAAAAGAGGTATATAAGGTTACCTTTTACTCAACGAGCTTTCTGAGCTGGGCATAGAACCGGGAGTCTAGGCTCTCCTTCTCCAAAACGATGATGAGAGTGCCGTTGTTGACGATGACGAAGTCCCTGAGTTTGGACAGAAACTTCATGAGGCTTTCCCAGGAGTTGTAGACCATGAGGTATTCCAAACAGTCAATTACAATTATTCCATGCTTTCCTGACCGTGAAAACTCTTCCAGATACCTGTAGGAAATCTCGGTTATCCTCGCTAGGTCTGTGGGGTATATGGTATTCTTGAACTTACCCTTGAAGGGGATAGTGGTGACAAAGTAGTACGTCCATTTGTCCGAAACGTCCAGTACGTCTCTGATAAAAGCGAGCACTGGTGCATCGTTTAGTAGTTTCTTGATCTTCCGGTATTCCTGCCAATCTAGAACAAGAACTCCGGGCTTGATGTCCACGGGATTCCCATTTTCTTTCGTGGGGGGTCTGAAGGATTCCGACGATACGAGCTTCAACATCGCGATTACCATGCTAACTATCAGTACGGTTGAAATGGTGAATCCTATAGGCCGGTACCAGTCGTTGAGTCCAAAGAGCGCAGCAGGTACCAAGTGCAGCCCGAAGAGTATAATGCTCAAGTAAAGATACTTAATAGCACTCTTGTATATCTCCTCGGTCTCTCTGAGCAAGAGCCCACCGGCGATGACAAATATCCCGCTTATGCCCAAGGTAGCAGCGCTTGTTGCGGTCCACATGGGGTCTTGAGTATATATGTTAGCACCAAGCATATACAACATGAAGAGTACCGGCATCGGAACAAGCATCACGAGGGTTCTGTGCTGCACGCATATTGATTCCTCTTCAAGGAATTCTATGGCCCCGTAGAATATAAGCGATGAAAACACCGGGAGGGATATCGAACCGAGCAACTGAAGAACCGGATCGCTGAGAGACGTGAGAAATATGGCAATGAAATCAAAGATCCACGCCACTGAGAACGCGAGAGCAGACCGTCTCTTATTATGGAGGTATATACGGAAGATCAATCCTGCAGCAATTAAATCTGCTGCCATTACGATGATTGCCTCAACAAAGACAAGCGCTTGGATACTATCCAATTCATTTCACCCCACCCTTCTTTTAGGGTCCCCAAACCCGTCCCATCTAAACGGTCCCTCAGCAGGAGTTCTGAGGGCAGTTTCATCCTCAAGCTTAACTATTAAAACCTCCGGCCTGGCGATTATCATTCCCACCTGTCCCCTTTCACCGTGTTTCACTATCTTGTATCCGTCTTCCTGCTTCAGAGGAAAGATTATCGTGAATGGATAGTTCGGATAATACCAGAAGCTCCTTCCTTTCTGGATACCAACTAGATCCCCAAAGGCATAGTAGCCGTAAAGGGGTATCAGAGTGGCGTTCTCAAACTTTTCGGAAAGGTGTTGGAAGAACTCGTAGTTGATCCCAACACCGCTTATTATGGCAGTCTCAATGTTCTCACGGTATGGTTCAAAGAGGGCCATCAAGGGGGGTGCTGATCTTACAGTGTTTATCGTATCCTTCTCCATCACGCGCTTTGTGTACCTCACGAGGGGATCGAGGATTTTAAGGATGGCCTCAAGGCCATGCTTCGCGTAGACCTTCTTCAGTCCATTCGTCTCCATCCCTATAAAGTACAAAACGCCCCCGTAACTCCATACAAGCTCGCTTATTTCGTCTTGATACCAACCGTAGGGGCCATGGGCCAGTGCCTTCATCTGGTGTTCTTCATCATAAATCTCCTCCAGGCCGTAGATTTCATCGAGAGATTCCCTAAGGTACATGTGGAGTGCTTTCAGATAATCCCTATCCCAGTGACCAATTGCCCTTTCTCTCGTGGTTCCAGAAGACTGGTAAAAGCGGATTCTGCCCGAATAGTTGTTAGGGATGAACTCCAGCCAGTTATGGCGCAGATATTCCTCGTCGACGGCCAGACCTGAGTTAAAGATTTTTTCGAAGACCTCCTCCAAAGTGCCCTGGAAAAGCTCATCTAAATCCAGACGCGCGGCAGAAATAACCCTCTTCCAGTGGGGAGTATTGGTCATGTGAAACTCAAAAACTTCTCTAAGGTACTCCTTCGTTTCAGTTTTCCCAACATGCAAAGGATTTATATGGAGTTTATCCAACACCCTCTGATAATCCATGGTAGGTGTTCTAACTGGGAGAGTATAAAAACCTTTCCCAATGGATTCTTCTGCGAATTTGATTGGATAAACCCTAACAATTAAATATTGTTAACTCAAACTACTGACTCGGTGAACTCCTGTGAGCCTGATTTTGGGAAGGCTTGATAAAAATGGGGTTGAAGATTTCAGGTACACAGTTGAGAAAGCCATAGAGACCACCGAGCTCTGGAGGGAGAAGTTCTCGGGGCTTAAACCAGAGGAAATTAAACCAGAGGACATAGCCTCTCTGACCGAGAGGATAAACATAACCCCCCATGATCTCTATAAAATAGACGAAGTGTGGCCCCGCTACATTAAAGAAGGCAGGGTTTTCTACACCGTCATGAGGACGAGCGGAACGACCGGCAGGCCAAAGAGGATACCCTATACCAAGGACGACCGCTTTAGGACGGGCAGGCAGATAGAACCATGGGTAAGAGAATACATGGACAAAGGCGACAGGATTGCATCATTCTTCCCGCCGCTGCCCTCATCCTCCGGAATGTTTGCCTTCGGCGGCTTTGAGGCCCTCGACGCCAAGGTGGCCTATTATCAAGTTCCCATCCAGTACCTCATGGACAGGAACCTCCTTTTAAAGGAGCTCAGGGATATAAGACCAACCGCCCTCTTCTGTCTCACAGCCACAGCATACAACCTCGGACTGATCCTCCCGGAGGACATAAAGAAGGACATTCAGACGATAGTGGTCGGAGGAGAGACACTGACAAAGGAACTTGCCATGGCGACGCTTGAGCTGTTTGAGAATGCCGTGATAATTGACAACTTCGGCTCGACCGAGGACGCTATAACCAGCTACCGTGTAATAACAAAGAAGAAGATGAGTGAGTTCCATTTTACCGAGTCTATCGTCGTGTTGAAGGATAACGGTGATAACTACAGTGAATACAAGCGCATGTACATCACTAAGGTGATGAGGGACGGCGAGCTGACTGGCCTTCCGCTCTTCAACTACGACATAGGAGACCTTGCAAGGGTCGTCGACGGTAAGGTCAAAAACATAATCCGCATCAAGGACGTTGTGAGCCTTGCCGGGGCTAAGCTCCACATCGACCAGATTATGGAGATAGTTTACGACCATCCCGACCTCCTCGACTTCGTGATAATTTACCACCCGCTCTCTCCCGAGAATCCAAAGCCAAAGGCCATCATTCGGATCGCCTACAGCGGAAATAAGCCGGCGGGAATAGAGGACGAGGTCAGAGAGCTCATCTACGAGGCGAACAACCCGGTAAGGTATGAAGTTGAGGAATCAAAGCAGGCTGGGTTGATCATCGAGGCAGTGCCACTGGTGAAACTCAGAGAAGGCCTCCCAAGGAAACCAGGAAAGACGAAGAGAATTTACATAGCCGGAAAAGATCTCTGATTCTGCCGCCCTTTTCCTTTCAATTTTGTCATAATGCCCAAAAGTTATTTAAGGAGATTCTCAAACTTCCAGCGGTGATATTAATGGATGGAAAAATTATTCATGATGGCATTCACGGAAGCATGAAGCTTACCGGCTTGATCCTCGATCTCGTCAAGACTCCCGAATTTCAGAGGCTTAGGAACATAAGGCAGCTCGGTCTGGCTTACCTCGTCTACCCAGGTGCCAACCACTCCCGCTTTGAGCACTCTCTCGGAGCGTGGAACATAGCGAGAAGGCTCTCAATGGAGGTTGGTCTGAGCGAAGATGAGAGCATGCTCCTCCAGGTTGGTGCACTTCTCCACGATATCGGCCACGGCCCCTTCAGCCACACTTTTGAGAGCATCTACAAGCACTACGTCAAGGAGCACGACCACATGCGCCTCGGGCAGGATATAGTCCTGGGGAGGATAAACATAACTGAAAGCGAGAACGGCGGCAGTATTCCCGAGATAATAGAGAGCTACGACTACGACTTCACCCCAAAGGACGTCGCCGACCTCATCCTCGGAAAGCACGAGAAGCGCTACCTCGGCCAGATGCTGCACGGAGATGTTGACGTCGACCAGCTTGACTACCTCATAAGGGACGCCCACTACACGGGGGTTGCACACGGCATAATCGACCTCGAGAGACTTATGAAGGTCCTAAAGGTGCACGAGGGCGAGCTCGTGGTGGACGAGAAGGGAATCGAGGCCGTAGAGGGCATGATGGTCGCCCGTTCGCTGATGTATTCGAGGGTCTACTTCCACCACACGGTGAAGATAGCCGAGGGAATGCTTACAAGGGCTCTGGAGTTTGCCCTCGAGGAGGGCCACCTGTGGGACTTCTGGAAGATGATAGACTGCAGGGTCCTCGTGGAGCTGGAGGACTTGGAGGGATACCCTGCTGAGATAGTCAGGCGCATAAAGTACCGCGAGCTCTACAAAGCGGCTGTCCTCGCGAGCGCCGATGAGCTGACTGGCGAGGAGAAGAGGGAGCTTCTTACCGCTTACAGGAACGTGAAGAGGAGGCAGGAGATAGAGAGGGCACTGGCCGATGCAGTAGGGGCAAAGGAAGGGGAAGTCATCCTCGAGTTCAGCATAGCCGACCTGATGCTCAGCGAACCCAGGCTGAAGTCAACGGAGATAAACGTGCTCCTCGGAAGCGGGGAGGTTCAGCCGCTGACCAAGGTCACTCCGCTGGCGAATGCCCTCAAGAGACGCCAGACCCCCAGGTGGGCCGTGCTCATAGCCTCACCGAAGGAGTACATTGAGAAAGTGAGGGAAGTTTGGAAGAGGGTTATTTTCAGCTAAAGAGCTGCTTCTTTATCTCCTTTTTCAGCTCTTCAATCATCTCTATGAGCTCATCGGCGTCCTTAACTTCCTGGAGGCTGTCCTTGGGAATCAGCGGCACTTCCTTAACGACTTCAGTTTTGGCCTTCTCAAGGATAAAGATGCCGTCGCTGTTGATTATCCTGCTTACCTCCGCCACCATCTCGGCACGCTTGACCGTTGAGCGGGTCTTCTTCTCGTCTATGCCCGTGAGTATCTTGAACTCCTCCTCCTTCGAGACCGCGTTGAAGGGGGCCTTCCTGACCTTGACCACGCCAAGGCCCAGAACCTTGAGGCGCTCGAATACCTCCCTCTCGAGGGGCGTCTCGGGCGTAACGTCGAGGTTGGCCTCAACCGTCGAGTTAAGTATGTCTATTGGCTCGGCCAACGGTTCGTCAAACACCTCCTCAAGGCGGATTGCAACGTCAAGGGAAACCGCCTGCTCCCCTCGCTCATAGTTGAGGAGGCTCTTCCTGGAGACTCCAATGAGCTCGGCCAGCTCGTTCACGCTGTAGCCGTGCTTCTCGCGAAGGTGCCTCAGGAGCTTCCCGTTTATCCTGACGTAGAAGCCGCCGCGCTCGGCAAAGATGGCTGGAAGCTCGTTCTCGACAAGGACATCGTAGAGGGTTTCTGGCCTTAAGGCATAGATGCCAAAGCGCTCGTAAACTACTCCCTCCTCTAGCTCGGCGTTCTTGGTCTTCAGCCCAACGATGAGCGGGGAGGCCTTAAAGAACTTGGAGAGCCTTTTTAGGTCCTCAGCCTGCTCTTCCGTAACGGTGTCTATGTTAGTTGCCACTTTAATGAAGAGCAACAGGAGTAACCTGCTCGCCACTATGTCGAAGCACGAGCCTTTGAAGTCCATCCTGGCGGTTTTGTAGCCCGTGCCCCTGAGTATCGCCTCGACGGTTCTTATAAGTCTCTCCCTGTCCATCATTTTTAAATAGGCAAATGGCCTTAATAAAGTTAAGGTGTTTGCATGAGGCCGATAATCCTCAGAGGAAACTTGGTTTCCCTCGGAGTCCTCCTGCGGGAGGATCTCAGCCAGGTCTGGATGTGGTACAACGACAGGGACGTAAGGCGCTACCTCTCCTTTCCGGAGGAGATATTCTTCTATGAGGACGAGCTGGAGTGGTACGAGGCCCTGAGAAGAGAGAAGAAGCACGAGAAGGTTTTCGCGATAATCGAGAACTCCTCGCGCTCACTCGTTGGACTCGTGGGACTTCACAAAATCGACTTCCATAACGGACACGCCGAGCTAGGCTACTTCATCGGGAAAGAGTACTGGGGCCGCGGCTACGCCAGTGAGGCCGTTTCTCTGGCGGTTCGCTATGCCTTTGAGTGGCTCAACCTGAGGAAAGTCTATGCCCATGTCTACGAAATCAACGGGGCTTCAATAAGGATTCTCGAAAAGAACGGCTTCAAATTGGCCGGCCGCTGGAGGAAGCATCAGTACGTCCCAGGGGAAGGCTTCGTTGATGTTCTCTGCTACGAGCTCTTCCGCGAGCCTTAGCTTTTTAAACCCCTTTCTTTTTCTTCCAACCATGAGGCTCCACATCGGCATCGACGACACTGACTCACCGAACGGCATGTGCACTACCTACCTCGGTGCCATCCTCTACCGCGAGCTGTCCCGGATAGCGGAGCCCATAGACCTTCCCCGCTTGATCAGGCTCAACCCGAACATTCCCTACAAGACCCGCGGCAATGGAGCGGTGGCGATGACCTTTGAGGTCAATGAGGAGCTTATAACCGAGGTTAAAAACACCGTCCTCTTCTACGTGGACCGGCTTGCCGACTTCGAGCACGAGAACACAAATCCAGGAGTGGTATTCGTCGAGGGGGAAATTCCTAAAGAGCTCGTAGAGTTCGCAATGAAGGCCCTCCGCGAGCACGTCACTATAGAAGAGGCGGAGGAAGCTGCGAGAAACGCTGGAGTAGAATATTTCAAGTTCAAGGTCGGGAGGGGCATAATCGGCGCGCTCGCGGCTGTTGCTTATCCGCTGAAGAGGTTCACCTACGAGCTGTTAGCTTACAGAGAGCCCGACAACTGGGGAACGCCGAGGAGAGTGGACAAGGAGAGTGTCTTTCTGGCCGATAGCTGGAGCTATCCCTTCACCTACGACAACGTTGACCCCTACAAGAGGAGCGTCCTCATAACACCCCACGGCAAGGATCCCGTTCTGGTTGGCATCAGGGGAATTGACAGGGGAAAGGTTCTCCAGACCTTTGAGATGGTTCGCTTTGAGGAGCCCGTGACATTTTACCAGCTCTACAAGACGAACCAGAACACAGACGACCACCTTACATACAAAAAAATCGGCGAGCTGAAGCTCTACGACAGCGCGGTGGTTAGGGGAACGGTGGTTAAGCCCTACTGGGAGCGCGGGAGGCACGTATTCTTTGAGCTTGAGGATGAAACGGGAAGGATTCGCGTTGCTGCCTTCGAGCCGACCAAGAAATTCAGGAACTACGTGAGGAAGCTCCTCCCTGGAGACGAGATAATCGCCGCCGGTGGAGTGAAGGAGCACGACGGCGTTCTGACGCTCAACCTCGAGAAGTTCTATCCGGTGAAGCTCGTTCCAAGGATCGAGTACCAGAAGCCGAAGTGCCCGAAGTGCGGCGGGACGATGAAGAGCAAGGGTGATTATCTCAAGTGCAAGCGCTGTGGCCATAAGATGCCGAAGAAGCTCATCCCAGTTGAAGTCCCGCGCGAGCTGGAGAGGAAGATTTACGAAGTGCCGCCCGACGCGAGAAAGCACCTGTCGAGGCCTCTAGTGCTGCCAGGTGGAGAGGAGAGGGTTTTAGAAATAGTGACTGATGGACAGTAATATTTTAAATTTTCATACCCTAACAACTGACATGTTAGATGACATTCTCGAGAGAGAGTTACATAATATCTCCATGAAGATAGATGCAATAAACCCAAACTACGAAATTTTATTTGCCCTTTTGTCTGCATCCCTATCCCTGCTAACATCATACTATGGTGGACTTGCAAACATGCTTAATCTTTGGGGACTCTCTTTTGGTGCAATGTTTGGCTTGTGGGTAATTTGGTCCAGCATAGTACCTCGTCAGCACACAGAGAAAGACGGAGAAACCACAGACACATCCAAGCTCCCCAAACAACTAGTTGAATACTACGGCGAAGTATTTGGGAAATTTGTATATTCTGGAGTTCACTCCTTTGGAATTTTATCCATAATATCCGTAGGTGTGTATTTATTGTTGTATTCTACTCACAATGTGAAAGAAAACTTATGGCATCCTCTCTTGATAGCTTTTCTAGTGGAATTGGCCTTAATGGGATTGGTTGTTAATGAAGATCGTGCAATCAAGATATTTGTTTGGGCATACAACCTCAAACACGGTCTTGAAGGAGAAACGGACATGAGTATAGTGAGGTTGATTGTAGGAGCCATTTCAGGCTTAATCTTGTTTTCTGGCTCTATCTGGGCAACTTGGAAAGTTTGTTATTTGCTTTATCTTGGGGTTAAGGGAGTTCAAGAGATTTCTGTCCATGTACTTGCTTTATTCCTTTTTCTGCAGTATATCCTTGTATGGGTATTAATGAGTGCAATTAACAAGAATCAAGTCCACAGAGAACTTACCAATGCTATTATCTGCCTTCAGAATCTCCAGTATAAATTCTCATCAAGCGAAGAAATACCTATAGACAAAATTGCATCTTGTGTGAAATACACTCACTTTCTCAAGCTAACTCCTTTAAGAATCTTGGAACTTTACTTCTATCTCCCTCATCCCCTGTATAAACAAGTGCTTAAAGAGTCGGGTGAGACTTCCAAAAAGGAATAAGAAAAGACTCTCAAACGCTCTTCATCACCTTCCACACCAGCACCGGGAAGACGAGCGTCGCATCGGCCCATATCTCGACGTAGTCAGCCTTTGCCCTTATCTTGCCCCAGCTCACTCCTTCGCTCGGCGGCGCGCCGCTCAGCGAGCCGTCCCAGGGGATTGCAGTGGTGATGTATATCGCGTAGTCCGTTCCTCCTCTGAAGAGGTTGGCGTTTATTATTGCATGCTTCGGCAGGGAACCTCCAAGGATTATCGAAGCGGTTTCCTTTGCCGTGACAGCCAAGTTGTTGAGCCTCACGATGTCATTAGCTACGTCTATGATAAGCTCCCTGTCTCCGCGCTCCTCCTTGAAGAAGTAGAGCATGTCCCCTATCGAGCCGTCGGTTATAGCAGGGCAGAATATCGGGACGTTCCGCTTGTAGGCCCAGTAGATAATGCTGCGCTCCTTCTCCTTCCCGAGCTTTTCGTCCATGAAGCGGCCCATCTCGTAGATGAACTCGCTCGCCGTCAGCGGCTTCCCGCGCTCCTTTTCCATCTCACGAACCCGTTCAAAGAAGGGTATCATGTACTTCTCGAATTCAATGTACCTGTCGTTGGGCACGAAGATGTTGCCTATTCTGTTTATGCCCTTCTCTCTCATCTCCGCGTCGTTGACGTACCAGTCGCCCAGAATGAATGGCTTGAGGGCCTTTATGAAGTCCTCCTCAACGCCGCCAGCCGTTGTTACGATGACGTCCACCTTGCCTTCCTTGACTAGCCATGCTATCAGCTCTCTGAGGCCAGAAGAGACTATGTTGGAAGTGTAGCCGAGGAAGACCCTGACCTCTTCGCCGCTGGCGCGCTTTCCCTCCACCTTTTTCCATATTTCGATGGCCCTTCCAAGGTGCGTCGCCTGGAAGCCTATGCGGTGATAGTAATCGATGACCTCTTCAAGGCTCCTCACTTCATCCAGCCACGGCCCCTCGATGGGCGTTCCCTCAATCTCTTCCGATTCCTTGAGGACTATATCTTTTGGCTCGGTCATGATAGTGGGTTCAGGGGAGGGCGTATAAACTTTGCTCAGCACTTACCGCTGAGAACCTCCGCTATGAGCCTGCCGGTCATAGCAACGGGAAAGACCCTGCGCGGTGCCGTCCTCAGGAGCCACTCCTCTATCCTCTCAGCGACGGCTCTTCCCTCTCTTATGGCTGTGCCTATGTTCCTTGGGGTTATGACGTCACCGGCGAAGAATATTCCCGCCTCCTCCAGCACCTTTTCGCTGGCGCAGACGATTTCCTTTATTGGACTCGTGGGCAGCTGGCCGATGGCATAGGCAACGACGTCTGCGTCTATGACAAAGTGCTCGTCCGTCGTCACGACGTTTCCCCCGACTATCTTTGTTTTAGCGAATTCAACGCCCTCCACTTTCTCCTCCCCGAGTATCCTGACGGGAGTCGCGTGCTCTATGAACTCGACGCTCTCTGCGATGAGCTTTCTTATCTCAGCCTTAGCGTAGCTGTGCTCGAGGGAGCGGCGGTAGACCATGGTTATTTTTTCCGCACCCAGAAGACGACCCTCCATGGCGATATCAACTGCTGTGTAGCCGGCTCCGATCACTACGAGATGCTTCCCCTTAATGTCAGGGATTCTTTCCCAGGAGTAATAGCCTATGCGGGCCATCTTTATGCTGTGGAGCAGGCTGAGGGCATCGTAGACTCCAGGAAGCTTAACACCGGGAACCTTCAGCTTTCTCGGCTTCCAAGCACCGGTCGCTATTATGAGAGCATCGAACTCGCTCAAAAGCTTCTCAATCGAAACGAAGTGCTCGGCCCACTCGTCGCCGAGCTCCTTTGGGGAATCATAGATCACCTTCGTTCTGAAGTGGAAGTGGACGCCTAGCCTCTCAAGAGCCTCGACGCCCTCTCTAACTGCCCTTATTGGAATCCTCGCCTCGGGAATGCCAAAGGCGACCATTCCACCGCCCTCGGGCATCTTGTCATAAACGTGAACCTCATAACCCCTGCACGCCAGATAACCCGCGGCGGCCAGGCCTGCAGGTCCCGCTCCGATAATCCCTATTTTAAAAGGCTTAGCTTCTTCTCTCTCCCCGCAGATGTAGAACCTCACACAATCACCCCCAAAATTTTTCAAGAAATCTGTCTAAAACCGAAGGTTTTGCACCTTAAGTTGTTTTCTCTCGAAACACCGACGATGAGACGAATTAGGTTACCCTAATTCGGGTAATCTTCGTCAGAATGACAGCCAACGTTTATTAATCCCCGGGCGAAGAAAGGATCATGAGCGTGGAGATAGACCTCAAGGGCCTGGGTGTGATAGTCACGGCCTCATCACGCGGAATAGGGTTCAACGTGGCGCGGGAACTGTTGAAGAGGAACGCGAGAGTCGTTATAAGCTCACGGAGCGAGGAGAACCTGAAGAAAGCCCTCGACGAGCTCTCTCCCTTCGGAGAAGTCTACGCAGTTAAGACCAACCTCTGCGACCAGCGGGGCCTGGAGAACCTCGTCAAGGAGTCCCGGGAGCTTTTAGGTGGAGTTGATGCCCTCGTCTGGAATGCCGGAAACGTCCGCTGCGAGCCGTGCCTCCTCCACGAGGCGGGCTATGATGACTGGATTGAGGCCGCGAAGCTCCACGCAGTTGCCCCAGGCTACCTGACGACCCTCCTCGTCCAGACGTGGCTTGAAGGGAAAAGAAAGGGAGTGCTCGTTTACCTCAACTCCGTCTCGATAAAGGAGCCAATGCCACCGCTGGTTCTGGCGGACGTTACGAGGGCCGGCCTTGTTCAGCTGGCGAAGAGCGTTTCAAGAACATACGGAAAGCACGGAATAAGGGCCTACAGCGTTCTGCTCGGCAGCTTCGATACGCCTGGCGCACGGGAGAACCTCAAGGCCGTTGCCGAGTCGAGGGGCGAGACCTTTGAGGAGACCTGGGAGCGGGAAGTGCTTGGCAGAACGCCCCTCCACAGAACCGGCAGATGGGACGAGCTCGGCTCACTCGTAGCTTTTCTCCTGAGCGATGAGGCAGAGTACATGCTCGGCTCGACAGTGGTCATAGACGGGGTAATGACGAGGGGGATAAATCTTTAAGCCTTTTCTCCCTTCCTACGCCCATGAAGGAAGACTACTTCACCGAGGACTTTATCTTGGAGATGAGGGAGCGGTACTTCAGGCAGAGAAAGTGGGAGAAGATACGGCCCTTCAAGAGGGCCGCCGTTCTGGCGATAGACCTTCAGCGCTACTTCCTGAGCGAGGAGAGCAAGGCGTACCTGCCCTCAGCCAGAAGGTTCGTTCCGAGGCTGGTGGAGTTCTATGGAGAAGCTTCGAAGCTCGGAGTCCCAATAATCTTCACGCGCCACTACCACGAAGGGGGCAACATGGCCCACTGGTGGGGCGACGAGATGAAAAGGGACGATCCGATGAACGAGCTCCTCGGGGAGTTCAGGCCCTTTGCCGAAACCGTAATCGAGAAGAGCACCTACAATGCCTTCTATGGAACCGAACTTGAAGGCATTCTAAGGAAACTCCACGTGGAGACCGTAATCGTCACCGGCGTCATGACCCACCTCTGCTGCGAGACGACCGCTCGGGAGGCCTTCGTGAGGGGCTTTAGGGTGGTCTTTCCCGTTGACGGGACACTGACCCAGAACAGGTTCTTCCACGAGGCGACGCTCAGAAACCTCTCCCACGGCTTCGCGGTTACGCCGCTCCTCTCGGAGGTGTTGGAATGGCTCTCGTCGGGATAATCGGGGCTGGAATCGGCGGCATAGCGACGGCAGTCCAGCTCAAGCGCTACGGCATTGGGAGTGTAATTTTCGAGCGCGACCGAATCGGGGGGCTGATAAGGAACGCCTACTCCGTGGAGAACACCATGTTCTTTCCCGACGGAATCAAGGGTGAAAAGGTCGTCGAAATCCTCGAGGAGTATGTCAAAAAATACGACCTGAAAATCCTCTACGAGGAAGTCAAGGCCGTGAGAAAGACCGGCGAGCTGTTTGAGGTCGAAACGGACAAAGGAACTTACCGCTTCAAATACCTCGTGGTCGCGACGGGGACGAGACCGAGAAAGCTTCCCTTCGAGGGGATAATCTACCACGTCGCTGAAGTTCCGAGGCGGCACTACGGGCGGGTTCTCATCATTGGCGGCGGCGATGTGGCCTTTGACTACGCCATGACCATGAGCGAGATGAGCGATGAGGTAATAATTCTCATGAGGAGCGAGCCCAAAGCATTGCCTTATCTCCAGAAGCTCGTCTCTGAGAGGCCGAACATAACAACTCTCCGGGGACAGCTCCGGGAAATCGAGCGGGGAGAAAAGCTTTTAGCCAAGACCAGCGCTGGCGATTTTGAGGTTGATTTGGTGCTCGGCGCGATAGGCAGGGTTCCCAACGTCGAGCTCGTCGAAGAGATTGAGGATGATAACCTTTTCCTCGTCGGCGACGTGAAGAACGGGATTTACAGGCAGACCGCCCTGAGCATAGCCGACGGCATAAAGACCGCCATGATCATATGGAGGAGGGAAAGATATGGAGATACTGAGTGAGGTTGGCGACCCGAACGTTGCGGTCGTTTACATCGGAAAAACTTCGAAGGGCAACATAGTGGAGTTTGTGGAGTCGGTTCCGACCTACAATCCGCAAGAAAAGTGGGTGCTCATAGTTTCATCGCTCAACGGCTGCCCCGTGGGCTGTAAGATGTGCGACGCTGGCTTCTTCTACAAGGGCAGACTTACAGTTGATGAGCTCCTCGAGCAGATTGAGTATCCGATAAGCAAGCGCTGGAACGGGAAGCCGAAAACCAGGAAGTTCAAGGTGCAGTTCGCGCGCATGGGCGAGCCGAGCTTCAACATGGCCGTCATAGAGGCGATGCGCATTTTGGGCGAGCGCTACGAGAACTTCCACCCGTCGCTCTCCACCGTTGCCCCGATAGGAACCGATAAGTTCTTCGAGGCCCTCCTCGAGCTCAAGAAGAAGATGTTTCCAACCAACTTCCAGCTCCAGTTCTCGATACACTCCACCAATCCGAAGCAGAGGGACGAGATAATCCCGATAAGGAAGTGGGACTTCGAGAGGATATCCGAGTACGGAAAGGCCTTCTACGACGAGGGCGGCAAGAAGATTACGCTCAACTTCGCCTTAGCGAGGGAGAACGAGGCCGATACAGAGGTCATAGCCGAGTACTTCCCGAAGGAATACTTCCTCATCAAGATAACGCCGCTCAACCCGACGGTGAGCGTGCTAAAGAATAAGCTCACCAACGACGTTGACCTTGAGACGGGCCTTCCGATAAAGCACAGGAAGTTCGTGGACGATTTAAAGAGGCTCGGCTACGACGTCATTATATCGGTAGGTGACACGAGGGAGAACCTCATCGGCTCGAACTGCGGCCAGTACATCCTCCGCTTCCTCAAGGAGAGGCCAGAGCTTAGAGAAGCCTACACCTTCGCGAGGGGATTTGACTTTAGTTTGAGCTGAAGGCCTTTCTTCTCATTTCTTCAAAATTAGGAAAAAGAAAACTCACCAATCCGCCTCGTGAATAAGCTCTCCCTCCGCGAAGACGTGCGTCGGGTAGTTCTCCATGTGGAACGGATCGCCGTTCCAGACAACCAGCGAGGCCCACTTGCCCTTCTCTATGCTTCCGAGCTTGTCGTCAACGCCGAGGATTTTCGCGTTGTTGTGGGTTATGATCTTTATCGCCTCTTCCTTGCTCATGCCGAGCCTTATGAAGTGCCTGAGCTGGAGGTAGAGGTTGGCCTGGAGCGTAACTGGGTGGTCGCTCATCAGCCCAAAGAGCGGCTTGACCTCGAGCAGGTATCTGGCGTTCTTCCAGTCCTCGTGCTTCAGCTCGACCTTGTAGGGCAGGGAATCAAAGGGGCCGTAGACGAGTGGCACGCCTTCTTTCTTTATCTTCTCGAAGGTTTCCCTGCTGTGGACGTCGCAGGCGTGCTCGATGGTTATCTTAAGCCCAAACTTCCGCTTTATCATCAGCAGGGCGGCGATGTCATCTTCCTTATGCACATGAACCCTGAGTGGAACCTCTCCCTTAAGGACCGGGATTAGTGCCTCAACCGTTGGCTCTATCTCTTCCGGTTCTTTCTTGCCCTTCTCGAGCAAAGCTATCGTCTTCTGCGTCTTTATGAGCCAGTCAAGGAGAATACCTATGGCACCCATCCTCGTGCTTGGCCTTGTTCCCTTCCAGTTCGTGGTCGAGCGCGGGTTGTAGCCGAAGGCAGCTTTGACACCGACGTACTTCATGAAGGCATCCTCTATGTCTCTGCCGTAGTTCTTGATGAGAACGGCCCTTCCGCCAATGATGTTCCCGCTGCCCGGCAGGACGGACGAATACAGAACGCCAAACTCGATCGAGTGCTTGAAGGCCTTGTCGTCCATGTAGATGGAGTAGAGCGCATCAACGAGCGGAAGGACTGCATCCATCTGCTCGTTGGTCTCGCCTTCCTGGTAGGGCTCGCCGTAACGGCCCATTCCTATGTGGCTGTGGCCATCGATGAATGCAGGGGTTACAACGCCCTCCGCTATCACTTCGGCCTCCTTGGGCTTCTCCTTCGTTATCTCCTTAATCTCCTTGTCGAAGACTACGTATACGTCTTTCTGGACGTTGCCCAGACCATCGTAGAGAATGGTGGCTTTAACAGCCTTCATAGGTATCACCGCTTAAGAGTTCGCCCGAACGCTTAAATGCCTGTCGATTCTGTAATTACCGAATAGCATAATCACATAGTCTAGAATAATGCAGAAGCCTGGGACGAACCAAGGAGACCTTTCTGAAAGCCCTGCAAAAGAGAAATGAAATAGAAAGGGGCTCACATGCCCATTTCCATGCCGCCCATTCCGCCGGGCATTCCGCCCTCTCCGCCTTCCGGCTTGCTGAGCTTGGCAGCGATGACGTCATCTATGCGGAGTATCATTATTGCCGCCTCGCTGGCGCTCTTGATGGCCTGCTTCTTGACGCGGAGCGGCTCGATGATGCCCCTCTCGATCATGTCAGCAGGCCCGCCCTCGAAGATGTCTATGCCTATGTTCTTACCCTTGTTCTTGTGCTCGCTGATGACCTTGACGAGCATCTCGACGGTGTCGAGACCTGCGTTCTCGGCGAGGGTCTTCGGGATTATCTTGAGCGCATCTGCGAAGTTCTCGATGGCAAGGGCCTCCTTGCCGCCGACCTGCTTGGCGTACTCGTCGAGCCTGATGGCGAGCTCTATCTCGCCGGCACCTCCGGCCGGGAGAACTGCTCCGTCCTCCATGACGTCCTTGACGACCTTGATGGCGTCCTCAAGGGCCCTCTCAACCTCATCGATGACGTGCTCGGTTCCACCGCGGATGAGGATGGTGACGGCCTTCGGGTTCTTGCAGCCCTCAACGAAGATCATGCTGTCGCCGGATATCTTGCGCTCCTCAACTATCTCAGCATAGCCGAGGTCATCACTGGTAAGGTCCTTGACGTTGGTAACTACCTTGGCACCAGTAGCTTTTGCGAGCTTCTCCATGTCGCTCTTCTTGACGCGCCTGACGGCGAGGATGCCATACTTGGCAAGGTAGTGCTGGGCAAGGTCGTCAATACCCTTCTGGACGAAGACGACGTTAGCTCCAGTTGCGGCTATCTGCTCGACCATGTCCTTGAGCATCTTCTCCTCCTGCTCGATGAACTGGAAGAGCTGGTCGGGGCTGGTGATGTTAATCTTAGCGTCGGTCTCGGTCTTCTTGACCTCGAGGGCGTCGTTGATGAGGGCTATCTTAGCGTTCTCGACCTTGGTCGGCATCCTCGGGTGGACGCGCTCCTTGTCGATAACCACACCGCGGATGAGCTCGCTCTCCTCGACGCTCTCGCCGGCTTTCTTCTCGATCTTGATGTTGTCTATGTCAACGACGTACTTTCCGTTCTTCTTCTCCGCCACCTGCTTGACGGCATCAACAGCGAGCCTGGCAAAGAGCTCCTTGTGGCTCTCGGCGTTCTTACCGGTGATTGAAGTCATGGCTATCTTCAGGAGGGTCTCCTCGTCGTCGGGAGTGACCTTGATGGCGATGTCCTCGAGTATTTCCTGGGCCTTCTCGGCGGCCATGGTGTAACCCTTGACGATGATGCTCGGGTGAATGTTCTGGTCAAGAAGCTCCTCAGCCTTCCTAAGAAGCTCACCAGCAATCACAACAGCGGTAGTAGTACCGTCACCAGCCTCCTTATCCTGAGTCTTAGCAACCTCAACCATCATCTTAGCAGCAGGGTGCTGGAGGTCAATCCTGTCGAGAATGGTGGCTCCATCGTTGGTAATAACAACATCTCCAAGGCTGTCAACAAGCATTTTGTCCATACCCTTCGGACCGAGGGTGGTCCTCACGGTCTCAGCAATAATCCTCGCGGCGAGGATGTTAATCCTCTGAGCATCCCTACCAACGTACCTCTGGGTCCCCTCAGGCAGAATAACAACCGGCTGTCCACTAAGCTGTGCCATTCGACATTCCTCCTTCTAAATCAATTTGGCAAAAACGCTTCGTCAGCGCTCTATAAAAACTTTTGGGTCAAAAATTTCAAATTTTTGAGATTTTTTTAAACATGTGACGACAGTTAAGGGAAAGAGTGGAGGAAAAGGCTAAAACCTTCAATAGCAACAAGGAGTGGTGTGGAAAATGGAGCCGACCATCTACAACGTGCCCTTGGGAAAAATAAGGGAGATTTTCGAAGGCATCGAAAAATACGGGATAGTCGGAATAGACACTGAGAACGAAGCTTCCCTACTTGATGATATGCTCCAGTCGGACAAGGAGAGGCTTAAATACGCCCGTGAGAAGCTCGACGATGGGACCATCGACTCGGCGCTGCTGGTCGTAAAGGACGGTACTGGAACGCTCGTGGTGAAGATGGAGAACATCATAACGATACGCGTTACAGTTGGGGATTACGGAAGGCTAATAGAAGACTTCGAACTAAAGAGGAGGGAGTGAGGTGGAGCTGATAAAGCAGGGCGCGGAGGCAAAGATTTATCTCGCGGACTTCGGTGAACTGTACTTTCCCTGGGATAACGAGAAGATCATCATCAAGCACAGGATTCCAAAGCGCTACCGCATAAGGGAAATAGATGAAAGGTTGAGAAAGGAGCGCACCGTTCGCGAGGCGAGGGTTCTCCACAGGGCCAAGGAGTTCGGTGTTAACTGTCCCTACGTTTACGAGGTTGATCTGAGGGACATGAAGATAACCATGGAGTTCATAGAGGGGGAAAGACTGAAGGAGCTCCTTGAGAGCCTCCCGATGGAGGAAAGGCTGGAGCTATGCCGGGAAATCGGCAGGCAGGTAGGAAAGCTCCACGAGGCCGGAATAGTGCATGGCGACTTGACTACCTCGAACATGATACTCCGTGGTGGGAAAGTTTACCTGATTGACTTCGGCTTGGCGGACTTCGATCCTACGCTGGAGGCCCAGGGGGTTGACCTCCACCTGCTCAAGAGGGCCATGGAGAGCACGCATTACACCTGGTTCGAGGAGGGCTTTGAAGCGGTGCTGGAAGGCTATGCTGAGGTCAGGGGCAGAGAGAAGGCAGCAGAGCTGAAAGCTAAGGTTGAAGAAATCGAGAGCAGGGGACGGTACAGGGAGAGGAGCTGGGTGAGTTAGCGGAACGCCCTCCAAACCCTCTCGAAGATCTCCCTCTCTTTTCCACGCTTCTTCCTAGCAAGGCGCTCAACTATGAGCTCGGGCGTGCTTCTTCCGAGCGTTCCAAACTTCGGCTGTCTGTCCACAATGAGGTTGAGGTTCTCGTCCAGACCTTTGGCCTCTATGCCGTCAACCCTCGCGAAGGGCAGCTCCCTCTTCAGGTCCTCTCCGAGGTGTGAAACTATGACGACGTAAAAGCCCCTCTCGTGGGCCACCTTGAGAAGTTCGCCGATTATCTTAACGGCCGCTCCTGGCTCGGTTATGGCCTCGAACTCATCTATAAGGATCAGCTTTCTGCCCTTGCCCTTCAGCGCCCTGACGAACGACCTCAAGGCCGTCTCAAAGGCTCCGGCACCATAGACGCTCCTCTTACGCCTGAAGAAGAACAGCTCGTCGAGAGGCTCCACCCATGCTTTCTCCGCCGGAACGGGCAGCCCCATGTGGGCGAGGAGCGTTATCTGTGTGATCAGCTCCAGGAGTGAAGTTTTTCCACCGCTGTTCGCACCGGTGAGGATTACTACGGGCTCGTCCTTTACCTTCTCTGCGCCGGGAAGGGCAAAGTTCTCGGGCTTTCTCCCGACGACGTAACTCACCGGCTGGGGGTTCTCGATGAATAGGTGCCTGCCGTTGATGAACGCGATTCCACCGTCCCAGAGCTCGGGGAAGACAAAGCCCTCCGCAAACTCCTTCACTGCCCTCAGGAAGTCCAGCTCGTAGACCTTCGCCAGCTCCTCCTTGAGCCTGGCCAGAAGCGGACGGATTTTTCCGAGAACCTCTCGGCTCTTGAGGTAGAGCTCCACCTTGAGCTCCTTCTCAAGTTCCTCTCTCAGCATTTCAACTCTCTCTGGGGGAACTGTAACGGGATAGAGCTCCTCACGGGAGAACAACTCAATCGTGACGCCGAGCTTTTCGCTCAGCTCTTCCTCGGCCTCGTTGATGAGGTCTAAAATTTCGCCCTCCACCTCTCCGAAGTGTGAGAAAATCGCCTCGTAGTTCCCAGCTTTAAGCTCGCTCAGGAATTCAAGCAGCTCTTTCCCGCTCAGCGTCAGGCTGAACTTCTCGAGCTTTTCTGAAATCTTCTCGTTCAGTTCGCGCTCCTTCCCGGCTATTATCTCGTCGAGAGAATCGAGAAGGGAGCTTTTGTTCATGACCTCCTCAAGCTCTTTGAGGGCATCTAATATTTCTCCCGCGACGCTTCCCCCTCCGGTCAGTATCCCGATTTTCGCCAATGCTATCAACGTCTCTCGGTTTTCCCAAAGGGGCATAACGTAGAGCTCGGGGGCTATATCAGAAGGGGTAAGCTCAACGTCTATACCGTAGCCAACCGTGCTGAGTACGAGCGGATAGCCCTCGGCATCCTCAAGGCTCGTCGAGACCTCGCAGAGGTTTAAATTCTCTGCTTTTTCAAGCTCGCTCTCGTCAACTATCAGAATCCTGTCGTGGAGGAAGTCCCGCCTGAACTTTATGGGCCTGATTTTCGAGAGGTAGTCCTTAAGCTCGGGTCTAATCCGCGGGAGGTTCTCCCTCAGATAGGCCTGTCTCTGGAGGATTTCGTCTTTATCACCCACGGGCTCGAAGCGGTCGAGAATAGCTGAACTCCCAGGAAGGACTAACCTTCTCTTTATATCCTCGCGGATGGCTTTGTATATCGCCCTGGCCTCTGGGTTAAGCTTGAGCGTCATCGTTCAAAAGATGGGAAGGGGTCTAAAAAACCTTCCGCTGGCACTCCTCGATTTCCTTGAGGAACTCTTCCCTGCTCAAGCATTTCTCACCGCGCTTGAGCTTGACGGCCGCTATCTTGTAGTTGCCCCTCCCAGCGAAGCGGCAGACTTTTTCTGGCTCGTCCACGAGCCTCGCGACTGCCAAAGTCTTACCGTTGCACTCGACGTAGTCTATCACCGTATCCCTGAAGCCCGTGAAGATTACCACCGCCTTCCTGCCCGGGTTGAGCGGGGCCAGATCATCGTCTATTGGAGGTAGCTCCCTAACGACGCACTGCCCTGGAAAATCCCCGGCCTTGATACGATTTACAAGCTCCGGAAGCTCGCCGGTCTTTTCAAAGGCCTCTATATCCTCCCTCGCTATCTCTACTGGCCCTGTCGAGTAGCAGAGGACTTTCTCGTCGTGGTACATGATGTAGGTTCCATCATCCATGAAGAGGAACGCTATCCTCTCGCGCGGCTTATCAAATATGTAGCCAGCTTTACTCTTCTTCACCAGATACATTACTCCCACCCGAGAAGTTTTCCCGTGGAGGCTTAAAAAATAGGCTGGCCAGAATTGAGAACCAACAAAGTTTTATAAGACCAGTGAGGTTAATACTAACAGAGGCAGTAATCAGTCTGGAGGCTTTTCCATGCTCCTCGAAAGGCTCCTCAAGCCAGCGTATCACTTCAGGGTCTGGGGGCTGAAGTTCGAGAGCGAAAAGTTCAAGGAGGGGCTGAGGCGAAATGGCATCAGCCCCATGGAGCTGAGAGAAGACTGGGATGCGGAGCTAATGGTCGAGTCTTTCCTCGCGTCGAGCTTTGGGAAGTACGTCTACCTCATGAAGTTCAAGGACGGGACTAAACTGCTCGTGAGGAGCACCAAACCTCTCACGAAGGGGGAGAAGATCAAAGAGAACGCCTACTTTGTGAGAAGCGAGGGAGCACTAAAGAAGCTCATTTTAAGCCAAACCTCGATGACGATGAAGATACTCATGGAGCTCCAGCCCTTCGTCATCTGGGCGCCCCTCATCTTCGGCCTTCAGTATCTGGAGGGCAGATACCCTCTGGCGAGCATCTTTCTAATACTCCTGGGATTCTTCCTCAACGAACTGCTCAAAGTTATGGAGTACTTCATCCTGGGCTACTGCAGGGAATAAGAAATCAGCTGAGGAAGGCGAGTGCGATGAAGATGGCCAGCAGAACGAATGGGGCCACAAGCACCACTGCGACGATGCTCGCAGCGTTCTCTCCTGAGGGGGTTTTCTCAGATGCCTTCCTGTGGAGCCAAGGAATTATACCTACTGCCATTATGACAACCCCAGCCAGCCAGACCAATATCTCGCCGTTCGATTCCACGGCCTTAAACATCGCCCACTTGCCAAGCAGGTAAGCTCCAATAAGCAGCGGTACCATGAGAACCGCTCGCTTCAAGCTTTCCGAGGTGATCAGAAAATAGAGTGTGGTAAGGTATACCAGGGTGAAAAACACGCCAGCCAGGAAGGCTGGCACTATCAAGGTTATTCCTCCTTCACCTTCTCCACGACGTGAACGTCCTCGATCCTCGTAAACGGATACTGACCCTGCTCGTCCTTCTCGACGGCCTTAACCATGTCCCATATAGTCAGCAGCGCGAGGGTTACCCCCGTCAGGGCCTCCATCTCGACTCCGGTCTTATAGGTCGCCCGAACCTCGCAGGTGGCCTCTATGTAGTCCTCGCCGAACTCGAAGGTTATATCCACGCCCGTCAGCGGTATCGGATGGCAGAGTGGTATGAGCTCGGGGGTCTTTTTGACCGCCAGAATGCCCGCTATCTGTGCCGTCGCTATGACGTTGCCCTTCTTCGTCTTTCCGGCCTTTATGAGCTCTATCGTCTCTGGCCTGAGCCTTATCCTGCCCTTGGCAACGGCCCTCCTGAAGACCTCGCTCTTGTGGCCGACCTCAACCATCTTAACGCCCTTCTCATCGACATGGGTGAGTTCCTTCATGGTGAAACCTCCAAAAGTTAAGAGAAAATGAATCAGCCCTTGGCCACTCCGAGCGGCCTCATCCTGGCAACAAGTGTGGCTATTCCCGCCTGGTGGACAACGTTAACGACGTTGTCCACGTTCTTGTAGGCTCCTGGGGCTTCCTCAGCAACGACGCGCATGCTGGCCGCTCTAATATAGATTCCCCTCTGGAAGAGCTCGTTCCTCAGCTTGTCGCCGCGGTACTGCCTGGTCGCGGCGTGCCTGCTCATGAGCCTACCTGCTCCGTGGCAGCTCGAACCAAAGGTTTCCTTCATCGAGCCCTCGGCCCCAGCCAGGACGTAGCTGGCCGTTCCCATCGAACCCGGTATGAGCACGGGTTGGCCGACGTCTCTGTATGCCCTCGGAACGTCCGGGTGTCCGGCCGGGAAAGCTCTGGTAGCTCCCTTCCTGTGGACTACAACTTTGACCTTCTTTCCATCGACCTCGTGCTCCTCGACCTTCGCTATGTTGTGGGCCACATCGTAGACGATGCTCATCTCCATGTCCTCGGCTTTCTGTTTGAAGACCTCCTCGAAGCTCTCCCTGACCCAGTGGGTTATCATCTGCCTGTTGGCCCAGGCGAAGTTTGCAGCGGCTTTCATAGCTGAGAAGTAGCGCTGACCTTCCTCCGTCTGGAACGGAACGCTGACCAGCTCACGGTCTGGCCAGGGCACGTTGTACTTCCTGTTGGCCTTCTCCATTATCCTCAGGTAATCGCTCGCTACCTGGTGGCCCAGTCCGCGAGAACCGGTGTGCACCATGACGACGATCTGTCCCTCGTAGAGGCCATAGGCTTTGGCAATTTTCTCGTCGTAGATCTTATCAACTACCTGAATCTCAAGGAAGTGGTTACCCGAGCCGAGGGAACCGAGCTGAGAAGCACCGCGCTGCTTCGCCTTCTGGCTGACGGCCTCTGGGTCGGCCCCATCCATTCCTCCGCCCTCTTCAAGGTGCTCCAAATCCTCTTTCCAGCCGTAGCCATTATCGACGGCCCACTTGGCGCCATCGGCCAGGACATCATCGAGCTGGCTCCAGTGGAGCCTGACCCTTCCCTTGCTGCCCAATCCGGAAGGCACATTCTTGAAGAGCGTATCGATGAGCTCCTTAATCTTTGGACGGACTTCCTTTTCGCTCAAATTCGTCCGTATGAGCCTGACGCCACAGTTGATGTCGTAGCCCACACCTCCGGGGCTTATAACACCCTCGTTGACGTCAAAAGCGGCAACGCCACCGATTGGGAAACCGTAGCCCTGGTGGCCGTCGGGCATAACGATGGAGTACCTGTAAATTCCGGGCAGCATGGCAACGTTGGCAGCCTGCTCAAGGGTTTTGTCTCCCCTCATCTTCTCTATGAGCGCATCGTCGGCGTAGACCCTACCCGGAACGCGCATTCTCTTATCGAACTTTGGAATTTCCCACCTTATCTTGTCAAGCTTTTTCAGCGGAACCATTCCCTCACCCCCATTTTAGATTGCCCTAAAGTTATTTAAGCTTTAACGGGACGGTTCTGGTCATTTGAGCTTCAACCTTCTATCCTTGGGGACGTAATTGTATATCCTTCCGTCCTTGGCCTTACCCGTTCCGAGGTAGTAGTCACCCCATTTCAGGATTACCCAGCCGCTGATGTTCTCCTCGACCTCTATGCTCTCCCCAGCGAGATAGCGGAGAGCCCGCTCTTCATCGAGCTCGACCACGTTTTTCGTGGCCTTCGGCCCCACCAAAAAAGAGCCCTCGATGGTGAGCCTTATCCCGTCGCTCTCAATCCTGCCGAAGTATACCCCCTGCCTGTCCGTGCTCTTTACCTCGAAGGAACACGGCCTGTAGGCGTAGACCTTGCTGTTCCTGCCCCTAATTTCGTAAACCAGCTCTGGGGCGTAGCCGTAGTTCTCTATCAGCAGCCTCTTGACCCTCTCGGAGTCACTCATCTGCACCACCGTCCTTGGGCTTGACTATCTTGGCTATGAAAAACGCCTCGGTGTCGTTGTCGTTGGGGTGAATCCTGAGGGCCTTCCTGAGTTCCTCCGAGTACTGCCTGCCCTCCCACTCTAAAACGGGCTCGCTCGTTCTAACTGGCAGGTCTATCTTTTCCAGCCTTGCGTCAGTCTTTCTGAGGAGGTAATCCACGACCTCCTCGTTCTCCAGCGGGTCAATGGTGCATGTTGAATAGACCATAACCCCCCCAGGTTTCAGCGCGCGGTAGCCGGCTAAGATAAGTCTTTTTTGTATGTTCATGTAGCGGACGACGGTTCTAAGGCTCCACTCCGTCAGAAAGCGCCACTTCTTCCTTATCATTCCCACGCTTGAGCAGGGGGCATCGAGGAGAACCCTGTCGAAGGTGTTCTCAAAGCGACCGAAGTAGGCACCATCGCGCGTCGTTACACGCGTGTTCAAAACGCCCATCCTGTTGAGGTTCGCTATGAGGACGTTTGCCCTCTCTATCTTCGGGTCGTTGGCTATTATGCAGCCCTCATTCTCCATGTACTGGGCTATCTGTCCGGTCTTGCTTCCCGGTGCGGCGGCCATGTCGAGAACGAGCTCTCCAGGCTTTGGATCAAGAACAACGGGCGGAATCATCGAGCTGGCCTCTTGGCCGAATATCAGACCGAGGCTGTGCTCGGGAACCGTGGCAAGGTTCTCAACGTTGATGAAAAAGCCCTCTCTGACCCAGGGAATCGGCTCAAGCTCGTAGCGCTCGCTCAGGCGCTCCACGATGTAGTCGAAGGGCGCCTTGAGCGTGTTCACCCTGATGCTCTGCCTTAGGGGCCTTACTATGAACTCCCAGAACTCGTCGGTGTCCTCTATCTGAGAATAGCGCTCGTAAAACTCAGGGTTGGCCTGCCTAACCTCGTCCCTGGCATTCATCGAATCACCTCATAAATCGGGCACGAGCTGGACCATCCATCTCCCGTCTGACAGTTTTTCAATCCTCATGTCGTGGTAGGTTATGGCCTTAACTTCCTCCTTGGGCTCGTGCTTCACGTAATCAAGGGGCTCACCATAGGCCCTGGCCCTGAGCCTGTAGCCCCCCTCTGTCTTCTCGATTTTGACCTTGAAGTCCCCAAAGACGAGGCCGTCCATCTCGTGAAGCACCAAAAGCTCCTCGAGGAACATGTAGAGTAGAGCCTCCAAGTCCTCGGCCTTCACCTCGATTTCTCTCACTTCTTTCGGCTCGACCTTCCTAACATCAACCATGACATCGAAGAGCGCCAACGCGACAGCTTCAAAGGCCTCCTCAAGGGTCTCACCGTACCCGCGGATTCCAATGTCCGCGGTGTGCTCGTAGTGCTCCCACTCGCGCATCTTATCACCTCCAGAAGACTTATAGGGATGGGGGGTTTATTAGGCTAAGGGTGAGAGCATGAGAGAGATAACTCCAAGGACGATTATGGAGATGAAAGGCAAAGAGAAAATCGCCATGGTCACCGCTTACGATTATCCTTCCGCGTTCATAGCAGACAGGGCGGGAATGGACATCGTATTCATCGGCGATTCTCTCGGCATGGTCGTTTACGGCGAACCAAGCACACTGGTCGTTTCTATGGATCAGATGGTTCTCCACACGAGGGCCGTTGCCAAAGCCGTCAAGCGGGCGCTCGTTCTGGCCGATATGCCCTTCGGGAGCTACGAGGTTGACGTTGAAGAAGGCATCAGGAATGCCATCAGGCTGATTCAGGCCGGTGCAGATGCCGTCAAGATAGAGGGCGGCTATGATCATAAAAAGCTCGTTAAGAGGCTCGTCCGCATGGGGATTCCAGTTATGGGGCACACCGGCTTAACTCCACAGCGCTACCTCAGATTGGGAGGCTATCGCCTGATGGGCGAAACCGAGGAGGAGATCGAGGAAATCCTGCGCGATGCCAAGGCCCTTGAAAAAGCCGGGGCATTTGCTGTCGTTCTGGAGTTCACGCTTGCTGATGTTGCCAAGCTTGTAACCGAGGAGGTTTCCATTCCGACCATCGGCATCGGGGCCGGGCCATACGTGGACGGACAGGTTCTGGTCTGGCACGACCTCCTTGGAATTTACGAGAACGTCCCACCCTTCGTCAAGAAGTACGCTGACATAGGTGGGATGATTCGCCTCGCCCTCGAGAACTACCGTGAAGAGGTCAAGAACGGCTCTTTCCCTGCAAAGGAGCACTACTGGGAGTTTCTCGATAAGGAGGAATTCAAGAGAAAAGCCAGGAAGGTCCTCGAAAGGTTAAGCGAGGATGATTGAATGCTGGAAGGCAAGAGGATAACGGTGATAATCCCAGCATACAACGAGGAAAAGAGGATACTAAACGTTCTCAGCAAAATTCCGGAGTTCGTTGACGAGATCATAGTGGTGGACGACGGTAGCGGGGACAACACCTACGGAGTTGCCGGGGAATACTCCAAGACTGACTCCAGAGTGAAGGCCTTCCGGCTGGAGAAGAACTGCGGCAAAGGCTGCGCAATGAGGGAAGGTGTCAATCACGCGAGCGGAGATGTAATTGTCTTCATGGACGCGGACGGCCAACACAGGCCAGAGGAAATCGTGAAGCTCGTTGAACCGATAGTCAACGATGGGGCGGATTTTGTCATCGGTGCAAGGAAATTCGAGGTTCAGGGAAAGAGACCGCTCCACAGGAGACTGAGCAACATAATCACCACCAGGCTTATACGCCTAAAGCTCAGACAGTACGTTTACGACACCCAGAGCGGCTTTAGGGCGATACGGAGGGAGTTCGTCCCAGAAATCGAAAGCGACCGCTATGAGGTCGAGACGGAGGTGCTGATAAAGGCCGCCAAGGCCGGGGCGAGGATTAAAGAAGTGCCCGTGAGCATGATATACGGCGTCGAAACAGGCCACTTCCGCCTCGAGGATGTTTTCCGCTTCCTCTGGGCACTGCTCAAGTTCTGAGCTCGCTCTTTACCCTAACCGCCCCAAGGGTTCCGAGGGTTATCAGGAGGAAGCCGAGGGCGTGGTAGGGAGTAAAGCTCTCCCCCAAGAACACACCGATTCCTATCGCGACCGCAGGGGCTGGAGTTATTATAGCCGTCGCCTTAGAGAGGTTGATGAGCTTTATCGCCTTGTACCAGACAATCTGGCCGAGAGCTATTATCAAGCCCTCAGCAAGGACGAACTTTGAGAGCTCAAGACCCGTCGCAACCGCGAAGGGAAGCAGGATTAAGAAACCAAACGTATTCCTGAGGGCTGCTATAGTTATGGGGCTGTATGAAAGCTTTTTAGATATAACATGACCAAGTTGCCAGAAAAGGGGAACCAGCAGGAGAAGGAAATCCCCAAAATGAAGCTCCATGGAACCGCCCTGGGTGATTACAAGAACCAAGCCGGCTAGGATAACCGCAGAATATGAGACAAGATTTCTGGTTATTCGTTCTCCAAGGAAAACCCACGAAAGGAAGAACGAGAAAAGAACTTCACTCCTGGTAATAAGGGAAGCGTTTATGGCGGTGCTCAGCCGCACTCCATAGGAATAGGCCAAATAAGCTAGTGCCGTTCCAAAAAGCCCTATAAAAAAGGCACCCTTCAGCCCCTTCCGGTTATCCTTAATCTCCCGCCATCTTCCGCTCCAGAGGAGGCTTCCCCACAGAATTAAAGACGCTGTAAGAGCAGAGAACGTGGCAAAGCTAACCGGGTTCGAGGGGTTTGATTTTATTACCACTGGTTCGAGGCCGTAAATGAGCATTCCAATCATTGCGAGGAGTGTCCCGAGGGATTCCTGCTCCATGTTTCTCCATTTCTCTTTTGGGGTTATAAATCCTCAGGAGGGTGCGGCGATTGCTGTTCCCAAGCGGCAGCAGCTCAAATCGAGAAAGAGTATGCCCTCCATATATTGGATTTTGTCCAATGGAATATAAAAACTACAGGTTGTGGGTATATACGTAATAAAGATGGAAAAAAGTCAAACTCAACGTAACAACCTTTAAATAGGACGGAACGTAATAGCAATGGGGAGGTACCGTGAAGCATGTAATTCTTGGACCATTAAACTTGAGGCGCTTAGAAGCCTTTGGATTCGCGCTTATGGTAGTTGTTATTGTCTTGCTCTCAGTCAGCATCCTTGGAGTTTCATACCAGCTCCAGGAGGAGGTAGTAATACCGTCCGGGGATTATTACGTGTATGAAATCCAGGGTTACGAGTGGAGTATGGTTTATTTCTCAATAACCTCCGATAATCCTGTGACAGTATGTATCACAGACGACACCGGCCTCAGCATGTTAGAATCCGGGAGGGGTGCCCTCTGCTTCTTTAAGGTAGATAACACGTACAGTCTGGAAAGGACCTGGAGATTCCCGAAGAACGGTTCCATGTACCTAGTCATAATGTCTGATTCAGCCGATGGGCCCACCAAGGTTCAGCTTTTGGTAAGATCAGGGATTATTCTGTGGTGAGCAATAAAGCCTTCAAATAACAGGAGCCGTTTCATTGAGGATGCCGTTTTGATGAGGCTTTCAATTGAGGAATGGCCTGAGAAGTGGGAAGGATGGTTGTGGAGCCGGGAGCGGGATTTGAACCCGCGACCTGCGGATTACGAGCTTGTCATCGGGTTTAAAACGCTAAATGAAGTTTGGAGCCATGAGAAAAAGGCTTTCCGGGAATGGCTTTCACTTAAAATAGGCAGAGAGCGCACAGTGAAGGACTATTATAACGCGCTGGAGACGATGTTCAAGAAGTATAACGTGAGCTTCGATAAGAAGAGCATCAAAAAGACTATTGACGCACTTGAGAACAAAAAGCGGTACGTCTATGGGCTGAAGAACTTTCTAAAATTCCTCGCAGAGCGAGAAATCATCAATGAAGACTTCTCAAAAATGCTTCAGGAGGCAGCTAAAGCAAAGCGCAGCGGTGTTCGCGAGGAGTATCTCGCTGATAACGAAATCAGAGAAGCATGGAAGCATGTTCAACAGAGGAGGGAGGAAGCGCAGCTTCTTTTCAAGCTAATGGTCTTCTCTGGCATTCGGCTTGCTCAACTAATTCGCCTGCTAGAGACGTTTGAGCCTTCAAAACTGCAGTTTCCTCTGGAAGGAATAGCCAGATATCCTCTCAAGGAGCTTTCAAGGGGCAAGAAAAAGGGCTTTTGGGCATACATGCCCGCGGAGCTGGCAAATGAGCTCAAAAGAATCCGCACAAAAGAGACAACAGCATGGAAATGGGTTCGTTATGGCCGCGTTTCTGCTAGCACCATCAGGAAATGGCACTATACCTTCCTCATAAGGCAAGGAGTTCCAGCCGACATTGCCGATTTCATCCAGGGCCGTGAGGCTGAGACCATTGGAGCGCGACACTACCTGAATAAGACTCTCCTCGCAGATGAGTGGTATTCTGCGGTTGTGGATGAGTTGAAGAAGGTGTTGGAGAGGAGGTGAGCGGAGGATGGCCCGTCCTAAGTTGAATGATTCTGGTGCTTTTGTCTGGTCTGTTAGCATCGATAAGGAGACGCATAGGATGATCAAGAAGCTCGCAAAGGAGACGGGAGTGAACAACCAGTCAGCAGTAGTTAGGATGGCAATTAGAGAGCTCTACAAGAAAATCATCGGATAAATTCTGCATTTTTTATTTAATCTTTAGCTAAGCATTCCTTAGCGCTTTTCTAATATTCTTAAATATCCTCGCCGTACTCTCTATTTTAGGTTACCTTGGGCCTTCCTCCGCTCAAATCAGTTCTCTAATCAGGTTCACAGGAGGCCGAGCCCGAACTCCGAGGGCACCGATGAGATGGGAGGAGGGCGATGAGGCCCGGTAATCGCTTCCGGAGGCGGTAGTATGGACACGCTGGAGGGTATTGCTCGGGAGATTGAGTTCTATGACAGGTACATGGAGAAGCTTCGCAGGCAGATTGACGCGGCACAGCGTGAACTCGCGAGGATTTCGAGACTGAAACAGCAGAAGGTCATGGAGCTAGCCCGGCTCAAAAAAGCACGGAGGGTGACAGCAGTATGAAGCCGCGCAGCCTCGCTCAACTGATTCTCTTCATCATCGTCGTCGCCATGTGGCTGAAGTTCGCCTGGCCCATGATGACGAAGGAGAGCCTGGCAATCGGCGCCATTGGTGGCCTTCTGGTTCATTGGGCGCTGACGAACAAGGGCTCAAAGGCAGTCGCCCTCATCGAGCCGCTCACTTCGGGCTGGAGGGTCCTTCTCTATGACATGATGCTCGTGGCCTTCCTCGCGGCGTTGATTCAGCAAAACGGCAGCGCTGTTCTGGAGGTTCTAATGGATCTGAACGAGAAAACTGCGGTTCTGGCTTCTCTGGTCGGCGCTATCATCGTGGACTACTCGGTGGGAGGCTGAGCGATGGACGTTCTGCTCATTCCGCGCCTGGCCATCGCGGCTGCGTTCGGCCTTGTCCTGGCATATCTCGCGTATGACGCGCTCTCGGCCTGGTGGTGGGCGCGGGAGCACTCAAGGAGGTGGGTGAAGTGAAAAGAGTCGGAGTTCTGCTCGCTCTGTTGGTGTTTTTCAGCACTTTGATTGTAGTAACGGATACGGTTAGTGCAGGACTCAGCGACTATCATGGTTTCTTTTACATTATGTCCTGGAGTGACAGCCCTCTTCAATACATTCAAGATGTTGCAAATGCGACAGGTGCAACAGTTGAGGATGCTGATACTTTGAAATTGAAAGAAAAGACAGTAACGATTGGAGGCACAAGCTTTACAGTGAGATACTACGCTGATTTCACAGAGACGAGCGTTATTATCTACTCTGACTACGAATATGGACTTTTTGTAACTGACACAGAGACAACAACAATGCTTGAGAGCCTCAAAAATCAGATATCCTCAGTCCTGATGGGTCAAAAAGGTTTGGCGATAACTCATCAAGGACTTTATACTGACATGGAGGTTCAGGGTAATTATGTTAATATCAAGTTCTTTGATGATGGAACTAATGATCATGGGTATCCCACGACTGGCACAGTTCACACATTAGACTTTATCTTCTTTAACTCATGGTCAGACGGTGACGATGGCACAGTTCAGCCGTGGGGCAAGATCGAGAAGGACGGCATACAGTTGTGGTATGCGGCATATAAGACTCCTGAAACGAGTAGCCATATCTACAGAGAGTCTGGTCTATTCATTGGGGCTGGAGATTATGCTGTGACGGTCGATGGAAATTATCCATACAGCGGTATTTGTGTTATGGTGGTCTATACTTCAGACCAGCCGGAAGGGGTACAGAGTTACGAACTTTCTAAGCCCTATCTGGTGACTTTTCACTTCAAGGATGCTTTGACGGGTCAGAGCCTTTCAGGAGTGACTGTGAAAGAAGGCAACTCTGTTTTGGGCACTTTTAATGACAGTAACACACTCGCGCTGATAGTTGGCAATCACACGCTGACCTTCGAGAAAACGGGTTACTGGAGCGTCACCAAAACCATTGATGTCCAGGATGACATGATCGTTTCAGTCGAACTCTACCCCTCCAGTGCGGCCTTCCGCTTTGAGAACTTCCCCACTGACATCACGATTCCCGAGAACACGATTTACGAGCTCACCTTCACCCTGAGTCCGATTGATACTTCCGCGACCTACAACACTTACCTCTCATTAAGCGGCCTCTCTGACATCATAGAAGTCAGAAAAGCCGGCTCTCTCGTCAGTCCTGAGAACGGGAAGTATTACCTCGGCGACATCTCCTCGCCCGTCCAGGTCAGCATCAAGTTCAAGGCCGGAGCGGTCGGCACTCACGGTTTCACTCTCACCCTCACCTCGAACGACGCCATTATGAGCAAGACCTACACGACGACGAAGACCGTCACCTACACTGTCGAGCCGCTCCCGTTCAGCGTCCAGATGCCAAGCGAGTGGCAGGTGGGCACGAACGAGCTTCGCATCTCGGAAAGCAGTGGGCAGAGCTACCTAATCACCGCGGTTCTCAAGGACAGCCAGGGCAACGAGGTCTGGTCTGACAGCTACGCCTTCTCGCCCTACGAGGCGCACACCTTCCAGATCAATGTTCCAGCTGAGGGCTCCTACACGCTCGAACTCACCTGGAACGGCCAGACGGCAGTCTATGACATCACCGTGAACCCTGCCATTACCCTCGTTACCAAGACCTTTACCGTCTCCGAGGGCGGCGAGGGAGTCATCACGCTCCACTTCAAGAACCCGAGCTCCAGCGTGCAGTACTACACCATCAAAGTGAGTGGCGGCTTCTTGCCGGTCGAGATAAACCAGAGCATCAGCGTTGCTCCATTGACTGAAAAGGACGTTTCAATAGCCTTCGCCGTGCCGGAAGACCTGACTTACGACGCCTACGAGCTCCAGGTGCAGGTTCTCCAGGGTGATGCAGTCGTCTTCAGCGATAAGGTTGCCGTAAGCATCGGAGATTCTGGAGGATTCACGCTCTTCGGCGGCGGTAGCAGTGGAAGCACCTGGCTCTGGATTGCCGGAGGGCTTCTCGTCGTGGGTCTTGGGGTTTGGGCACTGAGAAGGAGGTGAGGTAATGAAGCCCTTCTTTTCTAGATTTTTCAAGAAGCGCGAGGATGAGGAAGAGGAGGAGAAAAAGAAGTCACACAGGCGGGAGCGGAGAAATCGCTTGGCTGGAGCCCTCATACTCATGATACTCCTTGCTGGCATCATTGCAGAGCCGGTAGCAGCGTTTTCGTTTCCAACGCCGCAGTGGGGTTGGTGGAATGAGCTGAAATCAAATGTCCTCGGCGGTGCAGTAGGCGCTCTGGCTGGAGCAAAAGTCGGAGCCTCAATAGGTGCAATGGTCGGTGGCCCCGTTGGTGCCTTGGTAGGTGCCGGAATTGGAGCGCTGGTAGGATATATTGCAGGCGCTCATATTGAACAGAGTATCAAAGACGAAGTAGGATCGTACATTCCGGATTTAGCAAAAACACTCTTTGGAATTCCTGACAATGGAGGGGTGCCCTCTGTCAACTTCCAGACGACAAAGAACGTGACGAAGGAAGAATTTGAGAACAACCTACCAATGCTCAACGCTCTTGCTCAGAATCTGACAGAGCAGGCTGATCAAGTTGCGTATCAGGACATGCAAATCCTGCTTGCCAAGCTGAAGAGCGACATCATAGATTATGACTACCAGGAAGGTGGAGATTCTGGCGAGTTCGCCAACGTTCACCTCAAGGGGCCTGAGAGCATCTACGGCTTTTCGGCCTTCCCGATTGAGTTCCAGCTGAGCCCCCGCGGAAACACGCAGGTGAAAGACCCGATCTGTATCACAAACGTCAAAATCTATGCCAAGGACACCACGACTGGCGATATCTTTTGGACGAGAACCTGGAGCTACCAGCCTGGCTACCTCTGTGGGGAAGAAGGAACAGTCTGGACTTTTGATACAATCCTCAAGGGCTACGACCCAAACATCGCGCTCGTTCAGAAAGTACTCTCTGGCCAAGCTACCGAAGAGGACATTCAGCGGCTCTTTGGATCCAAGCCCAACGAGTTTGAGATTATCGTCGAAGTCCAAGGCTATCGTGAGATATACTATCTCGGAGCCGGTGGCGAGTGGATCTTTGACCACACCGAGAACATAGACGCGACTTGGAGCTCTCTAAGCGCCTACCGCCACATTGGTGGTGGAACCTACCCGCTTTCAGGCTTCAAAGGTACGCTTCCGATCCACTTCAAGGATGCTCCCGAAGCTAGTGAGTACACCAGGTACTTGGTCACCGTCGCCGGTTCAAGCTCAAATCTCGTTCCAGTAGTTTACGCGAACCCACTCCACATTCTGAACGCCACCAGTACGTATAAGTTCATCGTTCGTGGCAATCCTGGCTACTTTAACCCACTGAACCCACAGATAATCGATGATGCAAGAATCGTCGTCTACCGCGTGCTCAAGAACGGAAATTGGGAGCTTGCCGCAGCTGTCCCACTCGAGGGAATGACCTCGCTCGGCGATATTTCACAAGTCGGAAAGATCTTGCAGGCATCAGTCACATACCACGCCGACAGCGAAACCGTCGCCTACCGCGTCTTCCTCGGAGTTCTAGCCGATGTGGTGAGAGATGACAACACCACAATTCCAGTCTGGATACTCGTCGAGCCGGCCATCGCGACCGTTGACCCGACCAGAGACGTCGTTATGGACGAGTACATCACCGAAATCGGCGACATTGTCGGAGACAACGTCATCACCGCAGCCGAGGCTGAAAAGCTCACCAGCATGGCGCAGGCTATGATAGACTCACTCAAGACCAAGATCCACACCGCAGAAGTCTGGAAGGCGAAAGGCGAAGCTGAGAACAAAGAAGACGTCGTCAACTACGCGCAGAAGGCCATCGACCATTACAACGAGGCTATCAAGTACGCCGAGAAGCCGAAGGACGTCGACGACACCAGCACACTCCTCCGCTATGCTGAGATCGTCAAGGAAGAGGAAGCGATAGGTGACTACTACCTCCAGGCGGCACAGGAGGCCTATTACGGGCAGACCGAGCAGGCCAAGGCCCTCGAGAGCAACGCCAAGAGCCTCGAGGAGCTCGTTGATGAGTATAAAGGTGGACTTAGCACCTTCTTGCCAGACCTGAGCGACTGGAAGAGTGTGCTCTGGTTTGTTCTCAAGATAGTCATCGCCATTGCGGGAATCTACCTCGCCAAGAAGCTGTTTGGAACGGTTGGAGCACTCATCGCGGCCGGCCTTGCCTTCGTATTCCTGGTTGGCCCGATGTTCGGAATATACCTCTGAGGTGGTGAAAGATGGGAGATACAAAAGGTTTGAAGCTCGGGCAGTGGGGCCTCAAGACGGCCCTCGCCTCGGCCTTTCTTGGGGCCCTGCTCTGGTATGGGGCAGAGAAGAGCGTTACAGTAGCACAGATAAACGTTGCACTGGCCAGTGTGCCCCTAGCCTTCGTTGCCCTGATAGAGATCTTCGATAAGGTTGCTGACAAGAACGACTACTATAACAAGCTCTACGCTACGTTTGGAGCAAAGAAGAGCCGTGCAGGAGCTATACTCACCAGCCTGCTTTTCGCGGCCCTTGGAATGTTTGTCGTCATTTGGGCGCTGACGGGCACGATAACGATGAACATCGGCACGATAGGGCCGGAAAACATCTTCGTCGCAGGGCTCATCAGCCTCTACATCTTCGCGCCCGAAACGGGCGACGACGAGCTTCTACTTTGGACCTGGATTGGAGCAACCATCGCTACAAAGGGACAGTACCTCGTCCTGGTCCCGCAGATGTGGGGCTTTGACTTGAGCATGCTCGTGAGAACCCTGATTCCAGCACTCTGAGGTGGCCCACAATGCTCGGCAGGGTTGCAGCAGCTCTCATCGCCTTCATCCTCTGTGTTTTCCACTGGCAGGACACCATCATCGCAGTAGGCCAGCTCCTTGGGCTTTCAGGATTTTGGGCCCTCTACATCCCCTCGGCCCTCATCGGGCTTTCAGTCTACAGGATCGCCGACATGGACAGTTGGGGCCTGTGGGACGCGGCCAGCTTCCTCGTCATCGGCAGCATCATCATGCTCGCAATGACTTCAGACCCTGAAGCGACCGCCTACGAGCTTGTGAAGGGCGTCGTTTCGTTCAGCGTTGCGGCCATCCTTGGAGCTCTTGCCCTCCGCGGAGGTGGGCGCTGATGGATGTGAACGATGCAATCAACCAGCTCCAAAGCCTCGCAGGAAGCCACCCGTACATCGCTCTGGCCCTCATACTGTTCCTCATCGGTGCGCTGGTCAGGGGCAAGGTAGCGCTGATATTCTACGCTCTCGGCGGTCTGGCACTCCTCAAGTCATTCGGGCTAGTTGACACTTTCTTTTCTTTCCTGAAGGAAGTTCCTTCCCTCATCGAAAGCGCACTCGGAGGTGTTTGAAGAATGAGAAAGAAGGAGAAAAGGTGGATAACAATCGGCCTGATAGTGCTCTTCGCGGCCATAGCCTGGTGGGCCTACAACGGCGGCTTCGGCAGCGGCGGCTTCATTGACCTGAGCAACACCCTTAGCGGCGACAACACCAGCACCACTGAAACCTACCAGCTCGCCATAGCCGACCTTTCGGCGGCTGTTGACCAGGCAACCGGCCACGTGTTCGTGACTTTCAGCCTGACCAACGCCGAGCACTTCAACATCAGCAGCGTCGAGGTCCTCTACGCGCTCAACGTCGCCGACCCGAACAACGCCACCTACACCGCCCTGAACGCCACCGCCGAGAACGGCACCTACAAGGCCGAGATTCCGTCAAAGTTCGGCGACCTCGTCTACTACAAGGTCAAGGTCACTTACGACGGCGATAAGGTCCTCGAGAGCGAGGTGCAGAGCATAACCGTCACCGACACCACCGCGCCGACCATCAACAGCATCAGCATTGACTACAACAGCACGACCCTGACCTTCGCAATCAGCTTCGATGCCACTGACAACGACCAGATAGCCAAGTACTACGTCTATTGGGCCGACCTCGGCACTTCCAACACCGTGAGCAACACTACCGCCTTCACTCCAGTCGAAGCAACCACCCTGCCAATCACCATAGCCAACCTCACCGAGGGCAACTACTACGCGTTCTACTTCAAGGTCGAGGACCTGAGCGGCAACATAGCGACCCTCTACAACGAGACGGCTCCGCTCATCATCCAGGTCAACGCGAGCGCGACCTGGCCAGTTGTAGTTCCTGAGCAGAGCTCGAGCTGAGGTGGGCTGAAATGATGCCCACCTACCGCGCCTCTCCATCTTTTTCAAAAGTGATATTACGCCTGTTCGCAGTGGTTAGCCTAATTTTTTTGCTCCATTTCAGCTATTCGACGTTCGTCGAGCACGACCCGCTGAAAGAAAGACTGTATGAGCTCGGCTATCCAACAGAGGGCTACATCTTCACCAACGCCACGGTGAGGTGGGCTGACGGACATTTGACAATCTTCCAGGGCGCTTACGTCGAAGACTATCCAATCACCGCCGAGCAGGCGTACGAGATTGTGAGAAATTACCTCGCCGACTACAACCAGAAGCTGAAACAGTACGACATGAAAATCGAGCCGAAAAAAGAGAGTCTCGCGGAAAAGGAGGAGAACAACAACCTGTATTGGGTCTTCGAAGTCTACATCCACAAGGGCTCGACCGAGATTTTTGCGGGCTTCGCCTACGTGAACAGAAAGACAGGCACGGTGAAGATGAAAGGCCTTCTGGACTGAGGTGAGCGAGATGAAGAAGTTCACAATCCCGTTTATCATACTAGTATATATAGGACTAAGCGGGCTCGTTGGGGCCATCTACACCTGGACCGGAACGGCCGACGTGGGCTCCCACATCTACGTGAACGACCTCGTTCTCACTGTGGATCAGGACAACGTAACCAAAGAGCTCGCCCTCATAATAGAGAAGAACGGTCAGCTCCTCGGCCTGCTCAAAGCCGGTGAGAGTGGCGAGTTTGAAGGGCTGAGCATCAGCTTCAAGGAGTTCAACGGCTACGGCATCATCAGCATCCAGAGCGAGGAATTCTTCGCCGTTTCCATCACCTCTTCCAGCGAGCTCGAGCAGCTCCAGCAGGAGAACACGGCCCTGAGGGCCGAGAACGAGAAGCTGAAAGAACAGGTCCAGCAGCTCGAGGGACAGGTTCAGAAGCTCAAGAGCGAGAACACACAGCTGAAAGAGAAGCTCTCAAGCCAGCCCGACGTGCAGAGCCTCCAGACCCAAATTACGAACCTCACCAAAGAGAACCGCGAGCTCAAAGCGCAGATTGCGAACCTGACAAACAAAGTGAACCAGCTCAAAGCTGAGAATGAGTTTCTAAGCCAGCAGAACGAAGAGTACAGGACTATGATTCAGAATCTTCTCAAGGAGACAGCACAGGGGAGCGAGCAGGACTACATTGAGCAGGCAAAGAAAGAGCGCCTCATCGGTTCTGTCATCATCAAAGCGCTGATCTTCAGCCTTGCAGTTGTGGGGCTGATTGGATACGGTCTGTACCGGAAAAAGAGGAGTTGGGAGTATCCGCTATAATGTCCGCTCCGAGGAGGAGTGGGCAGTAAGGGGGTGTTAACTGCACACGGAGGAAAACGCTTCATTGGGAGAATAAAGCCGTCTAAGGCTCCCTAAGAAAATGTGCAGTGGGGGCCTAATTTTTGTTAAGAATAAACGACACGGAGGTTTGGGATAGTGGAAAGTACACTCTCAAACTGGTGGGTTCCCGATGACTTCCTCGCTCGCCTACGGAAAAGGGTCAGTCCGGAAAAGCTGGCCCAATACGGCATGAACGACATACGCCAAGCCTACTATGGCCCTTACCTAGGCTTGAGGCTCGACGACGGCAGCAGAGCGCCGCAGTTCCTCCCCTACAAGGCAGGCTTTGCCAACCACATCCTATTCCTCGGCAGGAGCGGCTACGGAAAGACCAGCATCATGAGGGCCCTTGCCGAGGGGCTCTACGACTACTTCTACCTGAACGGCAGAAAGGCCCTCATCATAGTCATTGAGGCTAAATACGACAAGCCAAAAGTCCAGAAGCTCAAAGAGTTCAGGAACTACATCGTCGACCACTTCGGCTACGACTACCTCCAGGAAAACTATCCCTGGCTTGAGAGTTACCTCCAGGACTACTACAGGCGGAGACCACTCCTCGGCAAGATTGGAGACTTCGCCTTCGGCTGGCCCAACGTTGAGGGCATGATGACCAAGGTCGATGCAAACCACAACCAGTTCCAGAGACACCGGCTCAAGCCGGCGATCTACCCCTCCACCAGGATAGTCTTCCGGCCCACGAGGGACCTAAGCCTCATAGCCAGGGACAACGGTATGAACGTCCAAGTGGTCGAGGGGAAGCTCAGCTACGACCGCCTCGAGGTGAAGGACCTTATCAAGTTCATGTACGTGAACACTCAGACCAACTACATGCGCCTCCTCGACATCTATTGGGGCCAGAAGAGAATCAGAGACCCCGATCGCTTCTTGAGGGAAGTCATCAGGAACGAGTACCCACCGAGGCCGGGTGAGACCGTTGAAGACGTACTGAAGAACTCCCGCGACAGGACAATCGCCAACCTGAGGACCCTCATGACCAAGCTGAAGAGCGACAGGCTCTTCACGAGCGACCCGAAAGAAGAGTTCGTCAGGAAGCTCACACCGGACAGGATCAACGTCATCGACTTCTCCGCGAACTCGCACCTGAGCGAGGAAGAAGAAGCCATCATCTTCCACAACCTCGTGAGCTATGTTACTGATGAGTTCCTCCTCAAGTGGGACATTCCAGTAATCATCATAGCAGACGAGATCCAGAACCTCGCGAGGCACATGCTCGGCCTGATGGCCATTAACAAGATATACCGAGAAGGCCGCTCCCTTGAGATCTCCTTGATTTCTGGCACCCAATACCTCTCGGGCCTGAGCAAGGACCTCGTTAGGGGGGCGACCCACATCGGCATAGTGGGCAGGCTGGCCTCGGAGAAAGACGCCGAGCTCTTGGAAGAGATACTTGACGAGCGCTTTGACAACGGCCGGAAACCTCGCTCCCTCGAGGAGCTGTTTAGAATCAGAAAAGCCCGGCGCGGGAAGGGCAAGTTCTCGATAGATTGCGAATATACGTTTAGCATTGAGTATCGCGTTCCCAAAACCCTGTGAGGTGATGGAAATGGGGCTGTTTGATAGGTTTAGGAGGAAAAAGAAGAAGCAGAGGGTGAAAGTCCAGATCGGGGCCCTCGACCAAGTTGAGGTCATCCCACTCGAGGAGGACGAGAGAGGGAGCGTTTATGATGAAGTCCAGAAGGCCGTCGTCCAGCGGCTCGAAGAGCAGAGGAGGCTCAACGAGCAGCTCGCCCAAATCTACAACCTCGACCAGAAAGTCATCGTATGGTTCGATGGCAAAGAGCCGAGGCCCAAGGGCTACCCCATAGCCATGCGCAAGGACCTCGACGAGTACGTCATACTCTACCAGGTCCGCCCACCCGACTGGCTCGACAGCATCTGGTACTCCCTCGGAAGGATATTCGGCAAGAAGCCACCGCAGAAGCTCATTAGAGTCCACGAAAGCCAAGTCTGGTTCGGCAGGGAGATGATACTCATCCACGCCAGCGCCTTCGAAGTCAACCACATCGGCGAGGAGATCGCCCTGCCGCTTGAGAGGGACGTCCTGAGAGTCGAGCTCTGGAAGGAGATGAAGGCCTCCCGCGACGCCTGGAGGGCTGCATACATGAACCTCGCTAGGCAGGTGGCAAAGGCTACCGACCTAGCGCTGAAGATCAACCCCAACGCAAAGCTCTACAACAAGACCAAGATGGACCTCTACGACAGGAGCGGGAAGAGGAAGATCGCCAGCATAGACGACGCGAGCGGCTTAACGTGGGGCGGCCTGCTCAAGAAGTCCGACTTTGAGACAGAGTTTGAGGAGTGATAAACATGGAGAACGTCGAGGAGGTCTTTGGTCCGGTAGGTGTCCCAATCCCCGACAAGAGGGAAGACAACAGCCCCAAGAAGAGCGCGCAGGCCTCAAAGGACGACCTCAAGAAGGTCATCAACACGGAGATCTACAACAACATGAGGTTCTACATGAAGATGCTCTACGAGAACGCGGCCACGGAAACCGACGTCATTCTCCTCAAAGCCCTTTGGAGGGAGATAAAAAGGATGATGAGGATAAACGGGATTGAGGTTGAGGACAAAGGGGAATAACACAAGTACCCTACTGGTTTTCTAAGACTCGGAGAAGGGCTTCTAGCCTCTTTTTGATCTCTTCTAAAATCTTACGTTTAGATTCCGGTTCTGTCACGTAGTCCAGTGTATTTATCAGGCGGAGAATTGCATATGCTCCGTCCAGGGTCACATAGCCTTCGTCTGGAGAACCGACCTTCGCCGATAGTTTAGACCATAGCATAGGGTACTCCTTTAAGAGCTTGTCATAGTGTTTGGTCAAAATTGAAGGCATTTCCCCATCGTTTTTCTCTCTTAGAGACCTGATGCTGTCTTCAATCTTTTGAATGGTCTCCTTGATCTCGTCTTTTAGAGCATTGACCAGTTGGTTCTGTTTCTCCTTTCTGTTTAGTAGCGTATGTAAGCTAGTTTTTATTTCCTCTGGCAGGAAAACGTCACCTTTATGGCTAGCGATCTCGGAGAGGTCAAATGGTAGGACAACCACTCTATGGCCGTCGAAAAATTCGAGCTCTTGCTTTGTTAACTTCTCGTTAAAGTCTCTCCGCTTGGGGTAAATGAGGACGACGTCAGTGTCAGCCAGTCTAGAATACGCGTAGACCTGGTATACGTCCCTGCTTTCAACTAGCGTTTTCTCTAAAATTTTCTTGTATTTAACTTCGACCAAAAGCCGTATTCTGCCGTCCCTCTTTATCACGACGTCAGGCACTACCTCTTTGCTACTGTTCTTTATCAGCTCACCAATCCCTGCCTCCTCGACCACATACTGTGGGGACAACTCCCGTCGGATAGCCTCTTCTATATATCTCTGGAAGAGGGTGTTCATGTCTACAAAGAACCCGAACGGTGCGCCTGTGCCAGAAATCCCTCCTAGGCCGAACAGGACAATGACTGCGAGGGTAAAGGGAACCTTAAACCGCTCGTTGAGCCGGGTGAAGTGTACTCTCTCAATATGAGAGCGCAGTATCCTTTTTGGAGTAACATCAACAAATAGTGAGGCCAACTGGCCCAATAGTTTCTTGTTAACGTGCAGACGGGTCTTTTTTAGCGCTACTACCGTAGCCGCATAGAATATCTGGTTTAGGAGGTTATCCTCGGTGAAGTCGTAGTACTCCACGCTGAAAGTGTGCCTCTGGTGGGGCAGTTTCGTAATCTGTCGGCTGAGCAAGAGTTTCCCTCTGAGATAAGTCTCTTCACTTTGGACTTCAACGTATTCACGGTAGTATCCCCTCTTAATTTCATCCAGAAGCGTCTTCCCGAATAGGTAGATAAAAGCCTCATGTAGGCCGTTTTGGACGCCAATCTGTGCGACTTTCATTAGCTCCCTTTCTTTAAGCCTATGGACTCGGAGCCCATAGGCTATGTCCAGCATTTTTAAGAATGTTATAGTGGCCTCTGTCCTTTTCTCCTCATCTGGCTCTAGCTCGTTCCTGTAGATTTTGGGCAGCACCTGGATCAGATGACCCCTTAGTAGTGCAAAGCCGACATAGCTTGTTGCCTGTAAGTAGTCCTTGTAGAGGATAAAAACTCCCCTATCCTCGTTTTTAGAGTACCTTTTGTTTAGCTCCCGTATCAAAGGGATTAAGCGTTCATCTGGAAGTACCTTTCCATTGCAGGTATCCTTTTTGTGAGGATAACATATCTTCTCGTGTTCAAAGAATGGTGGGATGTTCATTCGCCCTCCCCTTCCTGACTTGTAGTGTCTTTTCTGCCCGCTAGAGTCTGGAAGGCTCTGATGAACTTCCCCCTATTTTGGTATATGTCACTAACATAAAATGCATTGTCTTGGATTTTGTGTCTCAATTCAGTAAACTCAGGTATAATCTCACTATATAGGGTTTCCTCATCGTCGTAGAAGTACTCTTGGAGCAGTGGTATTATTTCGTGGTACCAGACAAACCATAGATCTTCCAGGTCTCTGACTTTCAGGAAATACGTGTGCCCAATCCTATGGTCCCTGTCTTTGTACTCGACAATGCGGCTGTTCAGCCTTTCTAAAGCGTCCTTAAGGACTTCGTCGTCCCCCAATTCATTGAATAGCCTCTCTATTGAGGCTTGCATCTCTTTAAACTTCCCCTCTGGAACAGAGTTCTTCCAGAACTTTAGGAGGTTCTCTTTGGTCAAGAGGCCGGGATCTGGTTCAAACTCATAGAACGCGAAGCGCCTCCGCAGTGCCACATCGAGCAGGGCGATACTCCTGTCTGCAGTGTTCATTGTCCCGATGATATATAGGTTCGGTGGTATCCCAAATGGTTCTTCCGAATATGGCAATGTTACTATCAACTCATTCTCTTTCCCAATGCGTTTGTCCATTTCTAGAAGACTTATCAGCTCTCCGAAGATCTTGCTGATATTACCACGGTTTATTTCATCGATTAAAAGGTAAAACTTCGGCGCGTTTTTGAAAAGCTCTCTCCTTTTCCTCCTAGCCTCAGGACTATTCTCAAGTTTCCACTTCTTAAGCATCTCTATGACTTTTTTCTTTATTATCGGATATACATTCTCTTCGTCCATATCGACTTCTTGGGAGATTAAAACTTCCAATTCGGGTTTGTGCTCATAGATGTAAAGCATGAATAAGTAGACATCAATAAAATCAAGGTTTTGAGATCCTACCTGTTTCTCTAGAATATTCCTAAAATAGAACATTACCCTTCTAAAGTCCTCGTAGTACTCTCCGTTAATTCTTTCCTTGATCTCTATGTTCCTAACCAAGTCTATTCCAAGTGCTTTTAAGAAATTCAGAGAGTACCTCACTTTCCCGTTATATATCGGATATTCTTGTGGATTGACAAAACACATGATCTCAGTTATCATGAAAGGACCAATACCTCGTATCTCTTTGTTAAATTCATCAAACCTTTCACTAAGTGGGTCTGCCCCATAGAGTAACTGTTTAAGTAAGTCCCTGATCCTCTTAATGTCGTTATCTTTCAGTATCTTTGACATCGAAGCAGGAGGCTCCGTTAGTAAGCCTTTTAGGATTTCCTCGAAATCCTTTTCTCTCAGATTGTCTATGCTGTTCTTATCTCGTATGCTATTGAACAGTTCCATTTTAGATTTTAACTCTTCTTTTTTATCTGTATATTTTCTTGTTTTTAGAATTTCTTTAAACCTCTCTATTATTTTGTTAAGAACTAATTCAGAGTACTCCTTAGGGGCAAATTCAGCTTTTATGCCTTCCCAAATTGCTAAAATGGCCATCCTCTTGAAAATACCATCCTCTACTCCATAGCTCAACTCTCCTTTATCCGAGGATTTTGGCTTAAATCCCTCGATGAATTCCTCATAACTATAAGACTTGTGGAAAGTCACAAAGCCTATTCTATGAGGCAACTTTGCATTTCTTTTAATGTAATTAAGAGCAAACCATGTTTTTCCGGTTCCAGGGGGGCCGTAGAGTATTATTTGGCCCTTATTGAGGAGCAATATGGTTACAGGTGATTGTGAGAGCAAGAAGTCCACGATTTCCCCAATTTCCCTTTGATAATCTTCTTTTATGATACTACCGGAAATTCCTCTATATTCCAGTACTTCCGGACTCTCTAGGACACTAAGTTCGCGTAGGATCGTTTTCATGCGGTTCATATCCCTAGAGACATAGGCTTGCTTTAACATCTTAAGCTTGTCAGGGGGTATCTCCTCCAACCTTTTGAGGATATCCGGAACAATTGATATCGGGGCAATTTTCAGACGGTATTCCCATTCGGATTTATTATTCCTCTTTGACATGTCCCCTGGCCAGTACAAATCATCTTCCTCAAATTTTTCTTTTATAACCCCTAACATAAAAATCCCACTATACTGCCCCACATATCCCTCTTCATTTTTGTTCGTCTTTAGTAAGACAATATCTCCTACCTTTATCCTGTTGTAATCACCCTTTTTAGTAAACCCCCAAATCACTACTTTTTTGTCAGTTTTCCCACTAATGTTATACTTCCAGTCTATCAGGCTCCAGCTCCAGTGAACCTTTGTTCCTTGGATAATATAAATTTCTTTAATTTCTCCCGCTTGAAGTTTTGAAATAACCTCCTGAGTCTCCATCATCTTTCACCAACTCCGTATATTTCTTATACTTCCCCCTAACAAGCTCAACCGGGTATTTTCTCTCGTTCTTTTCTAGCTTCCTTAATATCGCCTCCTCGAGGTCGACGTCCAACTCATTGGCAAGGAGAAACGTGTAGATAGCCACATCAGCAAGTTCGTCAGCAAGTTGCTCTCTCTTTTCTGGAACTTTAGTGTCTTTGAGTATCTCCTCATCAGACTTCCACTGGAAGTGCTCCAAGAGCTCCCCGACCTCGATCACCAGAGAAATAGCCAAGTTTTTCGGTGTGTGATACTTTTTCCATTCACGTTTGTCCCTGAAGTCAATGATTCTCTGTGTAAGGTCTTTTATAGAAAGCATCGCCGTCCCCGAGGGAGTATTTATCTAACAGGGTATTTTTATATTTATCGTAGGATAGTATAAGAACCACATAACTCCATTACCTTAAGTGGGAGACTACCCGCTCACATTCGGCAATGCTCTTGATGTGCACTCAAAAGTAATAAGAAAACTGTGCATCCTGAACGGGCTACTTAGTCATATATAAAGAAAGAAGAAAAAGAATGATGAAGAACAAGAGGATAATGGCCAGCTCAAGAGGAGAGATATCCTCAGCCTCCACCTCGAGACTTGCTACCAGCATCTCTATAGCTATGCGGAGTGACTTCACAGAGGTTCCCAAAAACCTAGATATGTACTTATTTAAAAAACAATAATCCAATAGTCAGGACAAGAACTGAAAAATAGTGAAAGTCGTGACGGGTTGATTTTTTTCTTTTTATCCCTGCCTCATGTAATATACTCTGAGTATCAAAGCCACTACCAATATGGCTAAGTTCATGATTGCCGGAGCAATGGGCAATCCAGAATCTTTGAGGATGCTAATCGCGAATATGTATCCAAAAATTCTCATTACTAGGTACGCGAGGGGAATTTTTAAGCTCTCTTGAGTCAATGATAATATGCCTGCAATATCAGCCATTGCCGAAACTGAGACAATGAGAGCCGTTGACATACCTAACTGAAGCGCAACCTTGTAAAACACTGAAAACATTATTCCCAAGACGGCTCCAATTAGGACGTCCCTAAAAGCATCCACAAACTCTGAAACTGGATCCCTCATTCAAGGACCCCCCATATTTTCTGTTAGCAAACTGGAATTTTTACTTCAAACTATAAGAAGGTTTCGCCTCTCAGAATTGGAAAACGGTCAAAAAGCTCGAATAAAACGCAACGACGCAAAATTCCAGAGACAGATGGTAAATCCTGTTAATGAGATAGCGTTCGGCATAACCTTTATATAGTTCCGTCCGTAAGGAAACAACGGTGAGAGAAATGGCTAAGTTTGATGGTTACGAACTCATACTGGAGACCCCAGAGGAGCTCCAGAATTTCGTGAGCGCATTTGAGAAAGCTAAAGAGCGAGACCCCAAAGAAGTAGAAGATACCGTTAAGAGAGCCCTGGCTATCGCCGGCCTCATATGAGGCCGTTAATTTCACTTTGTAGTTCTGGATCTTTTAATTAGCTCAATCCTAAACTTCTGGACCTCATCTACAAATGGATAGAATAACTCGTATGTTCCGCCTCTCGAGATAACCTGGAATCCTTCTGCTAAAGGACTTTTCTTTAGATAGAACTTCTTAGCAACTTTCTTCTTTGCGTGAAGCGACAGTCCTACCCCTCCAATAGTGGCTGCATAGAAAACAGCATACGGAAGTATAATTTTCGACAGAATTTCTCCCCCGACTCCTTTACCCCGGTACTCCTTTTGAAGACCGAACTGACCAAGAAGGATAGTAGGCACCGAGGTGTACTTAATATCCATGCCGAGAAGCTCCTCTAACTTAGCCCTAAGCTCCTCAACAAGTCTCTTCTTATCATCACTCATATCATCCTTGATTTTAAGGCTAACGATGAAAGGAGACAGTGTAAAGTACGAGATGATATTCTCCTCTTTGTCATGGACAATAAAGACAGTAGAAAGACAACGTCTATGTGTGTCCCACGCCTCTTTTTGAGCAAACTCCGTCTGTTCATCTCCATCTACACCACAGTCGAAGGACTGCATCCGGGACACATGTTCTTTGCTCATGAACTCCACAATCACAGGACGTTCAATAGTATCTAATTGTACCCTCACTGGTCGCAGCATTTGACACCCTCCCCGAAATCTTCCGCTACCCTTAAATAATTTACTTGCGTAATTATTACCCTCGCATCTCGTGTTCTAATTTTACTTTGCTCACGCGACTTATAAGCCAGCAAGGACCTTAGCGACGGCGAACTGCTATATGGCATAATGCAACACGGTAAACCTTATGAGTAGAACCGTACGAAAGATACGTATAGAACACAAAATGTGCTACCGCCCCTCGGCGGGCGGCCGTTTGCTTTCCTCAGCCCCTGGCAGCGCGGGAGCGAGGACGTCTTGGTTTTGCATAGGGAAGACGAAAGCGACTATGTTTTAACACCTCTTGCAGATAGTTTATGTCTTTCTCAGAAAGCCTTAGCTCGAAACCTCCCTCGATGACTTTCCCAAGACTCTTGCCAAGATAATACCCTTGCTTTGTATCGGGATTCCAAACTAATACTGGAAGATTGTATATGAACTTAGGAATGCCCCTTCGCGCATAGACAGACTTTATCAACTCCCAAAATACGTGCCGAGAGTGCCTGACAACATCGTCAGTCGATGTAATTTCGGAGATATCGAGCGGAGGCCACGAGATGGATCCCAACCACTTGTTATTTCCAAACGGTTGAAGAATCACGCCCCAAGTATACGGCACGCCTTTCTTAAGGCTACGCTCCAGATAATACCTATGTGCAATTCCCTTGCCAATTCTCAGAGTTAATGCTAATACCTGCCCATAAAGACGAAGCTCAAAACTATACCCGATTACCGCAACTTGTTGATGAGGCGTGGTTGGTGGGAGGGCAATCTTGAAAGGACCTTGTATAATCTCGTCCTCAGGGTAGAGTTTCACTTGAGGCACGTCTCTCAAGTCCAAGTACAGATGGAACGGCTTCGAATAATTGAGAACCCATGGCATAATTCCGACCAACGAATTGTTTGACCCCTCCCACAACAGGTGTACGGCCACTATCGAGTATTCATCCCCGGAAGGAGGAGACACATCATCAAAGAAAAAGATCCTTCCTTGGTGGATTGCATGAATCAACCTATAGACGCTACCCTTCCGAAACATTCGCTTAGTAATTCTCTGCTTATCCAAGTCGGCTTTAGCTATATCTAATAAGGTGAGGCCATCCTCCCTCCGCTTGTACTTCCAGTAAAAAATCCACCACACATAGATTCCCTGATCCGCGTACCTCCGCGACTTTTCAATGATATCATCCTTGGTCCGAGGAGAATTAACCACGACTTCAATCGCGATCTTCTTCCTACCTACCTCATAGTATATATCTGGAATTAGTTTGTAGTTCTCAAATGTCATTATCTTCTCAATCTCCGCATCAATGCCCCTATATCTTAGCTTCTCTGCCAACCACTGCTTAAACTCGTCATGGATTTCCTCTGCCCACTCTTCCTTTTCTGACCAATAGTAGTACTCACAACCGTTCTTCGTGGCTACATGGGAGAAATACCAACGCCCGGCCCGGCTACGCCGGAGAGAGACCTCCATACCGCAGGCCGGGCACACAAAGCGTTTTTCTTTATATGCCTTATTGCGGGCCTCCGCGGATTCACCAACCAACTCTACGGCCTCACTCGCAGTTACTCTGCGTTGAAGGACTGTGTCAAACGCTCTCCACATTCTATATACTACCTCCACATTATTGAGAGATTACCGAATAATTATCTTCCTCCTTGCATCCTGAATTATAATCTCCCGAGAGCGGCCTTTTCTCCTAATGTCTCCTTCCAGAACCACGACCTCGGCACCGAGTCTCCGAAGTTTCTTTATGTAACTGTCAATGTCCACGTTAGCCCCAACGTCGAGGATTACTGCAATGACCTCGTCAAAGTATTCAACATAATCCAGAACCTGCCCAACCAATCGCTGGAGCTTGCTCCTGCTCTCCGCGATCTTAATCTCGATTCCAACCCCATTTCCTATGACTATGTCAATTTTCTGATCTCCAACGGGAACTTGCCTCTGGACCTGGCTTCCAAGCCTCGCACGGAGGTACTGGTAAAGCTGCTTCTCTAGATCCTCTTCATCTCTGACGGTCTCGGGCTCAAAATCCAGTAGGATGTCCAGAATGTCAAGCTCGTGAGAGGCAGAAAATTCTTCCTCCTCATCCAGAGTCTCTACTCCTCTAAGGGACGCCTCAGTCTCCTCCTCAAGCTCAATAGTCTCAACTTCGTTTGCCTCTGCTCCAAAGAGCGTAGCTTTGTACTCGTCGAGTTCTCTTTGTTTCTGTTTCTTCAAGGCCATTAAAGCCGCATTCGCGTCTTCGAGCCACTTGTTGAACTGCTGAATAACGTGTCTGGACTTCACCTTATATCTCTTGGCCACTTCGGCGACTTCCTCAAGAGTCATTTTAGAGGCCATTACATCAATAAGCTCTTCCTTGTTCCTGATTTTGTACCGCTTTTTCTCGCCATTGACAATTTTTGTGCGATAAGTGGGGATCCCCTTAGCAACACAGACGGCCTCAAGTTGCCTCATCTTAAGCTGAGAAAGAATTTCTCGTTTGGCCTCAAATGCCCGCTTTTTCATTTCACGCTTAAAAGACTGTTCAGCGGCAGAAATTTCTCTTTTTATTTCAAGTGCCTTGGCACGATACTTTGCTTCCTTAGCAGCGCGATCCATGGCCCTTTTAGTAGCGTCACCAACTTTCTTAAGGAAGTCGCCGAGCCCCATGAGCATCACCGTTCGGATTAATTACTTACGTAATTATTACGGGGGATTATAAGAAAGTTTCGGCTAGGACTGGAAATATTCCGGGCCATTGGAGAAAGTCTCGACGCCAAAATGCCGTAATAATGACGGTAAACCTTATTTATTAAACAACCAATAAACAACTGATAATGTGCACGCTCGTGCACGAGTGTTTACACCCTTCAAAATTCGCCACCGGGGGCGAGACAGTGAGCCAAGAAAGCAAAGAAATCATCGAGCCACTGGCTAAGTTCCATGCACGACTCGACAAAGAAGGCAGGATAGCCATTCCTAAACCCATACGGGATGCTCTTAATCTTACAAAGAACGATTACATAGAAGTTGTTGTCAGAAAAATCGAGATTGATCATGATAGGCGGGAAATTCGGATACTCCGGCAAGCTTACCTCATTACGAGACTTGGCACCAAGGGATTAATATTCCTGCCATCAGATCTGAAAAAACAATTTGGCCTAAAAGAGAAAGACATCGTTGAAGTTGTTCTTTATGGATTTCACAAATTCGATGAACTTGTAAGTGAAAAAGGTAAGCAGTTGATGACCAAGATGCAAAGCGTGGGGAAATGGTCCGAGCTAAAGCCAGAGGACAAGCTTCCAGAAGACCAAAGCATGGAACATTTCACCTATGTTTTTGTTTGAGTTTAATATTAAGTACTTATAATTAATTAGGATTATAGGAACAACCTAAAAGCTTCTATGGTTCTTTGCGCCATGCTCGTGGCTGATTTTCGGAGAACTGAATTAATATGCCGATAAAATATTTCGATTTACTGTTTTAGCTCGTAATTTGCCAGAATTTTTCTATCCAAAAAACCAACGCTGTGCATTTTGCCACAATTATGCCCACAAAAATCTTTTATATTTGAAGTGCTTACTATCTTACGAGAAATATTCTCGTACGGGAAAAAATCTCGTAAGGTGATAAAGGTGGGAAGGCTCGGAAGGCCTCGCAAGTATGAAGGTCCTGTGAAGAGGTTCGAGGCATGGATCCCTTATGATGTCTACAAGGAGATGGAGGAAGAGAAGCAGCGCCGCGGCATCTCCTGGCCAGAGCTCGTTCTCGACATGTGGGGTGCTTACAAAAGCCAGAGGTGATTTCTATGAGAATTCCCGCGAGGGGCCCTGGACGTCCAAGGAAATGGAACAGCCCGCTTGTGCAGTGGAGGGCTGACATACCTCAGGAGGATTATGAGCTTGCCGAGGAAGAGCGCCTCAAGTTGGGCCTCTCGCGGGCCGAGTGGTTCCATTGGATGCTTCGTCATGTCAAGTTGGACGTTATGGAGCTTATTGCGAAAGTCAAGCACCAAGAAGAGTATATCAAGCAGCTCGAAAAGGAAAACCAGGCCCTTCTTGAGGAGCGCGAGAAACTCCTCGCCAGGATAGAGAGGCTCGAACTTGAGATTGAGGCCCTCAAGCAGGGCCGCTCCGTGAGGTCATACCAGGACGCGCTCAAGCTGAAGGAACTCGCCAAGCACGCGAGGGAAGGCGTCAGCTGGAAGGCCCTCTGTGCCGAGGTCCTCGGCCTCCGCGATGAGGGCAAGATCAAGGACCTCATGAAGCTGGCCTTTGTCGTCAGGAAGAACGAGCGCAACACCTGGCCGGCCAGGTTCTACCCGAAGGACATCGCCACGGAGTTCCATGGTTGGGTCCTCGTCCGCCCGAAGGACCGCCAGGTAGCGGACATCATTGACTACGAGCTCTACCGCGGGGACACGCTGAAGGCTGCAAAGGGCTTGGCCGTGGGTGAGGCCGTGAAGGAGAAGATCCCCGAAGTCAAGCCGCTCAAGTCTGGCCCCGCTGCCGAGCGCTACTTGGAGATGGCTTTCGAGGTCATCTATCACGAGTACATGAATTATATCGCCACCAAGCAGGGCAAGAAGGCGAAGGAGTTCATTGAGGAGAAGGTCCCACCGCGTTTGGAGAGGACTTTCCAGGATATTGATCCGGCCGACGCGCGCCGCGCGGCTTTCGCAGTTCTGGAGAAGCACGAGTCGGATTGGAATGAGGCTTTCGTTTCTAACCTTCGCCAGGTTCTCACGCGCATCCTGAACGCCGGGCAGTATGCCCGCCCCTTGGAGGTGAAGGCCGATGTCTGAGTCGGAAGCCAATTTCTGGAGTTGGGTTGCGGAGGAAGTGAAGCAGGCCCGCCCGCAGGAGAGCCTTGAGGACGTGGTAGCGTGGCTTGAGGCCGAGAAGAAGAGGGCGGAGGAGAGGCGGTTCGACTACATTCTCCGCGGTGACGGGGAGAAGGTGGCGTACTGGAACGGCCGCCTGGAGACCATCAACGAGGTCCTACAGCGGCTCAGGAGGGTGGGAGCATGCGAGATTGGGGCCACCTCCGCGTGAAGGCTCTCGAACTTCTCCGCGAGGGCTGGAAGCGTCCGGATGAGCTCGCCCGCGAGCTGAACATCCGCGTTGAGGACGCCCGCGCTCTCCTGGACGACCTCGAGCGCAGGAGGGAAGTCTGGAGGGACGGCCCGCTCGCAATAGCGAGGGAGGGGATGGTGGCATGAGTGACTTGTGCCGCCTGTTGTGGGAGGCAAGACATGCGCTCGATGCAAACAGGATCTACGTTGGGATCGACTCATTCATATACGAGAAGCTGCTCGTGGCAGAGTACGAGCACTCAATTTCTGACGAGGACGTTCAGAGAATCGTGGAATTCGCGAGGAAGCACGAGTTGTCGTTCAGAATTCACCCGAACGCGGAAGGAGTAGTCGTCATCTTTCACAGATACCTGAAGGAGGAAGAACGTGACAAACTCACAGAGGAGGCGGGAGCATGAAGTTCTACGCGTACTTCTCGGGAATTGGCGAGGAGTACCTGGTCATCGCGAAGGATCTCAAGACTGCAGCCCGCGCGGCCCTGGCCCACTTTTTCGTCAAGCACTACGGCGAGGAGCTGCCCGAGGGCAGCCGCTTCGAGATAATGCCCCTCGCTGACGCCTACCGCAGGGGCTTCCTCGTGAACGCGGAAGTGGCCTTCCTCGAGGAGGTCACGTACGAGCAGGCTTTCGGGGAGTTCAAGGAGCTGCTTGACCGAGAGGCTCAGCGCCGCGCCGCCGGGAAGGCTGCTCAGGCCGGCCAGGCCACCCTTGCCGCGTGGGGGGTGAGAGCTTGACCGTCCGCTCTCTTTCTCTCCCTGAGGAGCTTGAGGTCAAGCTCGAGGAGGCCCTCGCGGCCTGGCACGCGAGGAAGGTGCAGGTCCTCATCGATGACGACGACCTGCCCGAGAACGCCATGAACGTGCTCCCGCTTGAGCGGCTCGAGGAGGCCCTTCAGGAGCTGCCCGTGCCCACGAAGGTCTACGTCTCCGGCCGCGTCTACAAGGTCAAGCTCCGCAAGAAGGTGAGCTACGAGGAATACCAGCGCATCAAGGAGAAGCTTGGCGAGCTCAGCGATGTGTGGTGGGACAGGAAAGAGCAGGTTCTCAAAGTGCTGAGGTACCAGGAGGCGCCCGAAGAGTCTGAGGAAGAAGAGCTCGAAGTGGAGGAGATCGTCATCCAGCCCGAGGAGGTGGGGACCTGATGGCCTCCCGCACGGCTTTCGTTTATCAGGACGCTCTCAGCATTGACGACGCTTTCACCTATTTCAAGCGCCTCATGCGGGACGCTGAGAACCGCGTCCACTTCAGCCGGGCGCTCCAGAAGGCCAGGAAGGGCCTGGACGTGCATATGTACGTGACTGATGTCGACAGCCTCATCATCCAGTACCTCAACCGCCGCGGCGTCAAGGGCTTCCGTTTCACTGGCTTCGAGCTGAAGAACATGAACCCACGCTCGGCTCTGGTCAATGGGAAGGTCAAGGTGAACGGCAAGCAGTACGAGGGGCACAGGATGTTCGCGCTGCAGGCGGGTATTGACTTCTACTACCTCGTTAACCTTGGGCAGGAGTTCCTCGTTTGGAACGCGGCGAACACGCCGGTGAGCTTCGACTGGTACGGGCACGGCTCGGCTCATGATTACTACGCGTTCGTCCATCTCGATGATGTGATCCGCGTTCCCGCTCAGGAGCTGCCCGAGACGCTCAGGTTCCTGCTGTGGGGGAGGTGACGGGGCGTGGAATTGTTCTTCTTCGGAGTCGCTGACGGTTCGGCAAGAAAGGCGATAGAGAGCTTCGCTCCACGCAAGTTCAATGTCATGGTCAACTACGCGACTGCGGTCAGGCCAATCCCGCGCAACCGCGGCAAGCTCTTCGTCGACAGCGGCGGCTTTAGCTTCTTTTTCAAGCTCAGAGAGTACCCTGACAGCCATCTCAATTACCTCCGCTATGTCTACCGCGTCAAGGCCGACTTCTTCGCCAATAGAGACTACCCAAACGAGCCTCAGGTTCGCGAGAAGTGGGGTGTGACTGTGCGGGAGAACCAGATGAAGACGATCGAGAACCAACTCAAAATCATGGATCTCCTCGACGACTACTATCCCAAGCTCAAGCCTCGCTTTGTCGCGGTGCTTCAGGGCTGGACGCTTGACGATTACCTCTGGATGCTGGACTACATGAGGGAGCACGGCCTCCTGACTGAACTCATCGGCCTCGGCACAATGTGCCGGCGCGGGCGGGAGCAGCAGATCCGGAAGTACATCCTCGCAATCCGCAAGGAACTCCCTCGGAAATATCGACTGCACGGCTTTGGCATCAAGTTCGGCGTTCTGAAGTACAAGGACGTTTGGGACGCGCTCTACTCGGCAGACAGCCTCGCGTACAGGTACCACATCAGGAAGAACTGGCAGGAGGGCATCTCGATTCAGGAGCAGATTGAGCGGGTTCTCTCGAAGTGGGTGGCGAACCTCGACAACCTGTTTGAGATCCATTCAAAGCAACTCGCGCTTGAGGTGGTTTGAATGGAGGGGGTGGGGATTACTGAGGAGTATTACACGTGGTGGTTCCGCTACGTGCACTCTGAAGAAGAAAAGGAGGAGCGTGATGGCCGTGAGTGAGGAGTTGGGACGCTGGTCATACCTCCCCACATACGTCAGGGACTATCTTGGTATCCCGCTAGCATACCTCTTTGGCTTCGTGAACTACCGTCAGCTTGTCAGAATAAAGAAGGTCAAGACAAAAGAGCCGCACGTCTGTAAAGCCTGCAAGAGGGAGATTCCGGCAGGCTCGGAGGCTTATGTGCTTACTTTCAGAAGAGGACAATTCGGCCCGTGGTTCTCAAAATACTATCATGCTGACTGCTACAAGCGAGAAGTCGAGCGGGTGAAGAGGGACTTGCTTAAGGCCCTCGACGAGTTCTTCTACAAGTACAGCGAGGAGGGAAGGGACATATGGAGCTAAACGTTAACTTTCGTATGAGTGTTGACGTATTCACGAAATCCGTGAGCGGGATTTCGGTTTCACCGGGTGCGGCCTCTTTCCTAGCTCACACTTTCCGTGAATACGGGCCCTCATTTACGAGTGATAAAGCCCACACACCAAACACTCCCGAAAGCCTCACCATGCTCACAAAAACCGTGAGTGGGGTGAGCCCATGAAGCCCAAAATAGCCCTGCCCGAGAACGAGTTCAAGCTCAAGGGCCTCTACAACTTCCTTGAGCTAATCTTCGATGACGACGAGCACCGCATAGGCATAGCTGAAGCCCTCCTCGAGCGGCTGAGGCAGAAGAGGGAGACCTACACTGAAGACTGGCTTGAGGTCATCCTCGAATACCTCGGCGAGCAGGACCTGCTTGAGCAGTACCACGAGCTCCTGAACAAGTTCGACGAGGGGGAGATCACGAAGACCAGGATAAACAAGCTCATCGAGAAGGAGCTCCGCGAGAGGGGCTACCCTGCCGCAAAGCTGAGGAAGGACTGGAGCATAGTCAAGAAGACGCTCATTCAGCTCGGGATAGTGTCCAGGACTTCAAACAGGCTCAACCTCTCGTGGGAATTCGTTGAGAAGCTGAACACGCTGACAAAATTCTACAACCTGTGGAGGGCCGGCGAGATCTGAGGTGACGACCATGACCGCAATGGCTATATCCTGCGGACACTCAGTATTTCAGTGTGGCTACATGTGGCCACGTGTGGCCACACAAAAAGGAGCCTTTGGGGGCCTTGAAATGGCCAAAAAGAAGCCTAAGAGAACTCGTATACCAATTCACATCACGCTTAGTCCGCAGGTCATCGAACTTCTCGATCAGGCAACGTATAACAGGAGCCGTTTCATTGAGGATGCCGTTTTGATGAGGCTTTCAATTGAGAAATGGTCTGAGAAGTGGGAAGGATGGTTGTGGAGCCGGGAGCGGGATTTGAACCCGCGACCTGCGGATTACGAGTCCGCCGCCCTGCCGAGCTAGGCTACCCCGGCACCCGATGTTAAGGGCTTCGGAGACCTTTATAAGTTTTTCTCAGGGAGTCCCAAAGAGATTGTCGACGAGCTGGCTCCAGTGCTGAGGGTCGGCAGCGAGGAAGAGGGCGATGACGCCGATGAAGAAACTGACCAGTGTCAGCCGTTTCAGATAAGAGAGCTCCAGCCTGCACAGGATGGCAGGGAGCTTTGGAGAATAGCCCACGGTGAGCCTTGAAACGATTCCCGCAAGGAGCATTCCCGTGACTATATCATAAATCCAGTGGTGGCCGAGGAGGAGCGTGGCAAAGGGTATTAACGAGTTGATGGCTATGATCGCTGCGCCTGTCTTCTCCTTTCTGTACTTCCAGAGGGTGATTATGTTCACCATGGCGAAGGTGTTGTGGAGAGAAGGCAGAACGAACTCCTGCCTCGTCAGATAGTTGTTCTCGGATATGTAGCCTGGAAGGTTGTAGACCAGATGTGGTGCGTGGACATGGAAGAGGATGTATATCACCCCAGCCACGGAATAGGAGAGCAGATATCGAATAAAGAGCTCGTCCGATGCCTCCAGATCCCTTTTGTAAAGGAGTAGATATGCAACGACGAGAGCGATTGACCCTGAGAAGCCCAGGTAATAAACTGCCTCAAGGAGCCAGTATATGAGAGGAACACTTTTTGTAAACCCCACAAGGCCAACCACGAAATCCCTGGAGGTGAACGGAAGCTTCAAGAGATAATCGGTCAAATCAACGCTATACCTGCCAAGAAAGCCGTAGGCAAGTCCAAATAAGAGCCATCCGAAGTAGCTCAGAAAGAACGAGTTTAGCCTAACGAGAACCTCCCAGTCATTGACAAGCTCTCGCACTTTCAACATGGTATTCCCTCCAGTGGTGAGATATTTAACTCTTTCGCTATTAATACGGAACACCCCCTCGAATTGGTCGCCCCCACCCCGCTATGGGCCACTTGGGGTTCAAACCTTAAAAATCCTCCTGGCAAAGTTACAGTGGTGATATCAATGGAAATTCCGGGCTACGGCGAAATAAAAGCTGAAACTGTGGTGTTCGACCTCAACGGGACCCTTGGGTCGGATGGAAAAGTGGACGATGAGGTAAAGCACCTCCTGGAGAGGCTTGCCGACAGGTACACCGTTGTAATACTAAGTGCGGACACCTTCGGGACGCTGGAGGAAGAGTTCAAAGGCCTCCCCGTCAGGGTTGAGAGAGTTAAAGACGGGAGCGAGAAGCTCCAAAAAGCTATGAGCTACGGCTCCTACATAGCCATCGGTAATGGAAACAACGACGTGGCGATGCTGGAGAGCGCCGAGCTGGCCTTCTGCGTCATAGGTCCAGAGGGGGCCACAATAGACGCCCTCCTCGCGAGTGATATCGTGGTTACCGATGTCAAAGATGCGATAGCTATGCTCCTCAACGAGAAGAAGCTCATCGCGACGCTGAGAGGGTGAGGCATGTACAGAACGCTAAAAGGCATAGGCACGGCCGAGTTAGTCGTTAAGAAGTCCGTCTTCATAGGCTACGCTTCACCTGCCAGCTCGGAGGAGGAAGCAAAATCCTTCATAGGGAAGATAAAGGCCCACCACAGCGACGCCACCCACAACGTCTCGGCGTATCTGATAAACGACGGGAAGAACTTTGCTGTCCGCTATGACGACGACGGCGAGCCTAAGGGCTCTGCTGGAAAGCCCGTCCTCAAGGTCATCCAGAACAAAGGCCTGAGCAACGTGGTTGTTGTAGTTACGCGCTACTTCGGGGGAATAAAGCTCGGCTACGGTGGTTTGGTCAAGGCCTACAGCGAAGCAGCTAGTCTGGCCATAGAAAATGCAGGAATAGTCGAAGTCTATGAGACGGAGCGCTTTGAGGTTGTCTTTTCCTACAATCTCTACCAGGCCGTCAGGGAGACTGTCGAGGGAAACGGCGGGAAGGTAGTTGGCGAGGATTACGGTGAGCTGGTGAAGTTCATCGTGGAGACGCGGAAGGGTGAGGCCGAACCGCTGATGGAGCTTCTGACCGAAAAGACGCGCGGGAGGGTTAGACTAAGGCCCCTCTTCATGAGGAGCGTTTAGACTCAGGAGCCGCCTCACTCTGTCCAACAGGTACCTGGCAAGTGCCACCGTAAGGGGTCTTCTAACGGCGTAGAACGTAACCCCTTCTTCAGTTTTTACTGCCTTCAGCTTGTACAGGTAAGGATTCACTCCCCGCGATCTCAGGATTTCCTTCTCATACTTCAAGTGGGCCTCTATGACAAGGTCGAGGGCGTTTTCCTCCGCCGATTCATAGCGCCTCTTCAGGGTCTCGGCGAATTCCCGACAGGTGGTTACCCCTTTCTCCAGCTCCTCGGGAAAGAGCCTATCTATGACCTCTCTTCGCCCCTTTCCGCTCATGGCCCGGCAGGCCTCTGCAACGATATCCCACATCTCAAGGTCACACGCAGTGTTTATAACCATCTCCAGCCGCCAGTCCCTGTTTGAACGTCCCTTTATGTGCCTCGCCCACTGGAGGGCCAGCATCAGCGCGTCACGGGCAAGCTTTGAGTTCTCTTTTCCGGCACACCTCGCAATGTCCAGGAGAACCTCCACCTTACTCTCCGGCTTTATAAGAACGTGGTGTCTCTCAAAGGACGTCTCCGCTCTCTCCGGACTGCACGAATCCAGATACTCCTTGAAAACGCGCCATCTCGCCCAATCGACGGAGTCCCCCACCAGGATGTCCACCACGACTAGTGCTTTCCTAAGATCGCCCCGCCGGGCGAAGTCCGCTGCAATCTCGACCACAAGGGTGGCCAGTTCTTCGCTCACATAGTCCGGAGGGAGTTCCCGTATCTTGGCGAGGGCCTCTTCGAACCTTCCACGGTCCACAAGGCTGTAGATTACATGGTACGTCTCGGGTCTAGGGGTGCTCTGCACGGTCATGGGCTGGGAGTGACCATCTGGAGTTAAAAATCTTGCCCTTTGTTGGGTTGTTTAAGCAATCTCTCCCACACCCTTATCGCCATCCACTTATCGAGGAACTCATTGAAGGTGCCGCACTTGGGCGAGAGAACGCAGACGGGGCAGCCGTCTTTGCATTCGCAGCCCTTCAGGTGCTCTAAACTCTTCTCCATCAGTTTTTCGGCGTTCTCGTAGAGTATTGGCGCCAGCCCAGCGCCGAACTCATTGCCGTCGTAGATAAACACCACTGGCTTCCCTACGTGGGGTGGATTAGGAAAGCTCGCGTAGCTGTAGCCGCCAAGCTCCCTCGAATCCACGTAGGTGAAGATTGGGGCTATCTTTATCATATTGTGCTCTATGGCGTGTAACGCAGAGCCTACCCCGTCCTTGCTGTCCACCATCTTCTTTATCGCGAAGGCGAGCTCCTCGTCTTGAATGTTGAAGCGCTGGAGGGCATCATCAATCGCCTTCCTGATGTAGTGGCTCGTCGCTCCTAACAGCTCGGGGAAGAGCTTCCTCCTGTCGAGGTTCTCGTAGAGGGCGAAGGCGATGTTTTCTTTCCCCTTCTCCACCGCCACCCTGAAGAACTCGCTGAACTCCTCGTGGGGAATTTCCCGAATCCAGTCCGGGAAGACGAGCCATATTCCCTCGGTCTCAAACTCCCACTCCAAGGGTTTTTCAAACTCGACTCTGGCAAAGCGTTCCCAGTTGAGTATGGAGAAGTCCTCCTCAGTTTCAACCCTCTGGCCGCTTACAGGAGAGTGTATCTTCCCGCGGAGGATTCCCTCCTCCCTGAGCTTCACCAGCTCGGCGGCGTAGTTTCCAACGTCCCTGCCCTTAACCGCAAAGCCCGTGTAAACGTGCCTGACCCTAAGCCTGCCCAGGTGAACCTCGGCCCCCTTGTAAGACTTGCTCTCGTAAACTTCGAGCACCTCGATATCCTCCCTCTTGCTCGCGAAGGTCTCAACGTCCCAGAGGCGGTTGAGTCTCTTGGCAAAGACGAAGTGGAACTTGCCGAGGCTCAATCGGTCCTTCGCCATGTAGAGCTCTCCCCTCGAGAAGTAGGCCATACCCGGAAGGAGGGAGCGGTGGTACTCGGCCGTATCAACCTCCTCAATTACGTAGCCCTTGAGCTTGAGCCAGTTAATGAAGCGGAGAAGCTCGCCAATGTCCCGTTTTTCCACGAGCTTGGCTCTTATCCAGGGCTCGTCTATGAGCAGGAAGAAGCTCTCGTCGCTCGCCGTTCTAAGTGAGGAATAACTAAGAGCTGGCCTCAGGGGCCTGACCTCGAGCTTTCCAGTCAGGGGGTTCTTTCTGAGTGAGGCGAGCCTCTCGATGACGAGCTTTTCCGCAACCTTCCTCTCGAACTCGTCCAGCTCATCCCACTCAACCACTCCGACCTCGGTGAGGAGGTAGTGGATGTGCTTCTTCGCTATGTGCTCGTTCCTCAGGTTGACGGGCATATACTCGATTATGCCCTTCTCAAGCTTCTCGACGAGCTCATCCACGTGCTCCTTGTAGTAATAGTCGAGTCCGTTCTTCCTCAGGACGATACCGTTGATAGCCTCTCTGTCCGCTTTTCTCCCAGCCCTGCCGAAGCGCTGGATGAGCGAGAAGAGGCCGTCCGGTGGGATGCCATAGTTTATCACTGCGTCCAAATCTCCGATGTCTATTCCCAGCTCGAGGGCGTTCGTGGTGAGTAGAACTAAAAGCCTTCCCTCCTTGAAGTCCCGCTCTATTTCCCAGCGGACGTTTTTTGGCAGTGTTCCCTTGTAGGTGCTCGTTTTCGTGAAAACTGGGGAGCCAAGCATGAAGCGCAGGAGCTTCTCGGTGCCCTTCCGCGAGTCGAAGAAGACAAGGGTTTTGATTCCTCTCCCCGCCAGCCTCTCGACGACCGCCCTGAGGAGCTGTCTCTCGTCGAGGTTCCTCGGCTCGAAGAGGATTAGGTACCTCCTCGGAAAGGGGTTTGTGGCCTCTCCCACGACCTCGAACTTGGTTTTGAATATGTTCTCGGCAAACTCCCTCGGATTCCTGAGCGTCGCGGAGAGGGCTATTATCTGGGGCTTAACTCCGAGGCGTTTCAGCCTGAAGGCCAGCCTGCGGAAGAGGTAGGCAGTATTGCTGCCGAAGACGCCGCGGTAGGTGTGGAGTTCATCAACGACGAGGTAGCGGAGGTTCCGCAGGAGCCATTCGTAGTCCCGCCACCGCCTCAGGACGTTGTAGTGGAGCATGTCGGGGGTCGTGAATATCACGTTCGGCTTCTCGCGGAGTATCTTTCTCCTCTCCTCCCACGGGACGTCGCCAGTCAAGATACTCGCCGTCGGCATCTTTTCTGTGAGCCTGAAGAAGTGGAAGGCTTCGAGCGAGAACTTCTCATACTGGTTGTTGATAAGCGCGCGGGTGGGATAAATGAGAAGATACGTTGCGCGAGGATTCGAGAGGTAGGAGTCAAAGATGGCAAGCCTGAAGATTTCGCTCTTTCCGCTCGCGGTTGGAGTGGTTACCACGATGTTTTTGCCGGAGTAGAGCTTCTCCAGCGCCTCGACCTGGTGACGGTAGAGGGTGAAGCCCAGCTCGTTGAGGAGGGCATTTACCTCACGGTGGTTGAACCGGAAATCCGAGAAATCACCTTCCCTCGGTGGAAAAACTCTTACGTGGGCTATCTCGCCTTTGAGGTCTTTGAGGGCCTCGAATATGCTCATGGGTTGAACTACGTCGCAACTTTTTAAAGGCCTTCCCAGTAGGGTAGGGCGGTGGTGAGAATGAGAATCGCGGTCATCGATTATGAGAAGTGCAACCCAGATAAGTGCGGTCACTTCCTGTGCGAGAGGGTCTGTCCAGTGAATAGAATGGGCGGTGAGGCCATAATAATAGACGAAGATAACTACAAGCCGATAATACAGGAAGCGAGCTGTACGGGCTGTGGAATCTGTGTCCACAAGTGCCCATTCAACGCGATAACGATAGTGAACCTCCCCAAGGAGCTTGAGGAAGGCTGCGTCCACCGCTACGGCGTCAATGCATTCGTCCTCTACCGACTGCCAGTCGTCAAGGACGGTATGGTCGTCGGAATCCTCGGGCCGAACGGAACGGGTAAGACCACCGCGGTCAAGATACTCGCTGGCCAGCTCCTCCCGAACCTCTGCGGCGACAACGACAGCTGGGACAACGTTATTAGGGCCTTCCGCGGCAACGAGCTCCAGACATACTTTGAGAGGCTGAAAAACAAAGAGATTAGACCCGTTGTCAAGCCCCAGTACGTCGATTTAATCCCCAAGGCAGTGAAGGGCAAGGTGAGGGACTTACTCAAGAGGGCAGACGAGATTGGAGCATTCGATGAAGTTGTTGATGAGCTCGAGCTCAGGAACGTCCTCGACAGGAACATAGACCAGCTAAGCGGTGGTGAGCTGCAGAGGGTTGCAATAGCCGCGGCTCTGCTCAGGAATGCACACTTCTACTTCTTTGACGAGCCCTCCAGCTACCTCGATATACGACAGCGTCTCAAGGTCGCGAGGATAATAAGGAAGCTTGCCGACTCAGGAAAGGCCGTCTTAACTGTCGAGCACGACCTGGCGGTTCTCGACTACCTGAGCGACATAATCCACGTCGTCTACGGTAAGCCTGGCGCTTATGGTATCTTCTCCCAGCCGAAGGGAACGAGAAACGGCATCAACGAGTTCCTCAGGGGTTACCTGAGAGACGAGAACGTTAGATTCAGACCCTACGAGATACGCTTCACCAAGTCCAGCGAGAGGCAGAGCCAGGCGGGCGAGATACTCGTTGAGTATCCGCGCCTCGTCAAGGACTACGGTGGGTTCAGACTGGAGGCCGAGCCGGGGACGCTCTACATGGGTGAAGTTGTCAGCATCGTCGGCCCGAACGGTATCGGTAAGACCACCTTCGTGAAGATGCTGGCCGGAGTGGAGAAGCCCACAGAGGGCGAGGTCGACTGGGAGCTCAAGGTCAGCTACAAGCCCCAGTACATCAAGGCAGACTATGAGGGAACGGTTTACGACCTCCTGAGCAAGATCGACGCCTCAAAGCTCCTCAGCAACTTCTACAAGACCGAGCTGTTAAACCCGCTGGGCATTCCAGACCTCTACGATAAGCAGGTGAACGAGCTGAGCGGTGGAGAACTGCAGAGGGTCGCCATAACCGCGGCGCTCATACGCGATGCCGACCTCTACCTGCTCGACGAGCCCTCGGCTTACCTCGACGTCGAGCAGCGCTTGGCTGTATCAAGGGCGATAAGGCACCTCATGGAGAAGGAAGGAAAGACTGCCCTGGTAGTCGAGCACGACGTCCTCATGATAGACTACATAAGCGACAGGATAATGGTCTTCGAGGGAGAGCCTGGCAAGTACGGTAAGGCTCTGCCGCCGACGGGAATGCGCGAGGGAATGAACCGCTTCCTGGCTAGTGTAGGAGTAACCTTCAGACGCGATCCGGATACTGGAAGGCCGAGGGCCAACAAGGAAGGAAGCGTCAAGGACAGGGAGCAGAAGGAAATGGGAGAGTACTACTACGTCTCTCCCTGATTCTGTGCTCTCTCCATTTATTCTGCGGGGATTACTCTTTTAAGGTTTGGATATTAAAGTATTCAATTGGTTAATCGGCCTACCGAAACTTTTTTAAATGGGGCTGTCATATGTAATTTTGAAGTTACATATGTGGTGATTCGTATGAGATTAATATTGAAGGCAAAAGGAATGCTCCCTGACAGAGGTTTCCGCATTGAAACTCCAGCAATTCCCACTCTCGGAACCATAAAATGCAAGGGGAGGTGCCGTTGATGAAGTGGAAAGCGGCCCCGGCCTGGCTTAGGGGAATAATAGACCTCGCACTAACGGTTGTTTTTATAGTGATCACCATTTCTGGAATAGCCCTGTATTTAGCACCCTCTGGAAGGATAGCGGATACATTGGGCTGGACTTTCCTAGGGCTTGACAAGGACACGTGGACCAACATCCACACATATTTCGGCTTTGCCATGGTAGGTCTCGTGGCGGCTCACCTGATAATAGGGTTCAAGAGCATGATAACCATGCTCAGGATGGGCTTTAGGAAGACTAAGTGGAAGCCCATCGCTGCGCTGCTGCTCGTGTTCGCCCTCCTGGCAGCGGGGTTCTACGCTTACGGCACCTTGATCGTAGAGGAAGAGAACACGGAAGACACTGAGGTCACCTACGACTACTTGGACTACCTCCCGAACGAGACCATCAACACCACATACACCTACGTTGAAATCACCGGAACGATGCTCAAGAGCTATACGCTACAACAGCTCGCGGACCTCTACGGCGTCCCTGCGGACGAGCTGGCCAGAGTCCTGAAGGAAGACTATGGTATCGAAGCAGAGCCCGACGAACTCCTTGAGACCATCGAGCTCAAGAACGGCCTAGACAGGGAGGTCTTCAAGGAAGAGCTCGCCGCGGCGATTGAGAAGCTCCTGGGTTTAAACAGCCCAGTTGAGGGAAACGAAACAGCTGAAGGAGGTGAAGGCTGATGGGCCCTTACATTCCCCAATATTTTTACTCCGAGACTCCCGGCTACGTTGAGTACGTGAACATAGCCCTGTGGCTCGTTCTCTTGGCAGTGGTTCTGTTCTCAATGTACTCCCTGCACAAGAACCTCGCGGCCATAACGGAAGAGCTCAGGGGAATAAACCAGGCCGCGGCGGATCTTCGGGGACAGACCGCCGAGGTGGAGAAGATACTCGAAGAGGTGTGAGCTCGACAGCGCCTACGGGCTTGTATCATTAATCCGGGAGATGTTCTGGCACTTTTTTCTTTTCTCTTCGCTGATGAGGGCCGTTGAACATAGATAAACGTTGGCTAACGTTTTTTAACGATAAAGGGCAAAATAGTTACGAAGACTGCCCCAAGCTAAACAAGCATGAATTTACACTGACGATTTCGTGAAAAAAGCTTAAATAGGGCCTTTTTCATAGTAACAGTCGAGGTGATGTACCGTGATGTGGAAAAAAGTCATCGCGTTGCTCTTCGGTCTGATGCTAATAACGACCACGTTGGCGTTCGGAAGGGTCTCAGCAGGGGAAACTTCAGTAACTGTTATCCTCGTCAGCGACAACGAGGCAGACTGTGCACTGGCCGAGTACTTGGCCAATCTGACAGGTGCGGTTGTTATAACCACTACGTGGGGCGTTTATGACCCGAACGTTACTGCCGAGATAATGAGCTACGCTCCAGATGAGGTCATAATAATTGGCGGCCCCGATGCCGTTGTTGACCAGTACGTCGAGGACCTCAGGGGCCTGAACATCACAGTTGAGCGCTGGTGGGGCACGAACAGGTACGAGACCAACCTGGCCGTTATCAACAACGCCACCGTGAAGCTCAAGATAAAGTTCGAAAACAGCGTCATCGTGGTTCCGGGCAACGACACTGCCGGAATCGAGGTCGCCCTCAGGAAGGCCTTGAAGGTTCACGGGATAATAATCTTCGCCAACAACAGCACCGACATAACTAAGGTTATGATGAAGATACAGCTCAGGCCCAAGAACATGACCATCATCAGGAGTCACGTTATGAAGGGCGTTGCGGAGAGGGTCAGGGAAAGGCTCAGGGAGGGGGCCTTTGATAACGAGACCCCATTCAACGTCACCGAGGTTGAGGTCAACGTAACCCAGGAGATGGCACTCAAGGCCATCAACATGAGCGAGGAGAGGATAACCACTGCGGAGGAGCTCCTTGCCAACGTGACGCTCCCGGAGCAGAAGGAGTGGCTTGCCGAGAAGATGCTCAACCTTGCAAAGAAGGAGCTTGAGAGGGCAAAGGAGGCCTATGACGAAGGTAAGTACGGAAGGGCCTACGGACAGGCAACGGCGGCGAAGGCCCACGCTGAGTTTGTCATCAGGATAGCCTCAAAGGAGTGGAACATGAAGGTGAAGTTCGACCCGATGAGGAGGGCAGAGATAGCAATCCACCGCCTAGAAGCCCAGATAAAAGTCCTAGAAAAGGCCGGGATCGATGTCTCGGAATTAGAGAATCTGGTTGAGCAGCTCAAGGCCGCCATTGAGAACAACGACGTGGAGACTGCCAGTGCCCTCTTGATGAAGCTGGAAAGCACCCTCAGGGAGCTCTACATGAGCGGCAAGCCACATATAAAAGGCCATAGAAAGCTCCCCGTCCATGGGGGAGCCCCATGACGTTTAATTTTGTTTTTGATCCTTTTTTACTTGCTGTCATCAGGTAGCCAGATTCTGCTATTCAATAACTAGATACAGGATGATCCCCAGCAGGAACAATGAAAAGCTGTAGAGATGGAACCGTATCAGATATTTCCTTTCTTTATTTCTGTGGGATGAGTATATGCGGTAGGAGATTAGGTTTGCAAGTGAAGCGATAAGCGTTCCGAATCCACCGACATTCACTCCCCAGAGGAGGGCTTTCCAATCGGACGTGAAGTCAGCAATGAGCAGTGCTGAGGGGACGTTGCTCATTATCTGACTGAGGAATGCGGCAGTGAAGAATGTTTGGTGAGAGGACTCCAGCTCAAATCTCAGAAGGTGGGAGACGTTGTCCGTGAAGCCGAAGAACGCCAGAAAAGTGCCGAGAAGGAAGTAATCTACCCTGAGGCTCCTCCTATCGAAAAGGAGGGCGTAGCCCAAAACTATAACGCCGACCCACAGGGGGACGATCTTCAAGACTGCAGCTATGAACAGGAAAAACATCCCCACGTATATCCATCCCTCCCGAGACGGCTTCCCAGGGAACTCAACCTCAGGAGTGGCCCTCACCCTAAGACTCAGGAGGAGTATAACAAGAGACGTCACCAAGACGAAGGGGAGTATAGTGTGGACGAAATCGGCGGGTGAAACGTTGTAGTGGTAGTAGATAAAGAGGTTCTGGGGATTGCCAAAGGGCGTCAAAGCTGAGACGGCGTTAGCCATTAGCGTCTCCAAAATAACAACTAGGGCGGCGTCTTCGAAGTCTATGGCAAGAGTAAGTGGAACCATCGTTATTAGGGCGACATCGTTGGTGACAAAAATCGAGAGAATCCCGGTTATTGCAACGAGCTTAACCGCCCCCCAGTTCCCCTGAAAGTTGGCCGCCAAGAACCTGAGGACGTTCTCGCGCTGTAGGCCGTTGACAATGACCAGGAACACGAAGAGTGTGAAGACAACCTGAAAGTCGTCGGTGGAGTAGTGGGGGATTCTCTGTGCCACAAAGGAAGTCAGGACTAGGCCAGAGACCGAGAGAGAAAACAACCACTCCTCGATGAGTATTTTCTTCAGCTTGAGCCGCATGATGTATGGGCCCAAGGCTACGTTTTTAACTGTATCTATACCGAAAACTTTATAAAGTCCCCAACATATGTAATATTAGACTTACACATGGAGGGGGCTGAGAACATGAGAAATATGAAGTTGTTTGGAGTTGGGCTCCTCGCCCTGCTGGTTGGAATGACCTTTGGAGCGGTCGCGGCAATGCCGAGCTGGGCCGGTCCAAGGATGCCGGTCCAAGAGACCGCGCCCCTCGTGGACAGCACACTCACCACTTACTACGCTGACCTGAGCCAGGAGGAAATAGACGGCCTACTTTGGATGAGAGAAGAGGAGAAGCTCGCCAGGGACGTCTACCTGACGTTCTATGAGATGTATGGACTGCCAATATTCTACAACATAGCCCAGAGCGAGCAGACGCACACTGACACCGTGCTTGCCCTGATAGAGAAGTACAACCTTACCGACCCGGCCACCGACGAAATAGGCGTCTTCACGAACCCGGAGCTTCAGGCCCTCTACGACCAGCTCGTCGAGATGGGCAGCCAGAGCCTCATCGACGCCCTCAAGGTGGGGGCATTGATAGAGGAGACCGACATAGCTGACCTGGAGGAGTGGACTGCGAAGACCGACAACGCAGACATAATCCAGGTCTACGAGAGCCTCAAGGCAGGTAGCGAGAACCACCTCAGGGGCTTCGTGAGCGTGCTCGCGAACTACGGGGTAACATACGAGCCGCAGGTGGTCAGCGAGGACTACTACAAGGAGGTCATCAGCTCGGCAAACAGCCACGGCTTTGGCAACCCGATGGGCGACGTTGTCAGGGGCCACGGAATGTGGGAAAGCGCCGCGCAGGAGCCGGTTCAGGATACTGGAATAATTGACGGCATCATCAACACCTTCAGGAACACTTGGAACTGGATGGGGGGCTTTGCCCACAGGATGGGCTTCGCCATCTGAAGCTTTCCTTCTTTTTTTATAATCGAATCGGAGGTTTAGATATGGAGGCCAAAGTTTGGCACTTCGTTGAGTTCGGGGAGTTCCCGGTTGAGGAGATAGATGTGGAGGAAGTTAAGGACGACGCTCTAAAGCTGCTCAGGCGCGTGAGGGTCGAGATGTACGAGACCTCAAGGGGAACCGTGATGAAACTGCTCGATGAGTACGGAAACTACATCGGAAAGGTCGTAGGTGGGTGCTCCATTGAAAAGCTCACCATTGGAAGCGCCTACCAGACTCCGTTTGGGGTCAAAGTAACGCTCGACTGCGGCGAAACAATCGTTGGATGGCTCTATCTGGAGGGATGAAAATGCCGAGGGGATTTGGAGGACCGATAATGAGGGGCCCCATGTTTGGAAGGCGGGGATGGGGCTTTGGCTGGATGTGGTGGGGCTTTGGAATATTTGCAATATTTTTCATATTTGCGCGCTTAGCGTTCCTGTTCCTGCCCCTCCTCCTGCTGGGGGCGTTGCTTTACGCCCTCCTGAAGCGCTGATTTCGAAAGCTTTTTATTTTTCTTTCCCAACTTATGTAAGGACTTCCTGTCCTATGGAAGGCCAGGCGTGATGAAAAATGGTCGAGAGCATCCAAGAGCTGGCAGTGATCGCGGAAGCCCTGAGTTCTCCAATCAGGGTGAAGATACTCAAGATGCTCTGCGAGAAGGAGTGGTACGTTTACGAGCTCGCCAAGACCTTAGGGATTTCTCGTCAGCTGCTTTATCTCCATCTTAAGAAGCTGGAGAAGGCCAACCTCGTTGAGAGCGAGCTCCGCCTGGAGCCGAACGACCCAAGGGCAAAGAAGTATTACAAAGCAAAACCCTTCAAGCTCATAATCGATAACGAGATTGTGAAAAACCTGAAGGAGGTGTGATGATGCCGTACAGCTCGACTCCGAGCGGATGGATATCTATAACCCTCGGGCTGATCCTGATAGCGATAATGGTCTTCGCCTTTTACCAGATGAACAAGACGCTGGGTGAGCTGAAGCTCGAGCTGGCAAACCTGCGGAACACTCTGGAGGAGACCAAGAGACACACCGAGGAAGTCAAGAAGAAGCTCGAGGAAGTCTGAAATGCTGCCGCCAGGCAAAATTCCCCCAGAAAAACTCAGGGAGATAGTGTTCAACCGCCTGGGAGCCCCAGGCGAGAGGGTTATAATTAAATCAGACCTCGGGGTAGATGCCACTGCAATCGATTTCGGTTCTTCCGTTTTGGTTGCCTCCACTGACCCGATAACCGGGGCCGAGGAGAGAATAGGCTTCTATGCGGTTCACATCAACGCGAACGACGTTGCGACCTTCGGCGCCAAGCCCAAGTGGTTTTTAGTTTCTATCCTCCTCCCCGAAAATGCCGACGAGGCCTTGCTCGCCAAGATTATGAACGAGCTCCACGAGAGCGCCGAAAAGCTTGGCGTGGCGATAGTCGGCGGCCACACGGAGGTCACTCCGGGCCTCCACAGGCCGATAGTGGTCGGCACCATGCTTGGGGAGGTTTCGAAGGAGAAGCTCGTAACCTCAAACGGTGCCAAACCAGACGATGCCATAATCCTCACCAAGTGGGCTGGTTTGGAGGGCACCTCCATCATAGCGAGCGAGCGTGAGGAGGAACTGGTAAAGGTCTTCGGGAGAGAGTTCGTCGAGAGGGCCAAGTCCTTCATCTCGATGATAAGCGTCGTTGAGGACGCCCTCACGGCCAACGAGGTCGGCGTTGATGCAATGCACGACCCCACCGAGGGCGGAATAACCAACGGCCTCCACGAGATGGCAGACGCTGCCGAACTTGGCTTCCGCGTTTACGCAGAGAAGATCCCGATAAGGGAAGAAACGCTGAAAATCTGTGAGTTTTACGACCTCAATCCGCTCGCCCTCATCAGCTCAGGTGCGCTTATGATAGCCGCTCCCAAAGAAAAGGCCGAGGGTATAATCTCCGCCCTCAAGGGGAAGGGCATAAACGCCTCGGTAATCGGGGAGTTCCTGGAAGACAAAGACTCAAGGGTAATAGTTGAGAACGGAAGGGAAAGGCCCCTTGAGAGGCCGGAGAGCGACGAGCTCTGGAAGATCGTCTAAAGCTCTACGGAAATCCTTAGCTTTTCTTCCTCCTCGAGCTTCTTCAGAATTTCAAGGGCGGTTCTGGGGCTTATTGTCATCGCCCTTATGTGTTCGTAGGCTTTCCTGATTTCTTCCCTCTGGGGGCCATGGGAGTTCTTTTCCATGTAGAGCAGGACCGCGAGCAGGACGCCTTTAATGCTCCTCTCGGGCAGTGGGAGGAGCTTCCAGCCGTTGTCATAAACGTAAGCTGCCTTGGGCGCCTCCGTCCCGGTAAGATCCTCGACGGGAACGAGGTTCGTACCTCCCTTGGAAGTTAAATACTCGATGAGCATCTCTTCCGAATAGCCCTCTTTCCTCAATCCTGCAAAGCTCAGCTCGAGGGCTTTAAGGAGCGATGCCAGCCTTTCAATGTCCCTGATACGGGACTTCGACAGAAGAGAGAGCTTGAGAACAACCTTGTTCAGGGGCTCCTCCTCGATGTTGGTGATAAGAAGAACCCTATCGCTCAGCCTCGAGCCTTCCTCAAAGGCCTTTAGGGCTATCCAAACGGCCCCGTTCGTCAGTATGCCATACCTCACGCCCGAGTTGAAGCAGTAGCGACCGAGCTGTCTGAGCGGCTTATCATTCTTGAGGATGTTCACACCGAGGTTCTTGGCCTCAACGTAGGCGAAGACGTTACCATCGAGGATGAGGGCATAATCGGCCCTTCCGTCCTCGGTCCTCTCCTCCGGTCTAACTTCCTCGGGGTTGTTCCAGTCCCAGCCAAGGGCCTGAAATATCTCCCCGATTAGATGCTGCTTTACAGCCTCTTCGTTCTTCTCGTAGAGAGATCTGTGAGCGCGCACCTTCTTAGCAACGCTGATAATGGCTTTTCTAAGCTCTTCCATATCACCCACCGACCCGAATGATGTACTTCCTGCTACCCGCCTCAAAACCCCTGAAGGAACCAAGCTTGAGCTTCATCAAGGCCATATCGATGTCCATAACTTTCATGGCGGCTAGATGAGTAACTCCACTTCCCCTGAGGAACTCTGGCAGGAGCTGGGCAGTCGGTCCCGTGAGGACGAAAAGCCTAGCCCGCTTTGCCCTGTCGAGCATCATCTCAAGGGTCCCGTTCAGGATGGCTGAACCGCTCGCTATCACCGCGTCGACCTCTGGCAGAAGCCAGTACTCGAGGGCATCGCTGAGAGTGTTCCTGTCCCAGAGCTTCGGATTCCGCTCGAAGACATAAACATCAAAGCCCCTCTCGCGGATAGTCCTCACCACGGGAGGCATGTTGCCGATGACGGCGACCTTTTCAAAGCTCTCATCCAGAAGCTCGACCACGTCCAAGTTCGGCGCATTTGAGACGTCGATGTAGTATTGAGAAACCGCGTTTATCGCCGCCAGGGCAAGCGTTCGCTCGATGACGTTGAGGCTGTCCGCCTTTTCGATGAAAACCTCTAGAGAAGGCTCCTCAATCGAAGTCCTGTAGGTGCCCACTTCCTCGGGGAGGGTCATTGCCACACCGAGGGCCCTTCCGCGCTCTCCCTCTATGAGGACGTAGGTGTATGGCAGGGCGAAGGAGAAGTCGATGATTCTGAAGTCTTCCTCCACCAGCTTAAGAGCTTTCCTCTTTATTTCCCTCAGCAGCATGGAAACCTCTACACTTTGAGACCTAAAAGCTTTTGGGGTTCTGGGGGAACTCAGTGTGGTGAGCAGAATGTGCCGCATACTGTTTGCAGCTGGAGACGGGAAGAAGATCAAACCCCTCGTCGATGCGATAGTCAAAGCCTCGGAGAATGACCCGTATAAGGAGCGTAGGGGAAATGGAAGACAGCACAGGGACGGTTGGGGCTACGTCCTGGTGAGAGACGGAAGCGTGAGGCACTACAGGAGCATGAAGCCAATATTTGAGGACTCTTCTGCCGTCGCGTCCCTAAAGGATGCCCTCGAGGGCTTCTCCGTTCTGATGGTTCACACGAGGGCAGCCAGCCAGGGGGCTAAGAACCTCTTCAACGTCCAGCCCTTCGCCTTCTCAACGAGACGGGGCTTCAGCTTCTGGCTACTTCACAACGGAGACCTCGAAAAGGAGAAGATAATCGAGCTCGCCGAGCTGGACGAGAAAGACCTGAGGAACGCCTCCGACAGCTACACCTTTGCCGTGTACCTCTGCAGGAGGCTCCCGAGTCCCAAACTGGAGGATGTTCTCGTCCACTACCGCGTAATCGAGGAGACCACTAAGAGTGTCTTCAACACGATGACACTGTTCCAGAACTCCGAGGGAGAGTTTACGGCATTTATAACGGCTAAGATGGCCGAGAAACTCCTCCAAAAGCCCGAGCGGTTCGACTACTCCAAGCTCCTCCTTCTGAGGGAGGAGAACCTATTTGCCGTGGCTTCCTCAACGCTGGAGCTCTATCACGAAGCCGAATACGAGGTCATCCCCAACGAGACAGCCTTCTACCTGCGGATTTCTCATGAGGATGTCAGCGTTGAGACCGTTCATCTGTGATAAGGTTATATAGAAAGTCCTCCCACTTTTCTTTTGGGTGGTGATATGGAGGGGAAGGCTCCGATTAAGGTCTACATGACGAGAAAGCTCATCGGCGTCGCGCCCGACGATACGGTGAAGCGGGCCTGCGAAGTGATGGTCGAGTTCGACATCGGCTCCCTTGTGGTAGTGGAGGAGGGACGGGTCATCGGCTTCTTCACCAAGAGCGATATAATAAGGCGCGTTGTGATTCCCGGCCTTCCGAACACGACACCGGTGAAAGATATAATGAGCCCCGAGCTCATAGCGGTGGACGCAAACACCCCGCTCAGGGAAGTTCTCGATCTTATGGCCAAGAAGGGAATAAAGCACATGCTCATCGAGGAGGAAGGCAAGATAGTGGGCATCTTCAGCCTGAGCGACCTTCTCACCGCAAGCAGAAGAAAGCTCGAAACTGCCATAGCCGCGGAGTGATGGGCGATGATTCGAATAGCCCACATAAGCGACACGCACATAACCAGCGACTCTGCATACAAGGGCTACGCCTACGACCTCATAGTGAGCGAAATCAACAGGGGAAACTTCGACTTCGTGATCCACACGGGCGACGTCACCAATCAGGGACTGCGCGAGGAGTATGAACGGGCATCATACGAACTGAAGAAGATTCAGAAACCTCTGGTCGTCATCCCTGGAAACCACGACGTCAGAAACGTCGGTTATGAGCTCTTCCAGAAGTTCATTGGGCCTCTGAACGGCGTTTTTGAGTTCGATAATGGTGTCGTTATCTGGGTCGACTCGACGATTCCAGATTTGAGCGACGGCAGGGTCGGCGGCTATAAGTTCAAGTGGCTGAAAGCAAAGCTGGAGGAGTACTCCAAAAGGAAGTTCAAAATCATTGCTGCCCACCACCACATCGTCCCTCTGCCCGACACAGGGCGTGAGAGGAACGTGCTCTTCAACGCCGGCGACGTCCTCGATTTAATGCTCAGGCACGAGGTCAGCCTCTACACGTGCGGCCACAAGCATGTACCCAACGTTTACAGGGTTGAGGACATGGTAGTGGACAACGCGGGCTGCACCTCCTGCAGGAAGACGCGCAAGGGTGACGTGAACAGCTACAACATCATAACCCTTCACGATGACGGAAGGATCGAGGTTACTATAAAGCGCGTTACCGGAGAGGAGGCAAAGAAAGAGCACGAACCTGTAAGGCCAAAGATTTTCGTCCCCAAGGAGAAAAGGCTTTTCAGGATAGTCCAGCTCAGTGAGAGCAACGTCTCGGACAGGGTTTACTTCAGGAGAAAAGTGCTCGAAAACGCCATAAGAACGATAAACGAGCGCATAAAGCCAGACCTGGTGATCCACTGCGGCGATATCGTGGATATGGGGATAGAGAGGTACTACGAAAAGGCCTACGAGTTCTACGAGAAAATAAAAGCCCAGAAGCTCGTCGTTCCCGGCCACAATGACATAACATATCTCGGCTACGACCTCTTCAGAGAGTATTTCGGCGACCCGAAGATCCTCGAAATCGGGAGATTCACCTTTATTCCGGTGATAAGTGCCCAGTACGAGACACCGATCGGGGTTGTGGGAAGGATAGGACAGAGGATTATAGCCAAACACCTTGAGGAGTACCGCGAGACGTTCACGGTGGTGGTTATGCACCACAACATCGTGCCCATTCCGCGGAGCAGAGAGATGGGCTTCCTAGAGGATGCCGGAGACGTGCTAAGGATGCTGACAAGAGAAAAGGCCAACCTCGTTCTGACTGGCCACGGCGGCAACTCCTTCGGTATAAAGGTGGAGAATACACCCATAGTCAACGCCGGCTCGGTAAGCTGGGAGCTCCACAGGAACCCCTACGGGAACACCTTCAACCTCATAGACATATACCGCGACATGGTGGTGGTCTTCGAGGTACAGGCAACGTGGGGTTCAGGCAGACTGCTGGGGATGTGGAAAATAAAAGAGCCCTTCAACCCTTAATAACTCCGTCAAGTCTTACCCACCAGTGCGGGACGGGAATCCTCCGGACAGGCCCTTTAAAAGCAAAAACCTTTCGAGACTGTCTCCTCGGGGCTGGTTCCCAAAATTGGTGGCGGGGGCAAGTAGATCCCCCGCAAACCGATGAAGCACCCTGAAGGGGAATTATGACGCCCGAGGGGAACCCCTTCAGGGTGAAGGAGAGGTCAGCTTCTCCCCAATTCTTTCCATAAGCCTCTCCATTATGTCCTCCATGATGGTGTTAATCGTGTTCTCAAGCTCGACGTTGTTGAGGACCGGCACACCATGCTCCCTGGCACGTTCAATGAGGAAATCTTGAATCTCAAGGATCGCCTCAATGTGCTTGAGGTAGTAGTCCACTGGTCTTTTGCTGTAGCGGGCCCTCTCGTAGAACCTGGCCTCAAGGTCTTTTCGGCCACCCACGGTTATCACGTACATGAAACTGTTCTCCCTTAGCTTTATGTATCCAGGAACGAGGTGTATGCCCTCGATTATCGCGTTGAAGCCCTCCTTGTAAGCCCTCTCAAGGACGGCGTTGACGCCAACAGAGACGTGCTGAACCTGGTTCTCAAAGCCCCGTATGAGAGGCGAATTCTCTTTCCTGCCCTCACCTATTACCTTCCACGCGAGGAAGGATGAGGTGTGAAGGTCAGGGAGGAGCTCGGGGGCTATTATCTTCCTCATGACTTCCCGTATCGTATCCGTGCCTATGACGCTCCTGATCCCGAGGCGAAAGGCTAACTCCGTCGCTATGGTTGATTTCCCCACGCCTGTGGCGCCGCCGAGCAGTATGGTTATCGGCACCTTGAGGCGTCTGAGCTGACGCCAGAAGAGGTAGCGCTTTGCTGCCTCCTTCAGACCATGGTCAAGGAGCTTCTGATAGGTCAGCTCGTGGATATCGTCAGTGGTTATGAGCTTGCGCTTCCGCTCCTTCAGTTCTTTCTGAACCTCCGTGGCTATGATGTACGCTATTCCCACGTCAACCCCGGCGAGGGTTATTGAGCGCGTGAGGATTCCCCGTGAGAACGGAAGGCGTATCTTCCTTTCCGGGTCGGTAACGATTATCATGCTCTCCCCTCCAGCAAGGAACGGCCGAGGGTTAATATGGCACTCCCCAGGTCTTTGCCGTCGATATTGACGGGCTCGTTGTCGAGATAGATGACCTCTATCCCCCTCTCCAGTGCCCACCTCGTAACCACGTCAACCGCAGCAGCTTTGAGCTCGACGGCAACGGCATCTATTCCCTCAAAGCCCTCCAAATCCCTCCAGAGGAGTGGCCTCTTCGAGAGGTTGCCCGAGGTGTATAGCACTTCAGCGCCAAGCATTTCAAGGTGCTCCTTCGCCTTTGGAAGGGCCCCACCGGAGGTCATCACGAGGCCGAGCCTCTTCCCTGAGACCTCACCGAGGGGTCTCGGACGGAAGGCCGTCAAGTGAAAATCCGCGTCAGGGTTGGCATCGTGGATGATGTTTTCCAAGGCCTTCAGCTTTTCTTCATCCACGGAGTCTGCTCTCGTAACCACGACGATATCCGCCATTGCCAGTCTGAAGGGCCCAAAGTAGCCCCGTATAAAGTCCAGCTTCTGATCGGCACCGACCACAACAACGTACCTGTCGGCTTTATAAGCTGGAAACGTCGCCCCGCTGCCCTCTAGGATTATCAAGTCGTTGGGCAGGCTCTCGGCAAGCTTCACTCCCGCGTCCACAACATCGAAGAAGGGAAAGCCTGCCATGCCGCCGCCGCAGCGCCTGCAGCCTATTGTTGTAACGCGCGACGTCAGTGCATCCTCAAAGTGATCTGATGCCGCGTGCTTGCCGTTCTCGGCCAGCTTAAGCAGGAACTCTGGGGTTATCTCGAACCTGTCTCCCTCTATCAGCTCAGGCTCCTCTGGACCGCCGCGCCCCATGGTGACGATAACGGGTCTGGCTATCGTCTTAAGGGTTCTCGCCACGAAGCCGCTCACGGCCGTCTTCCCCACTCTCTTCCCGGTGCCGATAATAGCTATACTCGGCTTTCCAAGCCTTTTCATGGGGCTTGGCTTGAAGTAGAAGTCCGCACCGCGGTATGCCACGCCGTAGAGCATGCAGATGGATGCTATCTTAAAGCGGTCCTCATAGTTGAGGACGGGCTCATCGCTCAGATCAACGACCTCTTCAACTTCGTTTTCCTCCAGCGCCCGCCTGATGGCATCAAGATAGTTGGGTGAATGATAAACCTTAATCCCCAACTTCCTCTCGACCTCTTCGATACTACCAATCTTTTCGCTGCCCCCGAGGAAGACGGCACAGCAGACGTTACCGAGCTTTTTAATCGCCCATGCAGTGACATCTGGATAGTGCTCACCATCGATTAGAGCGAGCCTCATATCACCACCCGCCCTTATTTATCCCCAAGGCATTATAACCTTTCGATGGATTTTTAATCGTGAGCTTTTAACAAGGGTGGTGGTACCATGGCATTGAGACGGTTGGGTGATTCTGCCTACCTGTATCCCGGGAGCCCTGCAACGCTCATCAGGGTTTTTGATGAAGGCTGTGTTCTTGTCGACCCCGGCCAGGGGAGCGGCAGGCATAAAGACCTGAAGAGGGAAGTTAGAAAGCTCGGACTGGATATCAAAGCCCAGCTCGCCACCCACGGCCATGCCGACCACGTTTCAGTTGCCCCGAGGATAAACGCTCCGCTCTTCATCCACCGTTTCGAGTTCTCCATCGCCGAGAGTCCCCTCAACAGGGAATTGCTCACCTTCGGCTCGAAAGCTCCCAAGGGCTTCCTGGCCTACCAGTTTCCAGAGGAAGTCAAAGTTCACGCCGTTTTTGAGTGGGGTGACGAGCCATTCGGCCTCAAGGCGATAAGGCTCAACGGACATTCGCCCGGAATGACGGGTTTTCTTGACGAGGAGAACGGGATAATCTACGCTGGCGATTCATTCTTTGGCGAGAGGCTGATAACGGCCGTAGGCGTTCCCTACTTCGTTGAGCCAGAATTATTTAAAGCTTCAATTATTGAATTGCAGAATTATGTAGAAAAGGGTTACACCCTCGTCCCCTCCCACGGGAAGGTCGTGAGCGGCGAGGAAGCTCTTAAGCTCCTTGACTTCAACCTGAAACGTGTCGAAGAGCTGGAGGCGTTAATTCCCGGGCTTCTCAGAACGCCGATGAGTCTCGACGAGCTGGCTTTTAAGATAATGGGGCACTACGGTGTCAAAGTTACTCCACAAAAACTCGCCCTTAACCTCGTCCCCCTGAGGGCAATTATAGCAGAGCTCTACAACGAGGGAAAAATAGAGGCCGTCGCGGATAATGGACTGAAGTGGAGAACCGCTCCATAATCATTCTTCATCCGGATGGCACAGATACCTGTAGGGACAGAACCTGCAGGCGTAGTCGTTCCAGCCCTTGGGGGGCTTTCCTTTCTCATAGTGCCTCTTGACGTTGTAGAAGTGCCTGAGCGTCTCTCTGAAGAGCTTGCCGTCGTAGGGCACCTCGAAGGCCTTAAAGTTGGGCCCCTTGACGATCGGGAAGCGGGAGAAGTCTATCCTGCTGATGACCTTCATCGGCTCGTCGTGAAGCTTTATGTAGTAGAGGTAGCCGTACTCAGCTTCGGCCCAGCGGAGATAGATGTTGAGCTGGGCCAAGTGGTAGTCGTAGGGAACCCTCGGGAGGCTCGTCTTGCCCTTTATCTCGATGGGAAAGTCCCTTATGGCATCAACTCTGCCGTGGATCTCAAAGCCCAGTCTAGTGGAGCGCAGAATCATGTGCTTCTCAAGCTCAAAGCCAAAGCGCTTTGCCAGAATCTCGCCGAGGACGTTGTGGGTGTTTACCCCCTGGTTCAACCTCACCCTGACGAACTCGGGCCACCTCTCGGGGTAGCCCTTGAGCCTGAAGTATATTCTCCTCGGGCAGGTCAGGGCCTCGCTCGCGTAAAACTCAAGCAGTCCGTCGTTTTCCTCAGTGCCCATCTCCTTCCCTCCAGATGAGGGGGTGGGTCATCGGTCCGCGAGCCTCACCACCCCAGCGTCAGCTAATACCGACGTCATCACCAATCAGACTGGGCAAGGGTCGTCATCCGCTTAGAGAATTAAGACTAACTGTGCCTTTAAATGTTTGGGGGGCATAAGTGAGGATAAAAGCAAGAGTCAGAGAAGGGTGCCCCTCTTCCTCCTGAGCGAGTAGCTTAGACCGTAGGCCGGCCAGAGGCTCGGGGGCTGCTCGTAGTGGTGCAGGTTGCGGAGTATCTTCTCCGCGGCCTTCCGGTTCTTTGCCTTAACGCGGAGAACGCCGCGGTCGAGCTCGACGGTTCCGCTGGAGAGCCTCAGTGTGAGCTTTGATCCGTTGACCTCGGGCCTGGCCTTCATCAAAAGCCGCCTGTAGTCCTCGTAGGCCTCTTCACTCAATTTCTGCTCAAGAAGGGCAGGTTTATTCCGTGGTTTAAATAGCTTCAATAACCAACTACTCGGGGGTTCTTCATCCATAGGGGCCATCGACCTCCAAGGGACTTCTCGCTTTTTTCTTCGCCCTTCAGGTTTTTAAGGCTTTCTCATCGCTTTTTGCCGAAATGCTGAGAGGGAATCCTTTTTAAGGTTTACACCCTGAGTAAGTCCGATGCCGGAGAAAACCCAGTTAATCAAGCCGAGGATCAGGGCGATACTTTCAAAAGAGCTCCCCACGGAGTTAGTGGATAAGCTCCCAAAGCACTGGACGCAGATAGGCGACGTGCTAATCCTTCCGCTCAGGGAGGAGCTTGAGCCGTACAAACACAGGATAGCCGAGGTCTATGCGGAGGTTCTCGGCGTCAAGGCCGTGCTCAGAAAGGGGCGCATAGGTGGCGAATTTAGGGAGACAAACTATGAGCTCCTCTACGGGAACGACACTGTCACAATACACCGCGAGAACGGGATACTCTACAAGCTCGACGTGGCAAAGGTGATGTTCTCGCCGGCGAACGTCAAAGAGCGCGTTAGGATGGCCAAAATAGCAAAACCAGATGAGCTCGTCGTTGATATGTTTGCGGGAGTCGGCCATCTCAGCCTGCCGATGGCAGTTCACGGAGGGGCGAGGGTTATAGCCATAGAAAAGAGCCCTTACACCTTCCGCTTTCTGGTGGAGAACATCGAGCTTAACAAAGTGCAGGACAGGATGACGGCTTACAACATCGACAACCGCGACTTTCCAGGGGAGAACATCGCAGACAGGATTCTCATGGGGTACGTGGTGAAGACCCACGAGTTCATCCCTAAAGCGCTGAGCATAGCGAAGGACGAGGCGATAATCCACTACCACAACACCGTTCCCGAGAGGCTGATGCCGAGGGAACCCTTCGAGACGTTCCAGAAAACGGCCAGGGAATACGGCTACGAGGTGGAGAAGCTCAACGAGCTCGTTATAAAGCGCTACGCTCCAGGGGTGTGGCATGTGGTTCTGGATTTAAGGGTCTTCAAGCGGTAGTATAACCCGGATTAGTATAACCGCGGTTATAATAATCGCCATTATACAACGTCAGCGGTTGTCTTCATCAGGCCCTTTCAAACCCCTTCCACAACGGCTCCCAGTCATCGCAGACGAAATTCATGTGGACGGTTTTCATGCGCTTCCTGCATACCCCCTGCGTCGGGAAATAAGAGTCTATCGCACCGAACCAGCGGCAGTTCTTGCAGGCTTTAATACCTTCATCCATCGGGTTCACCCATGAAAATTCATGCGCCCCCAAATAAACCTTTGGCTATTTGTGTTCTTTTTGGGTCATTGTAGTTAACAAATGGACTTAACGTAAAGGGTTTGGTGAAATGTTTCCTTTTGCGAAGCCCTTATATCCTTCAAACCGAAAATCTTTCGAGGTGATTCTGATATGTCAATGAAGGGATGGTGGGGAAGGATCCTCCGGGTCGACCTGACCGACAACAAGATCTGGGTGCAGGAGTATTCTCCCGATGTGGCTCAGCAGTTTATCGGTGGTAGGGGTCTCGCAATCAAGATCCTCTGGGATGAAGTCAAAGGTGCCGACCCGCTTGGGCCGGAGAACAAGCTCGTTTTTGCTGCAGGTCCGTTCAACGGTTTACCAACTCCGAGCGGCGGTAAGCTCGTCGTCGCCGCCAAGAGCCCGCTCACCGGCGGTTACGGTGATGGTAACCTCGGCACCATGGCGACCGTCCACCTGAGAAAGGCCGGCTATGACGCTATAGTAGTTGAGGGTAAGGCCAAGAAGCCGGTTTACCTCTACATAGAGAACGACAACGTTAGCATACTCAGCGCCGAGGGCCTCTGGGGCCTCGACACCTTCAAGACTGAGGAGGAACTCAAGAAGATACACGGCAAGAACGTCGGAATCCTCAGCATCGGTCCGGGTGGAGAGAACCTTGTCCGCTACGCCGTCGTCATGTCCCAGGAGGGCAGGGCCGCTGGAAGGCCCGGTATGGGTGCCGTAATGGGAAGCAAGAAGCTCAAGGCCGTCGTCATAAAGGGAACGAAGGAGATACCAGTCGCTGACAAGAAGAAGCTCCAGGAGCTCTCAAGGGAGGCCTACGAGGCAATCCAGAACTCGCCGGCTTACCCGTTCTGGAAGAGGCAGGGAACCATGGCCGCCGTCGAGTGGACCAACGAGAACAGCGCCCTGCCGACGAGGAACTTCAGCGACGGTTCCTTCGAGTTTGCACGGTCGATCGATGGATACACAATGGAGGGCATGAAGGTCAAGCAGCGCGGTTGTCCGTACTGTAACATGCCCTGTGGAAACGTCGTCCTCGACGCCGAAGCCCAGGAGAGCGAGCTTGACTACGAGAACGTTGCCCTGCTCGGCTCAAACCTCGGCCTTGGCAAGCTCAACGAGGTTTCGGTCCTCAACAGGCTCGCCGACATGTACGGCCTCGACACCATCTCACTCGGTGTGTCAATATCGTTCGTGATGGAGGCCGTTGAGAAGGGACTCCTCAAGGAAGGCCCGACCTTCGGGGACTTCAAGGGCGCCAAGCAGCTCGTTGAGGACATCGCATTTAGGAGGGGAGAGCTCGGCAACTTCGCCGCCGAGGGTGTCATGAGAATGAGCCAGAAGCTCGGCGATGACAGCTTCGCCATGCACGTCAAGGGCCTTGAGACGAGCGGTTACAACTGCTTCATCTACCCGGCCATGGCGCTCGCCTTCGGTACCAGCTCAATCGGTGCCCACCACAAGGAGGCATGGGTCATTGCCTGGGAGATTGGCACCGCTCCAATCGAGGGCGAGCAGGCCAAGAAGGTCGAGTACAAGATCACCTACGACCCGGAGAAGGCCGCTAAAGTTATCGAGCTCCAGCGCCTCAGGGGAGGCCTCTTCGAGATGCTCACAGCCTGCAGGCTTCCATGGGTCGAGGTCGGCCTGAGCCTCGACTACTATCCGAAGCTCCTCGAGGCCATCACCGGCGTAAAATACACATGGGACGACCTCTACAAGGCCGCCGACAGGGTCTACGCACTCATCAGGGCCTTTTGGGTCAGAGAGTTCAACGGCAAGTGGGACAGGAAGATGGACTACCCGCCGAAGAGGTGGTTCACCGAGGGCCTCAAGAGCGGCCCGTACAAGGGCATGCACCTCGACGAGAAGCAGTACGACAAGCTTCTCAGCGAGTACTACAGGCTCAGGGGATGGGACGAGCGCGGAATCCCGAAGAAGGAGACCCTCAAGGAGCTTGGTCTCGAGGAAGTCATTCCGGAGCTCGAGAAGGTTACGAAGCTCGAGTGATTTTCCCTTTTTCTTCTCCAACAAACCTTAGCCCTCGGAGTCAAGTTTGTACGGTGGTAAGAATGGTCAGGATCAGGCTAATGGGAGCTTTCGCCCACCTCGCGAAGGCGAGGGAGCTCAACGTGAGGATAAAGGACAAGAAAACTGTGGACGAGATTCTGAGGGAGGTAATTCCGAGGTACGACGAGTTCCAGGAGAAGATCATCTTCATCAACGGCCAGCCCGCGAGGGGCGACGCCGAGGTCACCGACGGCGATGAGATTAAGGTGATGCCGGTTTTGAGCGGGGGCTGAGATTTCTTGTTTCTTTGACAATGCCCTTCATTGAGTTCAAACTTTTCTGTGAGAATGAAACTCTGCAAGACCACTAATTGAACGACAAAACCTCTTCGGAAATCTTGCAAGTATAGAAGGACATGCCAGCCTTGATCAAACTTCGCCTGCGCGAAGTTTGTTAGAAGGGTTGATTGGCGCCGGGGCAGGGATTTGAACCCTGGCGGGCTCGACGCCCACGGACTCTCCAGGCCCGCGCCTTCCCAGGCTAGGCTACCCCGGCGCGTAAAAAGGGGGAGAATCATGAGATGAGCTCGATCTCGATGGTGACGTCCTCAGGGACGCGAATCCTCATGATCTGCCTCATGGCCCTTTCGTCGGCCTCAATGTCAACGAGCCTCTTGTGAACGCGGAGCTCGAATCTGTCAAAGGTTGCCGTGCCCTCTCCGTCCGGGCTCTTCCTGGTGGTGATCCTGATCCTCTTGGTCGGGAGCGGGATCGGACCGCTCATCCTAACGCCGGTCCTCTCGGCTATCTGCTTTATCTGGTCGGTGACCTCGTTGAGGGCCTTAATGTTGGTGCTTGCGAGCTTAATCCTTGCCTTCTGCATTTCCGTCCCTCCTATGAGTCCAGGGAAGTAAAGGAAAGATTAGGGAAGGGCTTCACTCGCCCTTCTGGACGGAGATAACCATACCCGCAGCGACGGTCTGGCCCATATCACGGATGGCGAACCTGCCCATCTGCGGGATCTCCTTGACCGGCTCGATGACCATTGGCTTGGTCGGCCTGAGGATGACGATGGCGGAGTCACCGGTCTTGATGAACTGTGGGTTCTCCTCGACGATGTTACCGGTCCTCGGGTCGAGCTTGGCGAGGATCTGCTCGAACCTGACGGCGACCTGGAGGGTGTGGGCGTGGAGGACTGGGGTGTAACCGACGGTGATGGCGGTCGGGTGGTTGAGGACGATGATCTGGGCCTTGAAGGTGTCCTTCGGCCTGACGACGGTCGGCGGGTTGTTGGTGTGGCCAGCGACGTCACCGCGCTTTATGTCGTTCTTACCGACACCCCTAACGTTGAATCCGATGTTGTCACCCGGAAGGGCCTCCTGGAGTGGCTCGTGGTGCATCTCGATGCTCTTGACCTCACCCTGGATCGGCTTGTGGAAGATGGTGCTGGCCGGCTCGAAGATGACGACGTCACCGACGCGGAGGACACCGGTCTCGACACGGCCGACCGGGACGGTACCGACACCCTTAATGGAGTAGACGTCCTGGATCGGGATGCGGAGCGGCTTGTCAGTCGGCTTCGGCGGCTCTGGGATCTGGTCGAGGGCCTCGATGAGGGTTGGGCCCTTGTACCAGGGCATCTTGTCGCTCTTCTTGACGACGTTGTCGCCCTCCCAAGCGCTGATCGGGATGATCGGGAAGTCCTTGTAACCGAGCATCATGAGGAGCTTCTTGACCTGCTCGGCGACCTGCTGGAACTTCTTCTCGTCGTAGTTGACCATGTCCATCTTGTTGATGGCGACGATGAGGTGGCCGATACCAAGGGTCCTAGCAAGGAAGGCGTGCTCCTTGGTCTGCGGCATAACACCGTCGGTGGCGGCAACGACGAGAACGGCAGCGTCGGCCTGGCTGGCACCGGTGATCATGTTCTTAACGAAGTCCCTGTGACCCGGAGCGTCAATGATGGTGATGTACCTGTGCGGGGTCTCGAACTTGGTGTGGGCAACGTCGATGGTGATACCCCTCTCCCTCTCCTCCTTGAGCCTGTCCATGACCCAAGCGAACTTGAAGGACTTACCCTTCTCACCCATCTCCTCGAACTTCTTGATGATGTTCTCCGGGATGTTGGCGGTGTCGAAGAGCAGCCTTCCGATGGTGGTGCTCTTTCCGTGGTCGACGTGGCCGATAAAGACTATGTTAACGTGTGGCTTCTCCTTTGCCATTTTCAAACACCTCCGAATTTTGGTCTAGTCTCGTTTGACTAGGATGGCTTTTTAAATCTTTCGAACTTCGGCTCCCTCGGGCGGGAAACCCGCCTTTTTCTCGAGGGAACCTCATGAGTTCCGAGGTGAACTTGAGGGATGAGTTTAAAAACTTAACTAATCGCCGTTGGGCAGGGATTTGTCAAAATTGAGGACGGATGGATTCTGAGAACTATTCTCGCAGTAATTATTACCGTGATAATATATCGGCCGAGGTATGGATATGGCATGGGAGCTTATTAGGGCCCCTTACTATTCGAGACATTTCATGAAAGAGAATAGAAAAGTTCAGAGGGCAGAAAGCCCTCACTGCTGCGGGCAGACGTCCTGCTCCTTCGGCGGGTTCGGGTCGAGACCCTTCCTCTGCCTGATCTGCCTGATGATGTTGAGTGCCAGCTCGTTCGGGACGCGCTTGAAGCCGGCGTGCTCGGTGCTCCAGAGGGCCCTTCCGCTGGTGGCGCCACGGATGGCTCCGGCGAATCCGAACATCTCGGCGACCGGAGCCTCGGAGATGATGATCATGACCTCGCCCTCCTGCCTCATGTCGATGAGCTGGCCGCGCCTCTGGTTGATTTCCCTGCTGACGGCACCCATGTACTCGTACGGGACGTTGATGATGACCTTCTGGTACGGCTCGTAGAGGACCGGCTGGGCCTTCATCATGGCGCAGTGGATTGCAGTCCTGATGGCCGGGTAGATCTGGGCTGGACCGCGGTGGACGTTGTCCTCGTGGATCTTGGCGTCGTGGAGCCTGACGATGACCTTCATGACCGGCTCCTTAGCGAGCGGTCCCTCGTCCATGGCCTGGTGGAATCCGTCGACGAGGAGGTCCATGACCTCGTTGAGGTACTGGATACCCTTGGTGTTGTCGAAGAACATGTTGCCGTTGTAGATGTCGACGATACCCTTGGCGATCTCGTAGTCCATACCGAGCTCTGCGAGCTTCTTGGCGACCTCCTTCGGGTTCTTGGGCCTGCCCTCTGGGATGATGCCCTCACGGATGGCCTGGTAGATCTCGTCCGGCATCGGCTCGACGGTGATGTAGAACCTGTTGTGCTTGTTCGGGGACTTTCCTTCGACTATCGGGCTGACCTTGGTGACGCTCTCGCGGTAGACGACGATCGGCGGGCTGACCTCAACGTCGAGCTTCCAGTCCTCCTTGAGCTTGACGAGCTTGACCTCGAGGTGGAGCTCACCCATACCGCTGAGGAGGTGCTGGCCGGTCTCCTCGTCGATCTTGACGTGCAGAGTTGGGTCCTCCTTGGCGAGCTGCCTGAGCGCCTCGATGAGCTTCGGAAGGTCCTTGACGTTCTTGGCCTCTATAGCCACGGTAACGACCGGCTCGCTGGTGTAGTGGAGCGCCTCGAACGGCTCGATCTGCTCCTGGGCGACGGTCTCACCGGCCATGGCGTCGCGCAGTCCGGTGACGGCGACGATGTTACCGGCCGGAACGGCCTCCATGTTGACCCTCTCAGGACCCATGTAGATACCGACCTGCTGGATCCTGGCCTTCCTCTTGGCGCTGATGAGGTAGACCTCCTGGCCGGTCTTCACGGTACCGCTCCAGACACGGCCGGTGGCGACCTCACCCGCGTGCTTGTCGAGGATGATCTTGGTAACGACCATGACCATCTTGCCCTTCGGGTCACACTTGAGCATGGCCTGGCCGACATCGCTGTTGACGTCGCCCCTCCAGAGGTGCGGGATCCTGTACTTCTGGGCCTCGAGCGGGTTCGGGAGGTGGCGGACGACCATATCGAGAACCACGACGTGGAGCGGGGCCTTCTGCCTGAGGGTCTTAAGGTCGCCGGCGTTGGTGAGCTCGACGATGTCCTTGAAGGAAACGCCAGTCTTCTTCATGTAGGGAACGCTGAGGGCCCAGTTGTAGTAGGCGCTACCGAAGGCGACACTACCGTCCTCGACCTTGACCATCCACTGGCTCTTGAACTCGTCCGGAGCGTACTTCTTGATGAGCCTGTTGACGTCGGTGATGATCTTGGCGAACCTCTGGAGGATCTCGTTCGGACCGAGCTTGAGCTCCTTGATGAGCCTGTCGACCTTGTTGATGAAGAGGACTGGCTTGACGTACTCCCTGAGGGCCTGCCTGAGGACGGTCTCGGTCTGGGGCATGACACCCTCGACGGCGTCGACAACTATGATCGCACCGTCGATGGCACGCATGGCCCTGGTAACGTCACCACCGAAGTCAACGTGACCTGGGGTGTCGATGAGGTTGATGAGGTACTCCTGGCCCTCATAGGTGTGGACCATCGAGACGTTGGCCGCGTTGATGGTAATTCCTCTCGCCTGCTCCTGCTCGTCGAAGTCAAGGACGAGCTGCTTTCCGGCAAGCTCCTCGCTAATCATACCTGCTCCAGCGAGCAGGTTGTCGCTCAGCGTGGTCTTACCGTGGTCAATGTGAGCGGCAATACCCATGTTCCTAATCCTCTCGGGCTGGGTCATGAGCTCCTTAATCTTCGCAATCATCTCTTCCCTTCTTCCCATTTACACCACCTTCTAACCTGATGAGCTTGTTCACCACTCACTTAAAAGGTGCGGTTATAAATCTTTCCCAACGCCTCTCGGAAGCCCGAGCGGAATCTCTCAAAATACTTAAGTGTTTCGGAAGGAAAAAAGAAAAGCTTCAGCTCCACGTTTCGGCAATCACGTCGTGCTTGTGGATGCTCTCGTTGCTTATGACCCTCACGTGAATCCTGCCCTTAAAGCGCTCCTTGGCCTTGGCGAAGATTTCTCTCGCAACATCCTCCACGAACTTCGGGTTCCTGTACATGCCCTGAACGACGGCGTTCTCATCCACCGTCTTGAGCAGTGTGTAGGTCGGATGGCTGAAGGAACTCTCAACCACGTCAATCATGTCCTCGAGGGCAATCTCATCGTCGAAGGCAGTCCTGACTTCCAGCTCGCCGACCGCGCGCTGGATGTGGGTCCTGCCGTTGTTGTTGGCCATCGCGTGCGGACAGGCGGTGTTTCCGATGACCTTTACACGGAGGATCTTCTCAAAGCTCCCGTCCTCGTTCTTGATGACGCCGACCTCAACGTCGTAGGGCTCGTAGGTGGTCTTTTTGCTTGCCGGCGTCTCGCGTGGGATTATCAGATGGGTCTTTATCCAGACTTCCGCCCTCTTATGCGGATGCTTGCCCTCCAGCCTGTGGATGACGGCCCTTCCGAGCTCCTCCAGCGAGCTGTGGGCCTCCTGGATCTCCTCCTCGACGGCCTCGCTCATGGCCTCCGTTATGCTCTCCACGAGCCTGCTCATGTGTATGCCCTTCTTCTCTTCAGGAACGTCTATGGTGATCTCGAAGAGCGGGAGAAAGGTGTAGACCTTCCCCTTCCAGTTTATCTTTGCCACGGTGCGCAGGTTCGTTATACCAACGCGGTGGAGCCTTTCCCTAATCTCAGGGACTTCCTCCTGGGTCTCGAATATCTGCATGAGCATCACCTTGGGGGCCTCTAATCCGCGGGCCTTTTAAACCTACCTAAGAAAGTCCATCAGCCTCTCGTAGCTCTCCCGCGCCGCTTCAACGTCCTCATCGCTAAGCCGCCCGGCGTATTTTGCCTTCTCAAAAATCCGCGTTAGGACGTCGAGGTCATCCAAATCTGGGAAAATCTCCCTGAGCATCTCCTCGTGCTCCCAGTGGGTCCAGCTTTTGCGGTAGGGATAGCCTTTCATGACAAGGCCAGCGACGACGTTCTTGTACATCTTGATGACCCTCTCGGCCGGTGTCCCTTCGAGGGCCTCGTAGCGCATCTCAGGGTTAAAACGCACCTCGAACTCCACTTTCCTCTTCCTTCTCCGCAGAGCTGTGCCGGCTATGAGAAGGAAGACAATGAAGGGAAGGAGATAGAAGACCGTGGGAAGCTCCCTCAGGACAACCTGAACGCCTCCAGAAGTTATGTAGTCCCAGGCGCCTTCAATGGTCTTCACCGCGCCGGGGCCCTCAAAGAGCTTCTCCGTCCTCTTATCCAGGAGGAGCTTTATCGCCACGAAAAAGGCAAGTATCGTTATTATCGTCGCCAGGACGTTTCCCTTCTTCCTCTTCCGCTCCCCCCTGTCGAGGCCTTCTGAGAGCATTATTTTGACTACGTAGCCAGCCATCGCGAGGAGCGTCAGGTTCACAAAGAAAAAGAACCACTCGATGTTGAAGACTGTAACGCCGCCGTGCACAGCAGTGCTCCCGAGAAGGGTGAAGAGCAGCAGGAGGAAGGAAAACAGGGCCCCGTAGAGGGCCTTCATTCTCTCCATTGCCGAGCACCCATCTGCTCGATCATGTAGTAAACCGTCCTGAGCGGAATTCCCATGCGGGAGCTTATCTCCTTGGGGGTTATGCCCTTCCGTATAAGGTTGTAAACCTCACGGATAGTCCGCTCATCGTACTTCCGCGGCCTTCCACGGGGATAGCCCTCGGGAACGAGCTCTATGCCCATCTGCGCGAGGGCGTTTATCGCTTTCTTCGAGACCTTAGGATAGAGGCTCGGCGGGCAGGAAATCTTCCTCACGTTGGGGGCCCTTTCAAGGATCCTCACGAGTATCTCCTTTGTCGGGCGGAGGTTGATGTAGACTTCCGTAACTTCCTCGTTCAGGCTCTCGTTGAGCTTCCTTATGAGTTCGGCGTTGTTCCTGGCCTTTATCTCCACCCTCACACCATCACCCCTGGAGGAGGGCTAAGAACTGCTTCGCCCTGTCGCTCTTTGGCATAAACTTTTCGAACTTCTTGGTGTCTGCAAAGAGCGTCTTGTGCAGGCCGGATATCACGAACTTCTTTATGGCCTCGACGAGCTCGTCCTTTGGGATGTCCAGCAACTCGGCAACTTTCTCTTCGCTGTAGCCGCTCATTCCGTAGAGCAGGACTCCTCCAAGAAGGTAGTTGGGGATGTTGGTTATGTCCTTCCTCCTACCAACTAGGGCCCTCTCCATCTCACACTTCCTTATGATGAGTATACTACCGTGGCCCGTCTTAAAGCCGGGCTCATCCCTGAAGGGAAGATCGAAGATCGAGTAGTGGCAGTCGATGCAGAGCTTTATGTCCGGATAGAGGCCCAGCCCTTCCCTCTCGTTCTCAGAGGTGAGGAAGTAGTAGCGGAACAAGTCCAGACCGAGCAGCTCGGCGCCCTTCTTTGGATCGAGGATAGAGTAGGCCAGCGCGAGGTTATCCACTGTGTAGTGGTTGTTTATAAGGACGCCCTTTGTCTTGACGAAGCTCAGCACGCGCCAGCGGAAGCGCTTCCCGTAGCGCTGGCGGAGCTCGCTCTCGATGTCCGCATCGGCCGGAAGGTCTATACGGGCCTTCTTGAGCCTGTTGTTCTCCCAGTATTCCACCTCTATGCGCAGTCCGCGCGTTCTCACTGTCCCCTTCTCGCGGAGCTTGGCCTTTATGAATTTGAAGGTCTCCCTGACCTCGATGCTCTCCCTTGCCAGAAGGCGGAGTACGTCACCGGAATACGCCAAATAAGGAAGCACCTCAACGCGCCCGAGCTGGACGGGCTTTTGGATGGCCTTAACCTTTGGAATATCCTCCCTCTTGAGCTCCCTGATTGAGAGCTCCCTCTTTCCAAGGGTAAAAGTATAGTTGGCCGCTATCAAAGCGAGGGCCATCTTGTGGGCGGTAATGGCCGAGCGGATCCTTTCAAGGGCTAAAACACGGTTGCGCTTCTTCTTGTATATCCACTGGATGTGAGGATCCTTGCTCTTCTTGTCGAAGCCCCCTACCGATGGGGCAACCTCGCCGACGCGCCTCGATAAATCCTCCTCAAGCTCCTGGAGGAGAGACAGGTTCTCCTTCAAACGGTAAGAAATGGACGGGACGTCGAAAGTCTCGAATAACCCGTCCATGTCTATCCCGATGTCGTCCAGTATCTTGTTCACCTGTGCGACGAGCTCTTCTGTCGTCGTCATGGCAGGAGCTCACCGTTGTTTATCTTTTCAGGAAGGTACTTCTTCGCCACGAACTCGAGGGACTTATTGGCCAGAGCCTGCTGCTCTATCCTGACCCCCATCTTGAGAGCGAGCTGGAGCTGCCTCTGCCACTCCTTGTTCTGGAACCACGGATAGTTCATCTCCTCGATGATTCTCTTGTAGTCCCCCGTTGGGCCGCCCTTCTTGTTGGGTGGTATCCCCTTGAGCTTCTCGGTGACGTTCTTGAGGCCGTACCTCTCGATGTCGTCCATGGTCATGCCCACGAACTTAGCTTCCGGTGTTGCCAGCTTCTCGCTGAGGTATGCGAGGTTTATGGAGCCCTGCTTTATGGTGGAATAGATGTACCAACCGTAGGGGTCGCCGTCGGTGAAGACGATTATCGGCAGGCCCTCCTCGTAGTGGAGCCTGTGGATGAGCCTCCTGACTCCACGGGAGGCCTGTCCCTGGGTGGCTATTATGAGGGCGTTCTCCTTCTTCGGGAACTTTTCCTCGATGAGACGGTCGGCCATAGCTGCCGTCTCGACGACTAGGGCGTAGTCAACATTGACTTCCACGAACTGGAGGTGCTCCACCGTTCCTGGAACGGCCCAGCCACCCATACCGAGCTTGCTCGTGTTGAACTCGTCCTCGCCGTCGCGTATGACGATGTCACCGTATATGTAGCCGCGCCTGTCGGCTGTGAGGTGCATCTCCTCACGGAGAACGCCGAGCATTCTCTCAAGGTCCTCGATGATCGGGTCGCTCTCGCGCTGGTCCTCGAAGGTGTTCTCCTTGGTTCCTGGGATGGTATGCTTGTTGGCGTAGTAGGCTTCACGAAGGCTCGCGTGCTTGCCTTCGGCCACGAGCCTCTTGACGTAGGACATTATGAGGAGCGTCTGCATGAACTTTCTCGCGTGAGCGACGTTGAGGAAGTACCTCCTCGAGAGCTTGTCGCCCATCTTGATGACTTTCCTCTTCTCGTCGAAGTAGACGTTGCCGAGGCCACGCATAGGTATGTCGAAGTAGGGGTTTTTGCCCGACTTTATGTCCTCGAGAACCCTCCTTCCGTACTCCTCGAGCTTGCTGAGGACCTTCTGGGGATCATAGGCAAAGTGCTCCCTCGGTTGGCTTCTCTTGACGGCTTTGGATTTAGGCATTCTCGGTCACCTCCTCAGGGACGGCTCTCTCTTCACTCTCGCTCTGGGCAAACTTCATCTCGATGAACCTCAGGAAGTAGTTTTTAATCTCCTCCTCGGGCTCGCCCGTCAGAATGCTTAGCGCCCTCGCTATCTCGGGCACGTACTTCTCAAAGGTCTTCTTCCTCTTCACCTGGTAGAGCCTGCGGTGCTTTCCGCTGAGGTATGTCTGAAGCCTCCTCGCGGCGTCCATTATTGCCAGCCTGATCTCGTTGTGTATCTCATCCACGTTGGCTATGCTCTGCTTTCCGGTTCCGGTATAGGGAACGTGGACGCTGATGACGTTTATCATGAGCACTATCGGGGCACGCTCGAGGTCGTCAACCTTGTAGCGCTTCCAGTCGATTGAGCGAGCCGCCAGGGTGGTTACACACGAGCCCGCATCGAAGAGGAGCGGGACGCGGTTGGCGTAGCGGAGAAGGTCAAAGCCGCTACTTATCTCCCCTCCATAGGCCAGGCCGACCTCAACCTGGAAGGGAATTCCACCGCTGTAGACCTTCGGCGGCCTCGTGACGGCCGTGACGAACTCGGGTTTGAGGATTCCTTTGAGACCCTTCTCGATGTTCTCCTCGCCTATCGGCCTGAGGCCGTGGGTCGGTGGAGCGAGGAACTTCATATACTTGAATGCCTCGACTATCTCCTCAGCCTCGTGCCAGCTGAGCTTCTCCGGCGGCTTCTCCATGAGCTTTGCCACCTGCTTGACGACCTTGGTGTAGCCCTTGAAGGAGCGCAGAACCTTGTCGACCTCGCCGTTCATCAGCCTCTCGTAGAGCTGGTCCTGAACCGCTTTGTCCTTCTCTGTCTTGATGAGCCTGAGGGCGGCGATGTACTTTATCAGCTCATCAACCTTCTTGTCGCTTATCCTCGAGAACTCGCCGATTAGGAAGCGCCTTACTGTGTTCCTCCTAGTCCTCTTCGCCATCCTGTAAACGTCGTCCGTTAGAACACCCCTCGGGTGAGGCTTCATCTCAACCGGCGGCTTTGGAACCTCCTCGCTCGAACGCGGGAAGACGATGAGCTTTCCATCGGGTTCAATCAGCTCGATGTGGGCGTGGGGGTTCGCTATAGCGGTGAGCTTGAGGTACCAGTAGACACCCTGCTTCGAGCGGACGTATTTAACGTTCTTGACCTCAAGCTCGATCCTCGTCCCGCGCCAGCCCTTGGGATTGGGGTGCTTCTCCTTCTTGACTATTTTACCCTCGTTCTTGTCTACGTCAATCTTAACCCACGCCTCGACTATCTTGTCGTCTCCGGTGGAGGTGATAACGCGAGTTGCCTTTCCGCTCGTTATCTGGGCAAACATCACTGCACCGCTTATACCAATACCCTGCTGACCGCGGCTCTGTATGTTCCTGTGGGCCTTCGTACCGGCCAGCATCTTACCGAAGACGTGGGTTATGAACTTCTCGGGAATGCCTGGGCCGTTGTCCTCAACTATGACCTTGTAGTGCTCCCTCCCAAGCTCCTCTATTTCAACACGGACGTAGGGGAGTATTCCAGCTTCCTCACATGCGTCGAGGGAGTTTGTAACAGCCTCGTGGACGACGGTGGTGAGGGAGCGTATCTTTCCGGTGTAGCCCAGCATTGCCGCGTTTCGCCTGAAAAACTCGCTGACGCTCTGAATCTTAAACTCCTTGAACAGCTCCTTAGCTTCGGCCATCTTCACTCCTCCTCGAAATTGTCAACGCCGCCAAGGGCCTCGTAGTAGGAGGAACTCTCCAGCTCAAGGTCTTTCTTCCTCCTCTCGAGGTACTTGTAAACGGTACCGTGCGGTGAGCCCTTGGCAAGCTTCTCGATGGCGGTCTTGGCTATCTCAACCTGGAGGGGATTTCCAATTATGGCAACGGTTTTGCCGTAGACGCTCACATCCGCACCGCTCATCTCCTCTATGATTTCCCTCGTCCTGCCCTTCCGACCGATTATCCTGCCCCTCACGCGGGGAAGGGCGTTCTTATCGTTTCCGATGATGATGTCGGTGAGGTTGATTACCTCCAGTATCTCACCCTCGTTGAAGAGCCTGAAGGCCCTCTCGGGCGAAAAGCCCCTACCTATAGCCGTGACGACATCGCGCGCCTTCCACACAGCCAGGGGGTCGTCGGTCTCCTTCGTGGAGGTTATGAAGACCTCACCCGTCTCGCTGTCGATTTCTATCTTTGTCTTCGTTCTCCTCTCTATCTCCCTCTTCGTTTGGCCCTTCTTCCCTATCAGAACGGCGACCCTGTCCTTGGGTATCTTGACGAACTCCTCCTGCTCCCCAAGGGCAGCGTAGGTTACCTCCTCTTCCTCGTCCCTGATCGGGTTGCCCTCCTTATCAACGCGCTCGTACTTCTTAAGCAGTCTCTCAAACTCGTCCATAACTCTCACCTGCTCTCAACGAGTTCCCTAAACTTCTCCTCGAAGTCGTCAACTGAGACACCTTTACGGGCGAAGTAGTTGATGACGTTCCTCAAATCTCTCCTGAGGAGCGAGATAGACATCTTGTTTCTCTTTACCGTTGCCTGAGACCAGTCTATTACAACGGGGGTATCGTGAATTAAGATGTTGTACTCGCTCAAATCCCCATGAACCATGTCTCCGCGCTTCCAGAGACGCTCAATAACGCCCATCGTGAAGGCGTAGAGCTCCTCGAAGTCGACCTTAGTCAACTCCCTCTCGACGTCTTTGAGCCTCGGGGCCGGCAGTTCGTCGCCTATGAACTCCATTACCAAAATGTTATTGCGGAAGATTATCGGCTCGGGAACGCGAACCGCGTATTTAATTGCCCTCTGGAGGTTTTTATATTCCCTCCTCGTCCAGACGAAGACGAGCTTGCGCATGTCCTTTGGCAGGTAGCCAACCCTCGGGTCGGCAGCTAAGTACTCCCATATTCTGCGGAACTCGGTGGTGTAGGTGCGGTAGATTTTGACTGCTATCCTGTTGCCCTCGCTGTCTATTCCAGCGAAGACGTTGGCCTCTTTGCCCGTGCTTATCACGCCGTAGAGGCTCTCTATCTTGCCCCTGCGGTGGAGATAGGCAAGGGTTTCCTTGGTCGTCCTGTCGAAGACCTCGTTGGCTATCTTGTAGAGCTCACTGTCCTTCTCGCGCCTCTCTGTTAAACCGAGCACCTCTTCGATTTCGCGTTCGATGAACTCCTCGCGCATCGTTATCACTGGTTAAAGTTGCTCAAAAGAGCAGCTCGCCGCCAGTGAGGAACTCCTGGCTTATCTTGCCCTTCCTGAGGAGCCAGTCCACCTGGGTCTTGGTGTAGCGGTAGACAATGTCGCCTCTCTGGTCGCTCTGCACCGGCCACGGCTGGACTATGACGACGTCGCCGACACGCATCCACATCCTCCTCTTGAGCTTGCCTGGAATCCTGCATCTTCTAACCTTTCCGTCGGAGCAGCGGACGTCCATCCATCCCGCTCCGAGGGCCTGCTCTATTACGCCGAAGAGCTGGCCCTCCTTTGGAAGGGGGACACGAATTACCTCGTCTCCCTCCACCTGCCTGTTGTTTTTCTTCTTACCCTTATGGTACACCATGAGCATCACCTCCCTCCCCTAGGCTTGAGCCCTTATAAGCTTAAGCCTTGCAAAAATTTTCCAACGGAAGTACAGCGCCCCACTTTTAAAATTTTTGCACTGAGATTACCCAAGACTGCCCAATGATGGCACATTAAAGTTTAAAAGCGCACCCTTCAAAGGCATCTTTTGGATGATGACTATGAAGGCAGTAAAGGCCGAGAACCTCACGATACTCTACGATGGGCAGAGGACTGTGGAAGACGTAACCTTCGAGCTGGATGAAGGGGAGACACTGCTCCTCCTTGGCCCCAACGGGGCAGGAAAGACCACACTTCTGAGAACCATAGCGGCGTTCCACAGGGAGTACACGGGAAAGCTCGAAGTATTCGGCAGAAAACCGGAAGAAGCCAAGGAACTTATCTCCTACGTCCCCCAGAGCCACGTCCTCAACGAGCGCGTCCCGCTTACTGCCATTGAGGTAGTTGCAATGGGCGGCATCTATAGGAAAGGCTTCGTCCATTTCAAGATCCCAAAGGAAATTCTCCAGAAAGCCGAGGAAGCTCTCGGTTTCGTTGGACTGGCTCACATTAAAGACAGGCTCTTTAGAGAGCTGAGCGGCGGCCAGAAGCAGAGGGTTCTCCTCGCGAGGGCCTTGATGTCTGACCCGAAGCTTCTCCTCCTTGATGAGCCCCTCTCAGCCCTCGACCCGAGCGCGAGGGTGGAGGTGGCAAACGTCCTCGGAAAGATAAAGCGCGAGAGCGGAATAACCATGATAATCACCACCCACGACGTCAATCCGCTCATAGACCTTGGGGACAAAGTCATGCTCCTCAACAGACGCCTCATAGCCTTTGGAACGCCAGATGAGGTCCTTCAGGACACCATTATAAAGTCCGTTTACGGCCCACTGGCAAAGGCGGTAAAGATCGAGGACAGGCTATACTGCATCATCGGCGACACCCACATCCACGGGGGTGGCGGGCGTTGATTCCGGAGTACCTCATCAGGGCAATCCTCGCGAGCGTTATGGTCAGTGTCCTCCTTGGGATGCTCAGCCCACTGATAAACACCAAGGGGCTGGCCTTCCTCACCCACGCGATATTCCACGCCCTCCTCTTTGGTGCGGTTCTGGGAATGATACTCGGACTGATCTTCGGAAATATGGGTCTGGTCATGCTTGTTGCGCTGATTGTAACCGTTGCAATAGTCCTCCTCATCGCCCAGCTTGAAAAGATCGGTTTTTCACCTGATTCTGCCGTCGGAATAGTGGCGAGCTTCGTGGCCGGCCTAACCGTCCTAGGCTTTGGAGTACTCTACAAGGTGATGGCCAGCAGACCCTACTTCCCCCTCAGCGAGAACATAGTTTCCTACTTGACGGGCGAGATTTTTCTCATAACGCTCAACGACTTGACGGTTCTCGTCCTCGGCGGCGCGGTTATGTTCTTCGTCATGCTGCTCCTTTACAGGGACTTCCTCTACCTAAGCTTCGACGCTGAAGGCCTGGAGAGCTACGGCGGCAAAGCTAGGGCCTACCTAATGATTCTCTACGTCCTGGTCGGGGCAATAGGCGCCCTCATAGTCCAGACGGTTGGGCTTATAACGCTCCAGGTGGTGGCGGTTCTGCCAGGCGCGATAGCGCTCATGGTGAGCGACAACATCAGGAAAATACTTGCCGTGAGCCTTTTCCTAACCCTTGGAATAGAGCTGTCCTCCGTTGTTTTAGCGTACTTCACGGACATCCCGCCGAGCGGCATAGCGACGATAATGCTCGGCGTCATTTACGGTGCGCTGCTCTTCAGGAGGTGAAACCTTGAAGCTCGCTGGAATAGACGAAGCCGGCAGGGGCCCGGTCCTCGGCCCGATGGTCATAGCTGCTGTGGTCGTTGATGAAAAGAACGTTCCAAAGCTGGAGGAGCTCGGCGTGAGGGACTCAAAGAAGCTCACTCCAAAAAGGCGCGAGAGGCTGTTCGACGAGATAATCAGGCTTCTCGACGACTACGTCATCGTCGAACTGTGGCCCGAGCAGATAGACTCCCGCGAGGGAACGCTCAACGAGTTCGAAGTGGATAACTTCGTGAAAGCCCTGAATTCCCTTAAAGTGAAGCCCGACGTGGTATACATAGACGCGGCTGACGTGAAGGAGGCCCGTTTTGGAGATGAAATCGGGAAGAGGCTCGATTTTAAAGCCGAAATCATAGCGGAGCATAAAGCCGACGACAAGTTCGTTCCCGTCTCCGCCGCCTCGATACTCGCTAAGGTAACACGCGACAGGGCAATTGAGAGGCTTAAAGAGGAGTACGGCGAGATAGGCTCTGGATATCCGAGCGATCCGAGGACGAGGAAGTTCCTTGAGGAATACTACAGGCAGCACGGCGACTTTCCGCCGATAGTCAGAAGGAGCTGGAAAACCCTTAGGAAGATCGAGGAGAAGCTCTCGGCGGAGAAAAAGAAGAGAGGACAGCTCACCCTCGGAGAGTTCCTCAGGAAGGGATAGGCTCCAAGTCGCGATTATTCATTTTCTTGAAGTTTCCAGTCCCGTGATCGGCTTCTCCTCAATGTTCTCCGAGGTGCCCTGGTCATCTCTACCGGTTGGTCTTTCGCCCCTTCCGAGGCGGCCTATAATCCTATTCTTTACCTTAATGCCCCACTCGATGTAGAATTCTCTCGACTCCCTGAAGGCATCCCAGTTGAGGAGCTCGTTGAGGGCGACGCCCATGGTTACCGCCGCTGGGGGAACGAGCACCGTCGCGTAAAAGCTGAACTGAGTGGTTCCGCCGAGGAGATACTGGAGGGCAAAGAAGCCTACCGTGCTCCAGAAGATGCCGAAGGGAACCAGGATTTTCGGCTTCCTCCGGTAAAGCCAGGGCATGGCAAAGATAAAGACCACCATGGCCAGGAGCAAGAAGGGGTCCGTCTGAACGAAGATGTTGGGGTCGTAGTGGAGCGCGAAGGCCTTCTTGTTTATGAACCACTGCCAGAACGGAGAAGCCGCTGGGTGGCCGCCCTTGGAGCTGAGGTGCCAGCGGAAGCTGCCGAGAAACTCCCTGAACCACTTCTCGATTCCGATGGCCATCATCGCAGGGACGTTGGGCAGGAGGAAGCCGATGGCAGGGAATGCCGCTATAGTGAAGAGGAAGCTCGGGAGATTGTTCTCCCGTTTGAATGCCCTGACCAAAAGCACCGGCCAGCCGAAGGCACCGCTGAGCTTTGCCGCCGCGGCTAAGCCCACTGCGAAGCCAGCCGAGTACCTCCTCTCAAAGACGAGCAGGGCCATGAAGAGCGCAACAAAGAACGCCACGTGGATGTCGAGCATGGCAGCTACGGCAGTCGCCTGAAGTGTCGGGTCTGCGGCGGAAAAGAGAAGCGCTATGAGAGCCGCGAGGTAGCTCCTGCTTATTTTATACGCGGTTAGGAGGACGAGGACGTTGAGGATGAAAAATGCTATCAGCCCGGGAAGGCGCCAGTTGATTGGTTTGTCCTCGATGAGCATGCCGAGCATTATGAGGTCTTTTCCGAGGAAGGGATGCTCTGTGTTCAGGTAGTTCTGGATGTTCTCCTTGTCGGGATACCAGTAGCCGGTAACAACGTAATAGGCATCGGAAGGAATCTCCCGCTCAAGCTCGTCCAGAAAAGCCCCGAGGTTCTCAACTGGAATCTCAAAGTAAACGCCCGGGAACTTGAGGTACTTCTTCTCGTAGGTGGCGTTGTAGCGGAGGGCTATCTTCTCGACGGAGTACTGGTACTTTATCCTCATGCTCGTGTTGGAGAATATCACATTGACCCCTTCGGCGTTCGTGGTTTCGTTGACGTAGTGCAGCTCGACGCCGAGCCTGTGGAGGATGTTCCTTGAGGCGGGGACGTACCAGACTTCATCCCCCACGTAGTCCCTAAGCTTTGGCTGGGAAGCTATACCGTAGAGATACCCAAAAGAACCGATTATTATGAGCTCAGAGATGATAATGAACGCAACCCTTTTCCAGTTCATTATTGCCACCACTCAAAGTAGTTCGGCAACGTTTTTAAGCTTCCCTCCGAGCTTGGGAACATGAGCGAGATAAAGGAGGAGCAAATCAACCTCGCCGTTGAGATGCTCAGAAGGGGCCTCGACGAGAAGAAGCTCCGCGCGAAGCTTGGTGAGAACTGGGAAGAGATAGTGGAAATAGCTCGGGCGAGAATCAGGGCCAGGGACAAGTTCTCCCGCGATGACCTCTGGATGGACTTGGAAGGGCTGCGCTACGCCACCCACGAGGTCGTCGCAAGATATAGGGCCGAGAGGGTAAAGCCAGAGAGCATAGCCGATGTCAGCTGTGGAATTGGAATTCAGCTCATCTTCTTCGCCAAGTACGCCAGAGAAGCATACGCCATAGACATAGACGAGAGGAAGCTCTTTTACGCGAGGAAAAACGCCGAGAAGTACGGCGTTGCGGACAGGATAAGGTTCATCCACGGTGACTCCCTGAGCAAAGAGGTGGTTGAGCAGGTAAACGCCGACGTAATCTTTTCGGATCCAGCGAGACCCCCTGAGATGCCCGAGAGAAGGCTTGAGGACTTGCTGCCGAGCCCGCTGGAGGTCTACGAAGCCTACAAAGCAAAAACCGATGCATTCATCTTTGACCTTCCCCCGCAGATAAGGCGCGAGAGGGTTCCGTGGAAAGGAGAATTCGAGTACATAGACCTTTTCGGCCACCTCAACAGACTGACCTTCTACTTTGAGCCGCTGGCAAAGGCAGAGAGGAGCGCGGTAATGCTCCCTAAGGGCGTCCGCCTGGAGAGCGACCCGAACCTCGAAAATATTGTAACATGGACGGAAGAGCCAAAGGCCTATCTCCACGAGATTCCGCAGGCGGTAGACTACGCCGACCTGATAAACGAGCTCTTCCACGCAGTCAATGGAAACCTCGAAATGCTGCTCCGCGAGAAGAGGCGCGTTCTGGCGACGAGCGATGAGAAAATAGAGAGCGACTACTTCAAGCGCTCCTACGTCATCGTTGGGGTCACCAAGTTCCACCCGCTGAGGATAAACGACTTCCTCAGGAAGGAAGGCTTCGGCAGGGCGACGCTCAGGATAAGCATCCCCGAGAACGAGTACTGGCGCTTCAGGAAGCGCATTGAGGCGAACCTGAAGGGAGAAAGAAGGGCCTTTGTCTTCCAGTTCAAGGACAAGGCGATAATAGCGGAGGCGCTATAGCTCTTCTATTTTAGCGTTTCTTATCTTCTTCGAGCCTATGCGGAGCTTTTTGAAGTAAACCACGTGTTCCTCAGGCAGAAAAGATTCCAGGCTCGTGGATTTGAGGCGTTTCTTCTTTTTGCGGGGCGTATCGCTCTCGGAAACCTTCGGCGCGGCGTTGGCTATGAACTCGTCGAGCTTCCTGTCCATTGACCCACCCAGATGAGATAGATAAGTGGGTATAAAGGCTTTTCTTCCCATCGAGGGTTGCACCAAAGAGCATATTAATGGTCAATACAGGGTTGAAGGTAGTCGGTTGAGAAACGCTTTTAACTTTGGGAATTTATTTAGGGAAAGAGTAACAGAACACGGTGAAGCAAAATGTGTGGCATAATCGGGTACATCGGCGAAAGACAGGCCTGTCAGGTTATCGTTAAGGGGCTCAAACGCCTCGAATACAGAGGTTACGATTCTGCTGGGATAGTCACCGAGGAAAATGGAGCGCTCCACATTAGGAAAGGTGCCGGGAAGATAGACGAGCTGACCGAGAAGCTTGGTCTGCTCGAGATGCCAGGAAAAAGGGGCATAGGCCACACCCGCTGGGCCACCCACGGCGTTCCGAACGACGTTAACGCTCATCCCCAGACTGACTGCTCAGGCAAAATCGCCCTTGTCCACAACGGCATAATCGAGAACTACGGCGAGATAAAAGAAGAGCTCCTCAAAAGGGGACACGTCTTCAAGAGCGACACTGATACTGAGGTCATAGCTCACCTCATAGAGGAGGAGCTTAAGACCGTGGGGAACTTTGAGGAGGCTCTTAGGAAGGCACTCTCAAGGCTTAAAGGTTCCTTTGCGCTGGGAATAATATATACTGAGGAACCTGACAGGCTCTACTTTGTGAGGAACGAGAGCCCGCTCGTTCTGGGCATAGGTGAGGGAGAAAACTTCGCGGCAAGCGACGTGCCTGCTTTTTTGGAATACACCAACAGGGCCGTTTTCCTTGACGATGGGGAATACGCGGTGATAACGAAGGACTCCTACGTCGTTAAAAAGCTCTCAACAGGCGAAGTCGTTGACAAGCCCGTCCAGGAGATAGGTTGGACGCTCGAGATGGCCGAGAAGGCTGGTTATGAGCACTTCATGCTGAAGGAGATCTACGAGCAGCCGAGGGCGATAAGGGACGCAATCCACGGCAACGCGGAAGTTATAGAGAATGTCGCCAAGGAGATAGCGAAGTATGATAAAATCTTCTTCGTTGCAATGGGAACCTCCTACCACGCCGCCCTGGTCGGGAAATACCTCCTCCAGCGCCTGGCGAAGAAGGTTCCAATCGTTGAAGAAGCCAGCGAATTCCGCTATGAGATGGAAGACCTGATAGACGAGGATACGCTCGTCATAGCCATAACCCAGAGCGGCGAGACGGCTGACACTTTAGCGGCCATGAAGCTCGCCAAGAGAAAAGGCGCAAAAGTTCTGGCGATAGTCAACGTCGTTGGCAGTATGGCGACCAGGATAGCCGACTTAACGCTCTACACCCACGCCGGGCCAGAGATAGGCGTCGCCGCAACTAAGACCTACACCACCCAGCTGACAGTTCTCACCATGCTCGCGATAGCCCTTGCGAGAACCCTTGGAACTGCCGATGAGGAGTACTTAAGGCAGCTTGAGGAGAACCTAAACAGAATCCCAGAGCTTGTTGAGAAAGTCCTCAAGCATGACGGCGCACTCAGGGAGCTCGCTGAGGGACTTAAGGAAAAGAGGGATTTCTTCTACATCGGAAGGAGCATAGGCGTCCCCACCGCCCTGGAAGGAGCGCTCAAGCTCAAGGAGATAAGCTACATCCACGCCGAGGGGCTGAGCGCGGGTGAGCTGAAGCACGGGCCGCTGGCACTGCTCGAGGAAGGCGTTCCAGTGGTTGCAATCGCTCCAAGCGGGAAGACCTTCGACAAGATGCTCTCCAACATAGAGGAGGCCAAGGCAAGGGGAGCATACATAATAGCCCTGGGCGATAATGAGAGCCTTAAGAGGGTCTCGGACGTTCTCATAGAGATGCCTCCAATGGACGAGCTGCTCACGCCCATAGTTTACGTCGTCCCGCTCCAGATCCTCGCATATCATCTCGCCGTCCTCAGGGGCAACGACCCCGACAAGCCGAGGAATTTGGCCAAGTCAGTTACCGTTGAATGAGGTGGTTCGAATGGTGAAAACCGACGTTAAAGAAAAACGAAAGAAAAAGGGGGAGAAATCCTCCCTTCCCGAGTACTATCGGAAGTTCAAGGCCTACGGGCTTCCGCTGATAGTTCTCCTGCTGGCATACATCGGCTTCAAGATAAGGGCCGTTACGTCCAACTACAAGACCTTCCTCGATCCGGATACCTTCTACCACTACGAGCTCTACAAGCTGGCCATCCAAGAGTGGCTCCCCAAGTACTTCCCACTGGCCAATCCTCCCACGGGGCTTAAAATAAGCGAGTCCCTTGGCCTCTACGCGGTGCAGGCGTTCTTCTACAAGCTGGTTAGTCCGCTCGGCTACGACGTGATGGATGCCTTCAAGCTCTGGCCGCCGTTCGTTGGAGCAATGACCATCATAGCCGTTTATCTCCTCGGAAGAAAGCTCCACTCCAACTGGGCGGGCGTATGGGCAGCGGCGTTCATGATGTTCTCCTACGCCAACTTCAGCAAGACCTACTCGGGCAACAACCGTGGTGAAGGTCCGTTCATGATGTTCTTCCTCTACGCGGTGTTCTTCCTCATCGTGTACCTCGACGAGAAGGAGTGGAACTGGAAGAAAATCCTCTCAGGGGTGCTCTTCCTGATAACCAGCGTCCTCTACATGGGCGTCTGGCTGGGAAGCCAGTTCGGTGTGGGAATCCTCCTGCTCTTCGCGGCAGCACACACGATAATCCTCTTCGTATTCGGAAAGATTGAAGAGCTCAAGCGCTTTGTTAAAGAATTTTACCCAATCTACGCGCTGTCGCTGCTCATCGGAATAGCGCTATATCCGACAGGCTTCGTCAGGATAAAGGGCTTCCTCATATTCTCCCTCGAGGCCTTCATCGGGCTTTCCGTGCTCGTTGCAATAATGCTCTACGGGGAGAGGTTCAAGCTCAACTACTCTGACAAGAAGCACAGGTTCGGGGTCGTTGTGGGCATAGGTATCCTCGGCTTCGTTCTGGCATACCTCTACCTCGGCCCCGACCTGCTGAAGTACATGGGTGCCGCGTACCAGTCCAACCCGCTCTACCAGACGGTCGCCGAGCTCGCCAAGACTGACTGGAAGACCATAGCCGGTTATTACAGCGTCAAGACCAAGGACGGAATTATCTTCCTGCTCTCACTCGCCGGTTTCATCATAGTGCTTGTCAGGTTCATCAGAAAGCTCCTCAGGGGCGACCTCACCGGTTACAAGGAGGTATTCCTCGTTACCTACTACCTCGGCTCGGTCTACCTGCTCCTCATGGCGGTCAGGTTCGTCTTCCAGGCCTCGGGCGCAATCCTCCTCCTGGCGGGAGTTGCGATAGGCGAGGTATTCCTGTTTGTTGAGAACATGAAAGATAGCATCAGCACCAAGGCCCTCTACGCGATGCTCCTCATCCTCCTGTTCCTGCCGCTTCCGATCATAGGCGCTCAGTATATGAACAGCATAGCCACGACAACAGCCAAGAGCCAAGGCTCAGTTCCGGCCGACTGGGTGAATACTCTCAAATGGCTCAGGGAGAACAGCGACCCGCTCGACAGCGCCACCAGCTGGTGGGACTACGGCTACTGGATCGAGTCAAGCCTCCTCAGCAACAGGCGCTCCGCAACTGACGGTGGTCACGCCTACGATAGGCGTTACATAGTTGCCGACTTCTTCGCCCACTACGGCAACGAGAGCGAGGTCGACTTCGAGAGCTGGGAGCTCAACTACATGATAGTCTGGCAGCAGGACATCTACAAGTTCAACGCCATAAGCTACCTCGGTGGAGCGATAACCTACGGGGAGTACAAGAACAACCCCATGTTCCAGGTGATATACCCGAACTACATCCGCTACGTCAACGAGAGCGGCAAAACGGTGGTCTACATCACCAACGGCCAGTACGCCTACCAGCCGATAATGACCATCGACCTCACTAAGGGCCAGGTCATCCAGGGAAGGGGAGACATACCCTACGTCCTCTACGTCTTCCAGGGCTACGGCCTGCTCGCGTACCAGAGCATAGCCTTCAGCAACTTCGTTAGACTGGCCTTCCACATACCGTACTCCTTCGAGCCGTGGGACGCCCAGATGCTCTTCGCGAACTTCAAGCCGGTCTACACCAACGGTGGAGTTTCGACCTACGAGTTCAGGCCCTTCGCAGTTTACAGGATTGACAAGTACGAGAACGGTACATGGAAGGCCTTCTACAGCACGACCGCCGGTGGAAAGCTCCCACTCGGCGAACAGAAGCTTAGACTCTGGATCTCAGCCTTCGGCAGGGACGTTAAGGACGCCACCTTGGTCTTTGAGGCTTACAACGGAACCGAGCTGGTCAAGAGGGAAGTCGTTGCGGAGAACCTCAACATCAACCACCTCAACGAGACCCCCGTCGAGGTCAGCCTGACGATACCGAACGCCACCAGCTACCGCTTCGTCCTCATCCAGGACGGCCCCGTCGGAGTGCTTAACGGCGCGCCGAAGGTTAACGGCGAAGTGGCCAACCCGATCTACATCCTCGGGGAGGGACAGAGCGGCCAGCTCGAGCTTACTGCAGCCTTCAGGAAGGACTACACCGCTGACCTCTATCTCAGGGCCAGCATAGTTTACTACGTCGCACCCAACGGCAAGGACATTAACCAGCCGAACTTCCGCCTGGAGCCCCACATGGACATCATAACCTACGTCCCCGTCAAGGATGGCATCAGCGTGAAGGCCGGCAACAACACCATAACCGTCCAGGCGAGCATGCCGGAGAACGTCTTTGAGCAGTACATCCAGGAGCTCTACAAGAAGTACGGCGAGGACAAGGTTGTCATCGTCAAGAAGAGGATAGAGCCGATATTCATCGCCAAGAAGGAGTACGTGATTTGGGAGGGTTAATCCCTCACTATTTTTACGTCTTCCAGCCTTCCTAACTCTTCTTTTCTCACTGTTCTCACAACGCCGGGAACAAAGCCGTTTTTAGACCTCAGAATGATGGCCTCGACCTCGGAGAAGCCGAGCTTTTTGAGGGCAAATGCCCTGTGGTGACCATCGAGCACGTAGTATTTCCCGCCATGGGGTATGACCACTATAGGCGCATTGTAGCCGTGCTTGATCTCCTGAAGGACGACCAGCAGCTTGGCCTCGCTCAGCTCCCTCTGGGTGGGAACGACCTGCTCCAGGGGGATGAACGCTCTTTCAAGCTCAAACTCGATGCCATAAATCGCCTCGTATTCCTCCTTTATGCGCTCGGCGCGCCTAAAGGCTTCCTCCCTTGTTATGAGCCTTGTCCTCCTCAAGACTTCACTCCCCTGACGGCTATGAAGGCGGCAAGGTTTCTGCACTTCCTGTGGCATTTTCTGTCGATCCTCTCGGCCAAACCTAAGAAGGGCCAGAAGGAGGGAAAAAAGATAACCCCCGCACTCTCAACCTCAGTAAAGCCCCCGCTCTTCAGGAGAAGTTCGAGCTCCCTGGGGGTGTAGAACCGGGCATAGCGGTAGGCAGTCTCGACGAAGAGGCTCTTTAGGCGCTTGAAGAGGAACCACGAGCTCCTCCCGTTCATGGTGCCGATGAGAACCTCACCGCCGGGCTTGAGGACGCGGTGGATCTCGGCGATTACCTTCTCCGGCTCGTGGATAAACTCAAACATGGTCACGCTCAGGACTAGGTCAAAGCTCTCGTCCGGAAAGGGCAGACTGTAGGCGTCGCCTTTGATGCAGTTGAGGCCCTTTGCCCTGGCTATCTCAAGCATTCCCTCGCTCGCGTCGAGGCCGATAACGTCAAAGCCGCGCTTTTTGAGCTCGATAGTGTAGTTTCCAGTACCGCAGCCGAGGTCAAGGGCTTTACCGGCCCTAGAGCGTAGCATCGAGAACACGAGCCACTTCTCTGTCCTATCAACGTAGCGACCGGTCTTTGTCCTGTACCAGTCGTCGTAGCGCTTCGCTATCCTGTCAAAGTATTCAACCACGTTAAACCCCCATCTTGCCCTCTATGGTGAGCGGTTTATCAACCCGGTCGTCTATCTTGAGGCTTATCACAACGCGCTTCGCGCCAGTCTTGAGGATTGCCTCGTGGCAGCGCTTGACCAGCTCGAGGATTTCGTCAACGGAACCTTCAACCACAGTTCCCATCGGGCAGACCTGGTACTTCAGGCCGCTCGCCTTTATGACTTCGATGACGGATTCGAGGTACCTGCCCACACTCGGGCTTTCTGTTCCAAGTGGAAAAAGGCAAAGCTCTGCTACCGCCATCAGCCACCCCCTGCGGGCGGGAAGATGTGCACCTCATCGTCCTCCTTCAGCTCGGTGTCGAGGCCCTTAAGGTGCAGGATGTTGTGGCCGTTCACGAGGATCATTCCATCTATGGCCTTTCCTGCCTCCTTGGCGCGGGGGCTCTCAAGGAGCTGCTTCTTTATCTCCGGATTGTAGTGCTCGGCCAGATAATCGATAAGCTCACCTACCGTTCTGGGACTGTTCAACTCTATCTCCTTCCTCCCTATCAGCTCCCGGAATGTGGCGTAAAACCGCACCTTCATTGGGCCCCACCTAAAAAAGGTTGGAAGAAGGGACTAAAAAACTTTACTCGTGTTCTTTCCGTTTCTTTTCGCGGTTGTATATGTAGTCGAGGAGCGGTCTCATCCTCTCCCAGACCTCGTTTATACTGCCGTGACCATCAACCCTAACGTAGATGCCCTGCTTCTTGTAGAACTTGATTATTGGCTCCATGTTCTTGACGTAGAGGTCGTAGCGTCTCCCGATTATGTCCGGCTTGTCGTCCTCCCTCTGGACGAGCTGGGAGCCACATAGGTCACATTTACCGGGGACCTTTGTGGGTCGGTACCGAAGGTGATAAACGGCACCGCACCTGGGACATATCCTCCTCCCGGAGATGCGCTCAACGCTCTCCTCCTTAGAGATGAAAATCTCCATCGCCACGTCTATCCTTATGCCGTGGTCATAGAGGTAGTTCTCGAGCGCGAGAACCTGCTCTGCCGTTCTGGGGTATCCGTCGATGATGAAGTTGTTCCTGTCGCGCCTTAAGCGAGAAATCACGAGGGTATTGACGACGATGTCCGGGATGAGCTCCCCCTTTGCGAGATACTTCTCCAGTTCCTTCCCGAGCTCGCTTCCCCTTTCAATCTCCGTCCGTATCATGTCCCCCGAGGAGATATACGTCAGCCCGTAGCGCTCCGTTATCGTCCTTGAGTGGGTTGATTTGCCGCTCCCAGGTGGTCCAAAGATGAGGATGTTCATTTTTCTCACCGTTAGTTATTTATTTCCCGGTTGATAAAACAATTACGGTGGTGGTCATGAAACTGAGCACAGGCTTTGTTCGGGCATCCGGCTACGCCCACAAGGTGAGGCGCGTCCTCTTTGCAATAACACGCGGAAGGGTGGAGCCGGAAGAAGTTGTAAGGGCCGCGGCGGAGCTCAACCAGTACGTCTTTGAAAAGCTCCAGGAGATGGGGGTGGACAAGGGGGACGTCGTGAGGATAAGCGTCCCCTTCAGCATCGAGGATGGAAAGATAAAGTGGCACTATGAGGGACTCAAGATAGAGGTCTACAAGAGAGAGGACGAAGCAAAGCTCGCCGAAGCTATGGAAGAAATCGAGGAGCGCGAGAGAGCCCTCGAAGAGCAGATAAAAGAGCTCGAGGAGCTCGCCCTTCAGCTCAGGGAGATGAGCGAGAAAATACTGGAGAAGCTGGAGGAGCTCAAGCAGGAGCACACCTCGCTCAGGCTCAAGGCGGAGGAGTGAGGGAATCAAGGAAGATGTTGACGTAGGCCACGACATGGGAGGCGAGGTAGCTTTTCCTTCCGATGCTCACTTTTTCGGCTATGCCCTCAAGAAAGGCCTCGTCCTCAGGGGTTAACCCCTCGTGGTCGCCGAGGATGAAGGCGACATTCTGCGAGAAGTTCACCCTCTCGATGGGTCTGCCCTCCTCGTGGAGGTAGTAGAGGGCCGAGCTTTTCAGGGTTCTCCTCACGATGTCTTCAAAGGTCAGGTTGCTGACGTATATTCCCGGGAGAACCTGGACTTCCTTGCTCGGCTCGCGGAGGGTCTCTCCTGCCTTCAGAGCTTTGATTATCAGCTTCGCCGTGCTCAGCTCGTCGGGGTTGAGCGTTTTGGGTTTCATTTCCTGGCCCTCGAAGCGAATCGCCTTCGGTGGGTTCGGCGGGCCGTAGAGGCTCAGCCAGACGCGGACGTTCTTCCTGAAGCCGTGGGAAAGCAGAAAAGCTGAGTTAAGGACCCTGCAGAGCAGGTCAATCCTACCGCTCGTTCCAGGTAAGTCCCTGAGCTTGAAATCGGCCTTGGTGTGAGCCTTGTTGGCCTTGACTATGAACGTCCTCATGGTGGAGAGTTTGGAGGGGGACTTATAACCCTTGCCCGAAGAGATTTCGGAGCAGATTCATACTGCGGCATCCCCGGCCTTCTCACTTCAACGTCCAGAACTCTGGAAAATGGGGGCGGTGAAGTGTTTGGAAGTCTTTAGTAACACCCGGTAATTATCGGACTTTTTGTTACGATCTTTGCCTTAGGATGTAACGAAATTTTTTCAGAGCGTTGAGAAGAGCACGGTACGGCCGTTTTCATCCCATTTTCCAGAGGAAACCGTTCTTTTTGGCTGTTAAATGATTTTGAAGTCCGAAAATTAATTTTTCTCTTTTCTCCGGGCTTTGGAAGTCTCACGAACATTCTTGTTCACAGGATTTTTTGAGCTGTACAGGCCCTGAAATTCCTGAGAGAGGTTCCTGAAAGGCCCCGAATAGAGGATCCTCGTAGCGTTGAAATCACCCCTCCGCAGAAAAACTTATAAGATTCAAGGCACTTTATAGCCCTATAGAGCAAAAGAAGGAAAAAGCCGCCCTGTTTCAATAAGACTCTAGGAGAATTGAAAGTTAGCGAGTTCTTCGGAGAGTTTGGATCAGGGAAGACTGTTTCAATAAGACTCTAGGAGAATTGAAAGCTAAGTAGGCTGCTTCCCTAAGAACTCTCAAACCCCAGTTTCAATAAGACTCTAGGAGAATTGAAAGTCATTTAGACCCCCCCCAATCTCATTAATGAGAGTGTTTCAATAAGACTCTAGGAGAATTGAAAGCTCTTTTTTGGGCTTCGAGAATCTTACGGTTCTTTTCGGTTTCAATAAGACTCTAGGAGAATTGAAAGTGATGAGATAGAAGAGGAGCTTAGAAGGGAAGCGATACGTTTCAATAAGACTCTAGGAGAATTGAAAGCATACCGGGCTTACTTGTGGCATTTGCTATTTATCAGGTTTCAATAAGACTCTAGGAGAATTGAAAGTTGGGAAAGGAAAGGAAAAAGACAGGCGGGGGAGTGGGTTTCAATAAGACTCTAGGAGAATTGAAAGCGTAGTCCTCCTGGTTGAAAAGCCTGCGGAACTTGGGGTTTCAATAAGACTCTAGGAGAATTGAAAGAATAGAGCTTGAAAGTTGCCAATAGTCCGTAATTTGTCGTTTCAATAAGACTCTAGGAGAATTGAAAGGACGTTAACGTAGAAGTCGGTGGTGCTTGCATCAACGTTTCAATAAGACTCTAGGAGAATTGAAAGGCTGTTATTGCCACTCGGCTTGTCCTCTTCTTTCGGGAGTTTCAATAAGACTCTAGGAGAATTGAAAGAACTAGTGGCCTCCCATCTGTTTACGGAGGGAAAGCTCGTTTCAATAAGACTCTAGGAGAATTGAAAGTCTTTCGTGGTCGTCGGTCTTCTCTTCGAGGGTCTTGTTTCAATAAGACTCTAGGAGAATTGAAAGCAGTACAGGTACAGGCTCTACGTTGACGGTCAAGAGGTTTCAATAAGACTCTAGGAGAATTGAAAGTGATGGGCAGGCCATTCTTCTTCTGAAGCCTGACGCGCGTTTCAATAAGACTCTAGGAGAATTGAAAGTCCTCCCTGGCCAGAAGGTCCCCATTGCTATCGTAGGTTTCAATAAGACTCTAGGAGAATTGAAAGATATACAAGAGGTATGAGCAGATGAAAGACCAGTTCAGTTTCAATAAGACTCTAGGAGAATTGAAAGTCAACCACGGCCATCACGCTCCTCAACCTCTCCCCAGGTTTCAATAAGACTCTAGGAGAATTGAAAGAGCGTTCTCGTATCGTTTAGCATCTTCTAAAGCTTCTGTTTCAATAAGACTCTAGGAGAATTGAAAGCTGTGTTTCCTCGACCCGGAGGCTCGGAAGCTTCCGTGTTTCAATAAGACTCTAGGAGAATTGAAAGAAGGAGATAGACCTTACTAAGATACGCCTGAGCGTCCAGGTTTCAATAAGACTCTAGGAGAATTGAAAGTCTGGGGCGGCCTTAAGGAGGGCTTCGCCGAGCTGGAGTTTCAATAAGACTCTAGGAGAATTGAAAGAATAATCAAAACTCCAGGCGTGATTAGATTCAGGTTTGAGTTTCAATAAGACTCTAGGAGAATTGAAAGACGACCTCAAAAACTACCCTGTGCCAGTGGACCTGGACGTTTCAATAAGACTCTAGGAGAATTGAAAGACGTCTTTAGAATGTTCTCCGCCACTTGCCTTGTGAGGTTTCAATAAGACTCTAGGAGAATTGAAAGTTATCGCTATCTGTTTAGCTATGGTGTGTTTGAGGAGGTTTCAATGCGGCGCCTCGTTTTGTTTCAATAAGACTCTAGGAGAATTGAAAGAGGACGAAGACAGCGCCTATGACGATAGCGCCTACCTGTAGTTTCAATAAGACTCCAGGAGACCCCGCGCCCTTAAAATATACCGAGGGGAGGCAGAGGGCCTCACCCAACGGTGAATATCCGTATCGTGTTCGTTCCAGCGGTCTTCCCTATCGGCGTTCCCTTCGTCAGCAGAACCGTGTCGTTTTCGTTCACGAGGCCAAGGCCCTTGATGAGGTTCAGTATCTCGCGCTCGCTGGTCTCCTCGACGAGGAACGGGTAGACTCCATAGGAGAACATGAGGCTGTTGGCAACCTTCTCGTCGGTGGCGAAAGCCAGAATCCACTGCCTCGGCTTGAAACGGGATATCAGCCTGGCCGTCTCACCGGTCCTCGTGGGGGTAAGGATGTACTTGATGTCTATCGAGTTGAGGGCCTCTATGATGCTCCTCGCTATGGCGTCTTTTATTGTGCCCTTCTTGGGCATCTGGCCCTTCCACTCGCTCATCTTCCACTCTACCACGCGCGTTGACCAGAGAGAATCGCGGTAGGCTTCGGTGGTTCTTGCTATCTTAGCCATCATCTTGACTGCGTCGACGGGATACTTGCCTACAGCAGTCTCCTCCGAGAGCATAACCGCGTCCGTTCCGTCGAGGATGGCGTTGGCCACGTCTGTGACCTCTGCCCTCGTGGGGAGCTTTTCCTGGGTCATTGATTCGAGCATCTGGGTGGCTGTTATGACGGGCTTGCCCGCCATGTTGGCCTTTTTTATGAGCTTTTTCTGGAGCACCGGGAGCTTCTCAATCGGCATCTCGACTCCCAAATCGCCCCTGGCTATCATTATGCCGTCAGCGGCGCTGAGTATCTGGTCGAAGTTCTTTACTGCATCGGGTCTCTCAATCTTGGCGATTATGAAGATCTTCGCGTTTCTTTCCTCCACGAAGCGCCTGACCTTCAGAACGTCGTAGGCCGAGCCGACGAAGCTTATTCCTACAGCGTCCATGCCGTGCTCGATTGCGAACTCAAGAAACTGCAGATCCTTCTCCGTCACCGCGTCTATCGCTATCCTCGCATTTGGGACGTTTATGCCCTTGTGGGAGAAGAGTGTGCCCCCAACGAGGACTTTACAGACCACGTCGGTATCGTGAACCTCCTCGACACGGAGCGCTATGAAGCCATCGCTCAGATAGATGACGTCCCCCTTGGATACCATCCTGGGAAAGTCCTTGAACTGCACGGGTATCTCTGCCTCATTGCCAACCACATCCCGCGTGGTGAGGGTTATCGTCTGCCAGCGTCTCAGCGTTACTGAACCGTTTTGGATCTCCCCAACGCGTATCTTCACTCCTGGAAGATCGCCGAGAATGGCGATGGGTCTGTTGAGCCTATCGGAGACTTTCCTTACCAGTTCCACTGTCTTCGCGTGCTGTTCGAAGTCTCCGTGGGCGAAGTTTATGCGTGCAACGCTCATTCCTGCCTTTACCATGGCCTCTACCGTCTTCCTCTTCAGGGAGGCTGGCCCTATTGTGGCTATGATTTTCGTTTTGTGGGATGGCAACCTCATGTCCTTCACCTAAAATGGCACTTCACCCTACCCCTAATAATCTTATCCCACGAAACCTTAATAAGTTAGGAAAGCCTAATTGTCCTGGTGATTGGATGAACCACCTCGATGTCGAGGTTTTTAATGAGAACGAGAACGAAGCTCCGCTTCGGGACGTCGTTCTCGGAAAGTGGACCGTTCTTTACGTCTATCCGAAGGATAACACCCCCGGCTGCACGACCGAGGCCAAGGAATTCACGGAGCTGCTGCCTGAGTTCGAGAAGCTCGGTTTTCAGGTGATTGGGGTAAGCAAGGATTCAGTTAACTCTCACCGGAAGTTCAAAGAGAAACATGGGCTAAAAATAAAGCTCCTGAGCGATCCCAACGCAGAGCTTATCAAAGCTCTTGGGGCATGGGGCAAGAAGAAAAGCTACGGGAAGGAATACGAGGGCGTCATAAGGAGCACCTTCATCCTGAATCCAGAGGGGGAGATAGTCTGGAAGAAGATTAAGGTTAGGGCAAAGGGGCACGCATCAAAAGTCTTAGAAGAAGCGAAGAAACTCGTGGTAAGAAAATTAAGGCATCTATTTATCCCTCTCTTCCGCCAACACCGGCTCGGGTTGAGGAACAGGCTTCCCGTTATTTTTAGGCTCAAACCTCAAAAGGAATCCGCCGATAATTTCAACGATTCTCACGTTCTCACCTCCCAAAGCTTAAAAATGAAGGAGGCAGGGGTGCTCACTTCATGAGCACGAAGCCGACTATGTTGCCCTCGTAGGCGAGGAAGACCCTAACGCCGTTGAGGGTCTCGTAGGCAGCGTAAACGTCCAGCTCGCTGAGGTCGTAGTCACCAACGACCTTGCCAACATAGTCGCCGTCGTAGACGAGCTTCTGGACGGTTACTCCGCGCGGGTTGGTGAACTCCTCAACTGAGAGCTGACTCAGGTAGTCCTGAACTTCGGCAGGGTCGATGCTGACTTCCGTCAGGTCAGTCGCTCTAACTCCAAGGCCCATATACATGCCCCTCTCCTCAGCCATGGCACCGTGGCCATGACCGACCATTTGAGGCTCCATGGCCCTCTCAACGTCCGGGTTCGGTCCCGGCACACCCTGGTATGCCGCGACTGCTCCAAACACGAGGCCGAAGAGGCCCAACACCATCAAACCAATTCCCAACCACTTCTTCATGTCATATCACCTCTCCATGTGTAACTGCAATATTACATATGTTGGGTTTCTTTATAAAGTTTTCGGTGTCGAAAAGCTATAAAACCCCAAACCGTAGAGGACTGATGCCATGAGGAAGGAGTTAATAACAGCAATCCCGCCAGACGAAATAGAGCTCATCCTGAAAAAATCTGGAGCAGAGGTTGAGCTGGTCATTTCGGAGGCAGAACCATTCCACGGCATGCCGAGGTACAGAGTGCTTCTGGAAGGGGCAGACGAAGAGATAGAGAAGTTCATGGATGTCCTCAGACTGGCAAGGGCCGGCGGTTAGCCCACCAAGGCGTTTTTGAATCCAAATTCTCTCACGAGCCGTGCGGCTTTAATCATCTCTTCGTCCTTAAGGGTTCTGCTGATCTCTGGATGTTTCCCTGCTTCGTATTCTGGCCGGTACTGGAACATCACGTTTATTCTAACATCCTCCCCGAGGTTCTCGGCTATCCACTTTAGTATCTGCCTCGTGCAGCAGTCGAGGTGACCAGGAATAACGAGATGCCTTATCAGGAACTCGGCTTTGTAATGCCTCTTGGCGAGGAGGAAGTTTCTGGTAACGACCTCCCAGTAGCGGGGTGCCCGCGAATACTTCAGGGCGCATTTATCGTTTCCCCACTTGAAGTCGGCTAAGTAAACATCGACAACCCCATCGAGAAGCTTCATCGCCTCTTCGCTCATGTACATGTTGGAGTTCCAGACTACTGGAATCGGGACTTTGACGTGCCTGAGGGTCTCGATGATGAAGGGAAGGTTTGGAGTCGGCTCACCGCCGACGAAGTTCACGTTCTTGGCTCCCCGTGCGAAGGCCACGGTTATCTTTTCCGCCATCTCATTCGGTGAATATTCAACTCCAGCCCGAAACTGACTGATGTCCCAGTTCTGACAGAAGACGCACCGGAAGTTGCAGCCACTGAAGAAGATCGTGTAAGAGGGAACCAGCTCCGGCTCCTCGCCGTAGTGGAGGAAATCACTCGCAACGAGGCTCTCCTTCACCCTGCAGTAGCCAATTTCCTTTTTTCTGTTCGCTCGGCACTTGAACTCGCAGAGCTCGCAGCTCTCGAGGATCTTATCAGCTATAACCGCTTTGAGGTCGAGGAGGCTCTTCTCCGGGCTTTCGCTGAGGTCGTTCTCCCTCAATCTATCCATAGCCTCTTCGTGAATTTCCCACAGCTCTTCTAATGGCGCATCTTCGTCAAATTCCACTTCCACCCGCTTTGATAGAAAGAAGTTCGGCACTTCATCTCCCCTGAGAACCGCAAAGTAGTGGGGCATTGCTTTTATGGCCCCTTCAATTTCCCTAATCTCTATCCGCCTGAACCACATGCCTTCTAATAGGTTCTCATGGTTAAAACACTTGTCGGTTACTTTTCTAAGGCTGCCCTCAGATTGAGGAGGCACTCATCGCAGTAGCCCGGGATCCGCGAGTCCCACTCCTCTATGTTGGCAGGGGGATGCATGACGCACTGGTTGCTGCAGTGCTCAAGGCCAAAGCTGTGCCCGACTTCGTGGAGGATACCCTTGAGGAGCCTGTTTTTAAACGTCTCAAGCTTCATCCTGCGCTCATGGGCGGAATCGTCGGGGGCTATGGGAACCTCGAAGGGCTTCATCGACAGTATCATAATCCTGAGGCCGGTGATGACCTCGTGAATGCCCAGAAACTTCTCGTAGAAGTCGAAGTAGGGATTCCTAGAAACGAGCGGGAAGGTGGTGAGGGCAAATATCTTGTTCATCTTGATGTCCCCTTTCTCGTTGATTTCCTGAAGCAGTCTGGAGTAGAGAACCTCAACGAGGGCCTCAAGCGGGTAAACCCTTATCCTGCCCTCAGGGGTGTTGAGGTTTATCAGGTAACCCGGCTCCAGCTCAAGTTTTCCTATGTAGAGGAACCTCACGGGAATCTCATTCTGCTGGAAGAAGCGGTTCGCATCGTCGAAAACGTTGAATAGAACGTCGGTTATTATTTCTTTGTCCACGAAGTTCCCGACATAGGTGAACGCTATAAACTCCATGATTTCACCACAAATTAAAGGCCGCTCTAAAGTTATTAAATTTTTAGGTGATTGAACCACAAACGTTTTTAACCGCCATTCGAAGGGTTTTCGGGCGATGGCGTCCGCCCGGGCTTCGAGCCGAACCGCCCGCTTTGGGCTGATGACGCCTGTTCTCTGCCAGAGATAATGGGAGGCGGTAGAATGGGCTCGAAGCTGAGTGAGATTGGCAGGTTTATTAACGCTGATGCGCTCATCCGCTACGTTGAGGAGAGGCGCCACGAGGACGGCGGCTACTGCTTCGTGAGCGTTTTGGACGAGACCAACATTAACGACACGTACTACGCGGTAAAGATTTACGACCTACTCGGGCTCGAAATTCCCGAGAGGGAGAAGACAGTGGAGTTCCTTTACACTTCCGCCCAGATGCAGACGGCAGTGGTGGCCGTTGCAATGGCCATCGAGGCACTGTCATTACTGGGAGCGAGAGACCTGGCAAGAGAAAAGCTGGACCTGCTCTTCTCCAAATACAACCCGCTAGAAGGGAAGTTCGCCGTTGGCCTCGGCGGAAGTGAGGAGTTCGGAACTGCCACACCCCTGGAGGCAACCTACTGGGCCATGAGGGCGCTGGCGGCCGTGGGTTACCGTATGGACGGCGAGACCAAGGAAAGGATACGCGAGTTCGTGATGGGGTTCCGCAAGGGAGACGGCTTCGGGGTGAAGGGGGCCACCACGACCATGACCTACCAGGCCCTCTTCACCCTCAAGGGCCTTGGCTATGCCGTCCCAGACACCACCCACTTCTACAGATGCGAGGTCTACGGCGGCTTTACCGAGGTGCCCTACTCGCTGCCCCCCTACCTGGAGCCGACGTTCTATGCCACAAGAGGTCTCAGTCTTCTCGGCAAGAGGGCGCGCTATGTAGGGGGCCACATCAGGTTCATCCGGGCACTGCAGAATCCCAACGGAGGCTTCAGGCGCTCGCTGGAGATGGGCATATCTAACTTCCAGAACACGTACAGAGCCGTGAAAGCCCTCGACGAACTACTGAAGTGGTACTGATGGATATCGTGGGGATATACCTCAGGGAGGCTATGAAGGAGGGCTGCCCAGTCTGCAGGATACTCATAGAATACGAGGAGTCTGAAATCGATACAATCCTCTACGAGCACGTGAACGACCCCGCTGTTAGGGCCAAGTTCAAGGAGAGCCTTGGCCTCTGCACCTACCACGCCTGGAAGACCCTCAAAAAGGCCTACTCGAACCCGTTGCTCGGCCCGCTGGGAGTGGCGATAATCTACGAGCACATGCTTTCAACTTACATCAAAACCCTCGAAAGCCGGGAAAAGGTCAAGGAAGGCGAGTGCTTCCTGTGCCTTCTCGTGGAGGAGAAGGAAAAGGACACGGTGGAGGCTATCACGGAGAGGATTGAGGAGCTCCTTCCCGTTTATGAGTCATCGGAGGCAATCCTCTGCAAAAGGCACCACGAGATGATAGACTCAATCCTCAGGGAGAAAAATCCCCAGAGCGCGGAGAGGCTCAGAAAAGTCCAGCTGGAGAAGCTGAAGAAGCTCAGGGAAAGGATGAACTCTCTCATAGACAAGTTCGACTATAGGGCAACCGAAAGGCCCACGAAAGAAGAGGTCTCATCCCTTCCACTGGCTATAGAGGCGCTTAAAGGGCTCGAAAACGGGGCAACCCTAAGGAAGAAGGAGCGAAAAAAGAGGACAAGGGGAGTTTTGCTATGGAGATAGAAGTAAGCCCCGAGGAGCTGGCTGAGATACGGAGGAACCGGCGGGAGATAGAGAGACGCTTCAAAGACCTGGAAGGGCTTGAAAGAACCCTAAAAGCCCTCAAGTTGCGGTTCCTCCTGGAGCAGAGGGCCAGGCTGGAGAAGAGGCTCAGCGAGATGAGGCGGAACTATCGCGAGCTGCTCGAGTTCGAGGATAAGGCAAAGAGGGATAAGGAGTTTTTGATGGCCTTTAGGAAGGAACTCAGCGAGGAGAACAAGAGACTTAGAAAAGAGCTGGAGGAAAAGAGGGATGAAAATAACCGTTAAGCCGCGGAGGGGCTGGCGGAGGATTACTTTCAGGGTTCAAGATGAGACCCTCGAAAGGATAGAGGAACTGTGCGAGCGCTACGGCTTCAGGCTGGAGGAGGCCATAAGGATAATACTCCTCCATGGCTACGTGGATGATGAAGTCGACGCCGACGAGGAGGCCTTTGAAAAGCTTGAGAAGGAGATAGATGCTCTCGAAAAGGAGCTATACGAGCTCGAGGGAAAGTGGTCGCCCCTGAAGTTCCGCTCCTATTATATAGCGCTCGACAACCAGAACCTCGGAATCCAGCTCTCCGGAATGATAGCGGAGAACAAGAGGCTGAGAGAGATGCTCGGGAAGGAGGAGAGGGACTTCTCGGAAGTTGAGAAGCTGATTCACTACTACATGGCCTTCGGGGGCAAGGATTAAAAGAGGCCTTGCACATGGTTCGGCGGTGATGGAATGAACGGCAGGATAGCGGTTGCGATAGCACTCGGCGGTGCCCTTGGAGCGCTGGCGCGCTTTTACATCTCGGGAATAATGCCCGTTTACAGGGACTTCCCCGTTGGAACACTGCTCGTCAACAGCATAGCCAGTTTCATCCTCGGCTACCTGTATGGCCTCCTCTTCTGGGGAATCGACGTTCCGGCAGACTGGAGGGCCTTCTTCGGAACGGGCTTCTGCGGTGGCCTGAGCACTTTTTCAACCTTCTCCTACGAGACATTCTCGCTCCTGAGGGAGAAGGAATACCTTTTAGCTTTCCTGAACGTCTCGGCAAACGTTATAATCACGATTGCATTAGTCTTTGCAGGCTTTATCCTTTCCAGGAGGTGATAGAATGGTCGAGGTTGAGCACTGGAACACGCTCCGCCTCAGAATTTACATAGGGGAAAACGACCGCTGGGACGGGAAGCCCCTCTATAAAGCGATAGTTGGGAAGCTCCGTGAGATGGGCATCGCTGGTGCCACTGTTTATCGTGGACTCTACGGCTTCGGGAAGAAGAGCAAAATTCACTCCACCGATGTAATGAGGCTCTCCACGGATTTACCCATCATTGTCGAGGCCGTGGACAGGGGCTACAAGATAGAGAAGGCGATATGCGAGATAAAGCCGATGATAAAGGACGGCATGATAACGGTCGAGCCAACTATCGTGGTCTGGGTCGGGACCGCGGAGGAAGTCAAGAAGTTCGAGGAAGATGCAGTTAGGGAGGGATAGCTTTGATTCTCAAAACAAAAAATTATTAAAACTCATTTTTGCACTATCCGCGGGCGCCTGGTACGATGTGGGACATCTATAATACAATTGAACTCTTGGCAGAGGCAGCGTGCTTTTTGGTGCTGACGGGGGTACTCTACCTTCTCCGCCATTCCTATTCACTGCTCAGGGAATATTTTGGAAGCGAGACCCTCAACGGGGTTACCTTGGGTGCGGCGGTGTTCTGGACTGGCTATTTTGTGAACATGATAAACGACATTCTCCAGCACAGGTTCATGAAGATACTCAATAGCGTGCTGCTCGTCTTGGGAAGTGGAGTAGTCTTCACCTATGTGTGGAAAATGCAGCACACCATAGAGGTAAAGATAGCCCCCAAGAAAATCATGAACGGTGAGGTTCCCTTCCTGCAGATGCCTATTTAACCAGCAGGAACATTAGGGATATCCTGCCATACTTGGGGGGCAAAGAGGCTCTTGCCATCACCAGAAGACCGGAGGTATTTGAAAAGCGTGGAATCCCCTACTTATGGATAACCAAGGTAGAGGGGAAAAACACCATACATCCAACTTCCCTCGCGCCCCTCCTCCAGAAGCTCGTTGATAGTGCAGACCAAAACACGGTCATTATCTTTGACGGCTTGGAGTACCTCATCCTTGAAAATGGATTCGAGAGCGTTTTCAAGTTCCTAACCACTCTTAAGGACAAGCTAATACTGATTGGAGCCACCCTCATAGTCATGCTGGATCCAGCCGCTATCGAGGAGAAGCACCTCAAACTGCTTGAAAGAGAGTTCAAATGGCTCGATACAAAGAATAAAGGATGACTCCAAAACGTGACCCCCTTCTGTCCCCACCGCCACAAAACATTTAGATGTTCGGGTCGTATAGGGAGTGGTGATTGAGATGCTCCATCACGTTAAGCTTATCTACGCCACGAAGAGTCGGAAGCTGGTTGGCAAAAAAATTGTCCTAGCTATCCCCGGAAGTATAGCGGCCGTTGAGTGTGTAAAGCTGGCCAGAGAGCTTATTAGGCATGGCGCGGAAGTTCACGCGGTCATGAGCGAAAGCGCGACGAAGATAGTCCACCCCTACGCTATGGAGTTCGCAACAGGAAACCCCGTCGTTACTGAAATCACTGGTTTCATAGAGCACGTGGAACTGGCGGGAGACCACGAGAACAAGGCCGACCTGATTTTAGTCTGCCCAGCGACGGCAAACACAATCTCGAAGATAGCCTGCGGGATCGACGATACACCCGTTACGACGGTTGTAACGACGGCCTTCGCCCACACGCCCATAATGATTGCCCCTGCGATGCATTCGAGCATGTACGACCACCCGATAGTCGCAGAGAACATAGAGAAGCTCAAAAAGCTGGGCGTCGAGTTCATAGGGCCGAGGTTCGAGGAAGGAAAGGCCAAGGTAGCGAGCATCGACGAGATAGTATACCGCGTCATCAAAAAGCTCCATAAAAAAGATTTGGCCGGAAAGCGCGTTCTCGTAACCGCTGGGGCGACGAGGGAGTACATAGACCCGATACGCTACATAACCAACGCGAGCAGCGGAAAAATGGGGGTTGCCATAGCTGAGGAGGCAGACCTCAGAGGGGCAGAGGTGACACTGATAAGGACCAAGGGAAGCGTGCCGAGCTTCGTCGAGAACCAAATCGAAGTAGAGACCGTCGAGGAGATGCTAGAGGCGATAGAGAACGAGCTGAAGGCCAAGAAATATGACTTCGTGGTTTTGGCAGCGGCGGTGAGCGACTTCCGCATTAAGAACAAGGCAGATGTCAAGATAAAGAGCGGGAAGCCGGTAACCCTCGAACTCGAACCGACTCCCAAGTTAATCGACCGCGTTAAAGAGCTCCAGCCCGATGTTTTCCTCGTTGGTTTCAAGGCAGAGACCGGCTTGAGTGAAGAAGAACTCGTAAGCGCCGCCAGAAAGCAGATAGAGAGGGCCAAAAGCGACGTGGTAGTTGCCAACACACTCAAGGCCTTCGGCAGCGAAGAGAACGAGGTCATCCTCGTAACGGCTGATGCCGTCAAGAAACTGCCGAGGATGGACAAGCGCGCCTTGGCAGAGAGGCTGTGGGACGAGATTCTTTTGATGGTTTAGTTCTTTTGCTTCTACCCATTTCTTGAGAAAAAAATTCATCCAAGCCCCAAAAACCTCATAAAGACTCACTCCAACCTCTCTTGGTGGTTCTCATGAAAAGGATAGGCATAATAGGCGGAATGACGCCGAAATCGACCTGCTACTACTACCGCAAATACATCGAGATAAGCCGCGAGAAGTTCGAAAAGCACGTCTACCCTGAGCTGATTATATATTCCATAAACTTCCGGAGGTTCTTCGAGAACCCCGAAGGCTGGGAGGGGAGGAAGAAGATCCTAATCAACGCCGCCAAAGCCCTTGAGAGGGCAGGAGCGGAGATAATAGCGATGTCCGCAAACACTCCCCACAAAGTCTTCCCCGATGTTCAGAAAGAAGTAAACGTACCGATGGTGAGCATAATAGAGGCAGTTGCTGAAGAAATCAAAAGGAGAGGGATAAAGCGCGTTCTCCTCCTAGGAACTAAAACAACCATGAGCTCCGACTTCTACGTCAACGCGCTCCGCGAGGAGGGCTTTGAAGTCGTGGTTCCAAGCGAGGAGGAGCAGGAGAGGCTCAACTCGATAATTTTCAACGAGCTGGCCTTCGAGAACTTCAGGAACAAGCCCTGGATAGTCGAACTAATCGAGAGGTATGCGAGGGAAGAGAAAGTCGAAGGAGTAATCCTTGGCTGCACGGAGCTTCCTCTGGCCATAAAGGCTGGAGACGTTAGCATTGAGGTCTTCGATACGGCGGAAATCCACATGAGAAAGCTCATAGAGCTGGCGAGCGAGTGATTTTTATACCCCTTTCCTCTTCTTCCCCTCGGTGAAGAAGATGGAGCTTCGCGAGTTCCAGGAAATGATAAGGGAGATTTACTTTCATAAGGACTCGAAGCGCGGAGTGGATAAAACGTTCCTCTGGTTCGTGGAAGAGATTGGCGAGTTAGCAGAGGCGATAAGGAAGAATGACATGGAGGCAATGGAGGAGGAGTTCGCCGACGTCTTGGCGTGGCTCTCCAGCCTGGCCAACCTTGTCGGAATAGACCTCGAGGAGGCAGCCAAAAAGAAATACCCCGGCGTCTGCCCCTACTGCGGCAACAGTCCCTGCACCTGCGAGGAGAAGTGAAGGATATATTCCTCTCTTCGTTTCTGCCTTCCAGACGTGGAAGATTGTAGCCTCTTTTTCGACCACCATCTGAGCGAAAAGATTTTTATACTCCTGAACGCACCATTCTATGCAGTAAGCTGAGGTGATGTGCATGCATGAACTCGTTGAGTTCGCCGTTGAAAAGGCTTTAGAGCTCGGGGCGAGCTATGCCGAGGCTCGCTTTGAGGAGAAGGACGGCACTTCTCTGACCATGAAGAACGGCAATCCAGAAGGCCTCGAGGTCATCTCCGACAGGGGAATTGGCGTGAGGGTTCTGGTCGATGGAGGCATGGGTTTTGCCTCGACAAACGTCCTCACCAGGGAAAGCGTTGCTGAAGCGGTTAAAAAGGCTGTCAAGCTCGCTAAAGCAGCTGCGAAGGTAAGGAATGAGCCTATTCGCTTTAGCGATGAGGACTTCCACAAGGTTTACTACGAGGTCAAGATGAGGAAGGACTTCCGGGACGTCTCAGCGGAGGAAAAGCTTGAGCTCCTCAAGAAGGTTGAGGAGGACGTTCTCGACACGGGCATCAACGTGCCCATGAGGTACCTGGGCTACTCGGACTACGTCTGGCACAAGATATTCGCCAACAGTGAGGGGGCGCTGGTTGAGAGCGTTATCCCAAAGGTCTCGATAATGTATAACCTCGTCGTCCTCGAGAACGGCCAGATGGAGCAGGCTCCATTCGTCCAGAGGGCCTTCTCTGGCGGCTTAGAGCTCATAGAGAAAGATGAGCCCTGGAAGTGGGCAGTGAAGGACGTTCAGGCCCTGAAGAAGCTCATAGGTGAGGGACAGAAGCCGCCTGAGGGGAAAGTGGATGTGGTCATAAGCCCCGAGGTCGCTGGAATAGCTGTTCACGAGAGCGTTGGACACCCGTATGAGGCGGATAGAATATTCGGCAGGGAGGCGGCGCAGGCCGGTGAAAGCTTCGTAAAGCCGGAGATGCTTGGCGAGAGGATCGGAAGCGAAGTTGTCACAGTCATAGAAGATCCAACGATACCCAACAGCTGGGGCTTCTATCTCTACGACGACGAGGGCGTTAAGGCAAGGCCGCGCTACCTCATCAAGGACGGAATAATCACCGAGTTCCTCACCAACAGGGAGTATGCCGCAAAGCTCGGGCGGAGGTCGAACGCAGCGGCGAGGGCCATAAACTACAACCGCGAGCCGATAGTGAGGATGGCGAACACATACCTCGCGCCGGGCGACTACAGCTTCGAGGAGCTGATTGAGGACATAAAGCTCGGCGTCTACATGGTCTCCTTCAACGAGTGGAATATAGACGACAGGCGTTACCAGCAGCGCTACATCGGCAGAGAGGCTTATCTCATCGAGAACGGCGAGATTAAGCACCCCGTGAGGAGACCGATTCTGGAGATAACCACCAAGGCACTGTGGAGCAGCGTCGATGCCGTTGGCAAAGAGGTTGAGTACTTCCCAGGAACCTGCGGCAAGGGCGAGCCTGGCCAGGGCGTTCCGGTCTGGATGGGAGGTGCCCACGCGAGGCTCAGAAGAATACCGCTGAGGAGGCCGTGAGGTGGTGGAGATGTTTGACGTTAACGAATTCATCCTTAAGAAGGCCAAAGAGCTTGGCTTCGGCGATGTTGTCGTCCTCGGCTACGAAATGGACAGGCGCCAGGTGCGCTTCGCCAACAACGAGATAACCGTCGCCAAGAACTGGCACGAGAGGAAGGTGGAGCTCTTCGTCGAGCTTGAGAAGAGGATCGCGGGAACGAGCATCACCGAGCTGAGCGAGGAGAACATCGAGAGGACGCTCAAGGCCCTGCTCTCGACTTTAAAGAACATGTCTCCAAAGGAGGACTACTACGGCATCGCCGAGGGACCCTTCAAATACAGGGATATACCAGAGACCTTTGATAAGGCCATAGTCGAGCTCGATGAGCCGAACGAGTACGTTGAGACCGCCATAAACGCGGCCCTAGAGGAGGGGGCTAAGCGCGTCGCCGGTGTTCTCTACACTGACCACAACAGGCTTTATCTAACCACGAGCAACGGCGTCGAGGCCTTTGACGAGGGAACGGGAATAGAGATAAGCGTTAGAGCCTTCATCGGCGACCTTGAGAGCGGCCACGGGACAAACTCGGTTAGAGTTCTCAAAAAGTTCGATCCAGAGAGCGCTGGAAGAAAGGCTGGAGAGATAGCCAGCTTAGCTAGAAACCCGGAACAGGGGCCTGAGGGTAAGTTCGATGTTATCTTTGATCCGTTAGCCTTCGCCAACCTTCTCAGCTATATGAGCTTCATGACCTCAGCCTTCGCTGCCGAGGCGGGCTTCTCCTTCCTCGTCGGCAAGCTCGGCCAAACGGTTGCGGCCGAGGGAGTAACGATAAAGGACGTCGGCAACATACCCAACGCCTACGGCACCAGAAAGTTCGATGACGAGGGCGTTCCGACGAGGGAAACCACCATAATTGAAAGCGGCACCTTCAAGACCTTCCTCCTCAACACGAGCCTAGCTAAGAAGTACGGAACCGAGACCACAGCCAACGCGGGTTTGACGATGCCCCACGCCTGGAACATACTCCTTGAGCCTGGCGACTACTCAAAGGACGAGCTCTTCGAGGACGTCAGAAGGGGCATCTACATCACCAACGTCTGGTACACGCGCTTCCAGAACTACGTCAAGGGCGACTTCTCAACCATCCCAAGGGACGGCATCTTCCTTGTCGAAAACGGCGAGCTGAAGCCCATAAGGAACATCCGCGTGAGCGACAACTTCCAGAGAATTCTGGAGAACATCACCGCCCTTGGAAAGGAGCTCCACCACATCCACTGGTGGGAGGTCAGGACGCCGGTCTTCACCCCATACGTGCTCGTGAAGGACGTGGGAATAACGAGGGCGACGATGTAAGGTCTTTTCTCTTTCCCCTTTCTGCAATTTAATCCACCATCTTAACCGGATGACAATCATTAGGATCGCGAACAGCGTCATCAAAAGCGGCCCTTCCACGGTCTTGTTCATGTAGCTCCCGATGTGAACTCCAGGAACGCTCGTGGTGGCCATCAACACTCCAATTTTAGAAGCCACAATCCCTTTCTCAGGCATCACGAACCCCATGACCGCGTTATCCCTATGGCAACCAGCCAAAGATGGAGTATGAACGACTTTGAGGGTTTCAGTCGGCAAACACTTAAAAGTACTGTTTCTCTTTCCTTAATAATCTGAAAGGGCCCCGAATACACCGTAGTGGTGGTGAAAAATGGAAGTAATAGAAAATTCGGAGCTTAAAACCTTCCATTACAAGCTTCTGGCCGTCCTTGGAGCGATATGGGCATTCGTTGCAGTGAACACCATAGCCGCGAGCCTGATCATACCCCTGCTGAAGGAGGAACCCGCTTTCCAGGGTAGCCTCCCCAAACTCGGTTCGCTCGGCTCGGCGGCCCTCTTTGGAATGCTCTTCGGAGCGTGGCTTTTCGGAATCCTCGCGGATCACATAGGGAGGAAAAAGACCCTGACCCTAGCCGTCGTCACATTCTCGCTCGGATCCATAGCAAGCTCCTTCGCCGGGAGCCTTAACCAGCTGATACTCCTCAGGTTCATCGTCGGCCTGGGACTTGGAGGTTCCCTGCCCGTTGCCAGCTCGTACTTCGCCGAGTTCATGCCCAAATCCGTGAGGGGAGCAATGATTTCCATCCTGGAGAGCTTCTGGGCTATAGGAACCATAATCATCGGAGTGGTGGCCCTCCTTGTGATGGCAGACTGGAGGAATATCCTGCTATTCGGCGGATCAATCCTGATTATCCTGCCGCTCTTTCTGACACTCCCAGAGTCTCCGAGGTTCTTACTCGTGAAAGGCAGGATCTCCGAGGCGGAGGGGACACTGAAGAGAATCTTCGGCGTTGATGTAAAGCTTCAGAAACCCTCGGAGGAACACAGGAAAGCATCCATAGCAGACCTCTGGAAGAAGTACTCAAGGAGGACACTAATGCTGAGCATAGCATGGTTCAGCATAGCGTTTGCCTACTACGGCTTCTTCATCTGGCTTCCGAAGTTCTTCTCCTCAACGCTTGGAATAACCGTCTTCAAGAGCTTCCAGTACTTCATCATAACTGCAGTTGCCCAGTTGCCTGGATACTGGAGTGCCGCCTATCTGATTGAGCACGTTGGAAGGAAGAAAACGCTCTCTTCGTACCTGTTCCTCTCAGGGATTGCGGGTTTGATGTTCTACTTCGCGGCGAGCTCAGCCAACACATCCATGATACTTGCGAGCGCCATAATGTTCAGTTTCTTCAATCTGGGTGCCTGGGGCGCCATCTACGCCTATACGCCCGAACTTTATCCGACCAGTGTAAGGGGGACTGGAACAGGGTGGGCAGGAGCAATGGCTAGGATAGGCGGTGGGATAGCCCCAATAGTTGCAGGGAGAATCATGGAACTCAGCGACACTGCGCTGGCGGTTCTGACCATAGCAGTGATCTCTCTAATAGGCGCCCTCGACGTTCTGGCCCTTGGTGAGGAGACAAAAGGAAAGGAGCTAGCTTAGCTTCGAATTTCATTTTCTCTGTTTTCCGGATTCACATCGCTATAAATTATGTGAGCATTACGACAGCACGAAAACCCCAAGGCTTGGTATGAGCGTTATCGCCATGCTGAGCAGGCCGCCAAGGATTAGGGCGGGAACGGCCATTCTTTTCTCGATTCCAAGGAGGTAGGCAGCTAAGGCGCCAGTCCAGATCCCCGTCCCTGGGAGGGGTATGGCGACGAAGATAGTCAGCCCGAGGAAGCCCCATCTCTCGACGTATGGATGGGCCTTTTTCCTCACGCGCTCCACGTAGTAGAGGTAGAGCCTCGCGATTTTCTCAAGGGGTGTCTTTTCCAGCCAGAGCATCAGCTTGTCCAGGTAGGGGAGCGTAATCGGAAGAACCAGCGATAGTATCAGGACACCGAGGGAAGCCACTATCAGGGTCTCGTAGAGGGGATAGCCTTTTCCTATACCGTAGACTATGGCATACCTACCTTCAAAGGTCGGGAGGAGTGAGAGGAGAAAAACCCTCAGGAGCTCATTCAACCCGGAGCACCCCCAGTTTAAGCCTTTCAACGACGGCATTGTAGACTGGAAGCCAGCGGCTCTCGGTGACCCTGACCAGAGTATAAAGCCAGGGAGCGAGGATTAAGCTGAAGAGAACATCGCTGAGCCAGTGGTAGTGGAGGAGGAGCCTCGTAAAGGTTATGGCTAAGGCGTAGACCCAAAAGAGTGGCTTGAGCCTCTCCCAGCGGTCGCTTCCATAGGCCGCTATCAATGCAGCCCTGAAGGTGTGGCCGGACGGAAAAGAGCCGGAGCTAAAGGCTCCCGCTACCGGCAAGGGTCTCGGCCTCGGAACCCCCAGAGTGAACTTCAACAAACCGACCACAGCCAGTCCGGCAAAGGCAGCAATGACGAAGGCGAACGTCTCCCTGGAGAGCCTCTCCCTCTCGCGCCAGTCGAGGAAAATTGCAAGAACTATGAATGCAAAAAAGGGCATATCATCGCCGAGAAACGTGAACGCGCGAACCAAAGGGATATCGACGAGAGGGATGGCAGAGTTTACAGCCCGGTTTATCCCATCGAACAGGCCCGCCAGCTGGGCAATGAAAACGATTGCAAGGGCAACCGGGAGGATTGTAAGCTTTCTTCTCTCGTCCATGGCACTCTGAAAAGGAAAACGACACTAAAAAAGCTTTCCGTTAGATAACGCCGGCTGCATAGAGCGCATGATATGCCTTGAGCAGTGCCTGCTGGACTTTTTTCGGCCCAAATGTTCTGACTGCCCTTCCAAGGCCCTCGTTGTATATCCTGCGCAGTATGAAGTCCGTCTCCCGGTTCAGGTTCAGCTTTTCCTGGTTCTCAAGGTAAAGGCGGGCTATTTCATCGGGCTCGCGGTAGTTGAGCCCCTTGAGCCACTTGAGCGGGATACCGTCGTCGAAGCGCTTTATCATTTCAAAGCCTATAATCGTAACCTCGTCGTCGCCGTAGAGCTCGCCGTATATCTTGGAGAGCTCCCTGACCAACTGGCCCACGTCGGAAAAGCCGTCAAGCTTTGCGTCTTCGTTGGTGAGCTCCTTGACCTTCTTCCGCTCAACGCGGGTTATCCTGACCTTGGCTATGGCAGTGTCGCTCGGCGTTATGACGAGGTAGACCTCGCTCCCCGGCTTGGCCTCGTAGTTTCCGTAGCGTATCGTCGTAACTTTGTCCCCACGCAGGATTCTGGACTTGTATGCGCTGTCAATCAGCATGAACTTCCTTATCTGAACGCTTTTCCCCCTCACTCGTCAACCTCCTGACTATGTTGAGAACCTCTTCAAGGGAGTTAATGGTAAAGTCAGCGTACTCGAGGTAGTCCAGCTCGCGGTTGGCGTACTTCCCGTATTTAAACCACACGGTCTTCATGCCCACGTTCTTGGCACCGTATATGTCGGAGTACAACCTGTCGCCGACCATGAGGGCCTCGTGGGGCTCGGCGTTGAACCTCCTGAGGGCCTTCTTGAATATCTTTGGATGGGGCTTTTTGACGCCGACGAAGTCCGAGATAAAAACCGCATCGAAGTAGTCATCGAGCTCAAGGCGGAGTATCTTTTCCCACTGCTTTATCGGATCCCCGTCAGTGATAATACCGAGACTGAGCCCCTCTCTCTTGAGCTCAAGCAGGACTTTTCTCGCACCCTTAACGCTTCTCAGGTGGGCAAACTTGGTGTTGTGATACGCTATAACTCCAGCCGCCACCCATTTGGGGTCGTAAGGAAGATCAAGACGGCGCAGAAGGTAATCAAAATGCCTGCCGAAGTTGCTCCCGTACTCGTTTATCAGTTCAAGGAGCTCGTGATAGGCAGTGTCGAAATCAACTGGAAGACCGTGTCTCACCATGTTCTCTATCGCGTTCCTCCGTGCCATCTCGGCCAGTTTGGACGTGTCCACGATGGTATCGTCGAGGTCAAAAAACACGACCTTTATCATCTCCCCACCCGCCATTAGTTGTGCTTTGGGGTAATTTAACCTTTCTCCAAATCCAGAAACGGGCCCTTCTTCCTGGCGCCCTGCTCCCGGGCCCATCTCAAAGCCTGAAAGTACTCGTCCTCGGCCATCAGTTCGTCCAGGAGATCCTCCAGCTTCCACGTTAGGGAAGTCTCGGTGGTGGTGGCGAATATGATCCTTCCGAGGTCGAGGGATCGGACGGTTTTTATCACCTCTTTGAGGGTCTCGTTATCAACGCCGTGCATTATTACGAACTTCCTCAGATGCCAGTAGCAGGAACCGCTCAGCGTCTCGGCCTTTTCCACTACATCCCCCACGATCCAGTCCCTGCAGTACTCGGGAATCTCGAAGACGCTGAGTCCCTTGAGGGCCTCCTTTACGGCATTTGCCTCCTCCTCGTTAAAACCAATGAGAAAAACCTTCCCCTTCATCATACCAGCCCCTTAATCCTCCCCATCAGTTTTTCCATCGCCTCGCCAGCGGGACAGCGGAGGAATACGTCGGCTATGGGCGTAATCCCGCTCTCCTCAGGGTTTACCTCAATGACTTTGCCCCCGGTTTCCTTGACTATCTGGGGGATGTACGCGGCCGGATACACCACGCCGCTCGTCCCTATGACGAGCACCAGGTCAGCCCTCTCCGCGAGCCTGAAGGCCTCTTCCAGTGCTTTTCTCGGCAGGGGCTCCCCGAACCAGACCACATCGGGCCGCAGGAGGGAGCCACACTCCGGACACTTTGGAAGGTCTTTCTCTTTCAGAAACTCTTCCAGGCGACCGCTCTCCTTCAGGTTCTCCTTATAGTCGCAGGAGGTGCACCTAACGCGAAATATGTTGCCGTGGAGCTCGATTAGATTCTTAGTCCCAGCCTCGCGGTGCAGATCATCAACGTTCTGAGTTATAACCGTCTTGAGGATTCCCATCCTTTCGAGCTCAGCTAAGGCGTAGTGAGCGGGGTTTGGCCTGGCCTTCCTTATTAGCTCCATCCTCCATTTGTAGAAGCTCCAGACGAGATGGGGGTCCCTCCTGAAGGCCTCTGGGGTGGCGAGCTCCTCTGGTCTGTGCGTCTTCCACAGGCCGTTGGAGCCCCTGAAGGTCGGAACCCCGCTCTCGGCGCTTATCCCGGCCCCGGTAAAAGCAATCGCAAACCTCGAGCGGGCGAGCAGTTTGGCCGCTTCTTCTATCATGAGTATACCTACGTCGGCAGTCCTTAAAAATCCTGCCCGGCTTTGAAACCCTTTCAGCACATGCAGCATACCTTGTAAAAAGTTTACTTTTTTTCACCATCTTCCGAAACAGCTCCTGCTTAGCTGCCAACAAAAGGAAAGGAGCACGTGAATAAACCTCCAATTCTGCGGTAAGGTTTATATTTTCCCCGCTCAAACCTCTATCGAGGTGTTTCCCATGGAGAACGGATACAAGATGTACAGGGACAAGGTTATTGAATATCTGGACGCCCACGAGAATTGGAGGAGCTCGACCATAAACCTCATCGCAAGTGAGAACATCACTTCTCCGAGCGTTAACCGTGCCGTTTCGAGCGGTTTTATGCACAAGTACGCCGAAGGATGGCCGAGACAGAGGTATTATCAGGGCTGTAAGTACGTTGATGAGGTCGAGCTCATCGGTGTTGACCTCTTCTGCAAGCTCTTCGGTAGCGACTTCGCTGACCTGAGGCCCATTTCTGGAACCAACGCCAACCAGGCGGTCTTCTTCGGTCTCACCCAGCCCGGAGACAAGGCGATAGTCCTTCACACCAGCCACGGTGGCCATATAAGCCACATGCCCTTCGGCGCCGCTGGAATGCGCGGCCTTGAAGTCTACACCTGGCCCTTCGACAACGAGGAGTTCAATATAGACGTTGACAAGGCTGAAAAGCTCATCCGCGAGCTCGAGCCAAGGATAGTCGTCTTCGGAGGCTCGCTCTTCCCGTTCCCGCACCCGGTTAAGGAGCTTGCGCCTGTTGCGAAGGAGGTCGGCGCTTACGTCATGTACGACGCAGCCCACGTGCTCGGTCTCATCGCCGGAAAGCAGTTCCAGGACCCACTTAGAGAGGGCGTCGACGTCATGACCGCCTCGACCCACAAGACATTCCCAGGACCGCAGGGCGGTATTATACTCTACAGGAACTTCGGCGATGACGTCGCCAAGCTCCAGTGGGCCATATTCCCAGGCGTGCTTAGCAACCACCACCTCCACCACATGGCCGGAAAGGTCATCACCGCCGCCGAGATGCTCGAGTACGGTGAGAAATACGCGGCCCAGATAGTCAAGAACGCCAAGGCTCTCGCCGAGGCCCTCGCTGAGGAGGGCTTCAAGGTCATCGGCGAGGACAAGGGCTACACCGAGAGCCACCAGGTCATAGTTGACGTCAGCGACCTGCACGAGGCCGCTGGCGGCTGGGCTGCGCCGCTCCTCGAGGAGGCAGGCATAATCCTCAACAAGAACCTCCTGCCGTGGGACCCGCTCGAGAAGGTCAACACCCCGAGCGGCCTCAGGATAGGCGTCCAGGAGATGACCAGGGTTGGAATGCTCGAGGACAACATGAAGGACATAGCGGTCTTCATGAGGCGCGTCCTCATCGACAAGGAGGACCCGAAGAAGGTCGAGAAGGAGGTCGCCGAGTACAGGAAGGAGTACCAGAAGGTCTACTACTCCTTCGACTACGGCCTCCCGATGAAGGAGTGATTCCCTCTCCTTTTCTTAATATCTCTGCGGAGTTAGGGACCAATAAGTGCTCCCTCTGTGCCCAGGCAGTTCACTTCAATCTCCCTTGAAGTTTTGACAACCGTTAAGAACTTGGAAGTTAATACTTCTCTGGTGGCTCGCATGAGAAAAGCAGTCTCTGTACTGTTGGCACTCCTGATAATTCCCGTGGCGTATTTCCTGGCTTCCTCCCTCGGAGGAGATAATGGGGGAACTGACGAAGTCCCCGCCGTTCCAGACGTCGTTCTGAAACTTGACAAGACGGGCTATGCCCCGGATGAGACTATGGTTTTAACAGTGGTCAACAACGCTGACTCGGAGGCAACAACCGGCTATGCATTCCAGCTTTACAGACTTGAGAACGGCAACTGGAAGGAGGTAAACCTTGACATGGCCTTCATAGAGATAGCTATCATCATTGAACCCGGCAAGAGCTGGGAGCAGATGATAGACCTCTCAAAGCTCAATCTTGAGCCAGGGCACTACAAGATCGTCAAGAGCATCTTCGTGGGCAATGTAACTGTAAAGCCCGAAGCCGAGTTTGACATCAAAGGATGAAGGGAGGAAGGCCCCTTGAAGAAGGCTCTACTGGTCTCGGCCATTATTCTTCTCTGGGGCTTAACCGGGCCTCACGTCATCGTCAGCCTCGACAAAACAACCTATGCCCACTGGGAGAGGCCTGAGCTCACGGTGAGGAACATCGGCTTGATGCCGATCACTTTTGGCCAGGGGTACCTCATCTACCGCTGGGAGAACGGGAGCTGGGTAAAGGTCAGACAGGGGCTCGTCTTCACGCTCCCAATTTATACTGTGCTCCCCTTCAGCTCGTGGAAGCAGAAGATTCGCCTCGTTTACCTCCCCACAAATCAGTCCATAGGAGACCCCCGTTATTACCCACCACTGCCCCCGGGGAGATACAGGGTCGTTAAAGAAGTGTGCGGCTGGCCGAGGGGTTGCCAGAACTTCTCCGTCGAGTTTGAGGTAACTGGATAGATCCAGAAAGACTGGCATTACGATTGGACTGGAATGCCCCATTTGCTTGGCAAAACTTTTTATTCCATCCCCCACTATTCTACCCTCAGCGGGGGTGAGGAGATGAAGTTCTGTCCGAAGTGCGGCAGCATCATGCTTCCGGACAAGAAGAAGAGGGTTTTCGTCTGCCGTAAGTGCGGCTACGAGGAGCCCATTAACCCGGAGGACGCCAAGAAATACAGGATTACCCAGAAGGTCGAGCACAAGCCTGACGAAGGCATAATCATCGTAGAACAGGACGTGGCGACTCTGCCGAAGGTCAAAATAACCTGTCCAAAGTGCGGCAACGACGAGGCCTACTGGTGGGAGCTCCAGACGAGGGCTGGCGATGAGCCGAGCACGATATTCTACAAGTGTACCAAGTGCGGCCACGTATGGAGGTCCTACGAGTGAACGAGGAGGAAAAGTTCGAAGTGCTCAGGCGGCTTGCTGAGAAGGCCCTTAAGGAGCTTGAGGAGGCTTATAAAAGACTGCCCGAAACCGACAACGGAAAAGCTTATTTATTTCGTGGAAAAGAAAGGGTTAGGCTGATGCTCAATATATTGAAGGAGGGGTAAAGATGCCGTTCGAGATAGTTTTTGATGGTGCCAAGGATTTCGCCGATCTTATTGCCACCGCGAGCAACCTCATAGACGAGGCTGCCTTTAAGGTAACCGAGGAAGGAATTTCGATGCGCGCCATGGACCCGAGCAGAGTAGTTCTCATTGACCTCAACCTCCCCGAGAGCATATTCAGCAAGTACGAGGTCGAGGAGGAGGAAACCATAGGCATCAACATGGATCACTTCAAGAAGATACTCAAGCGCGGAAAGAACAAGGACACCCTTATCCTCAGGAAGGGCGAGGAGAACTTCCTCGAGGTTACCTTTGAGGGAACCGCCAAGAGAACCTTCCGCCTTCCGCTCATAGAGGTTGAGGAGCTCGAGCTCGACCTTCCAGATCTGCCGTTTACCGCCAAAGTCGTCGTCCTCGGAGAGGTTCTCAAGGAGGCCGTGAAGGACGCTTCCCTCGTCAGTGACTCCCTAAAGTTCATCGCCAGGGAGAACGAGTTCATCATGAAGGCCGAGGGCGAGACCAATGAGGTCGAGATAAAGCTTACCCTCGAGGACGAAGGTTTACTTGACCTTGAGGTCGAGGAGGAGACCAAGAGCGCCTATGGAATAAGCTACCTCGCCGACATGATCAAAGGCATCGGAAAGGCCGACGAAGTTATAATCCAGTTCGGCAATGAGATGCCCCTCCAGATGGACTACCCGATAAGGGACGAGGGCAAGCTCACCTTCCTGCTTGCCCCGAGGGTTGAGGACTGATTTCCTTCCCCTTCTTCATTTAGGCTGGTGGGAGCATGGACATCATCAAGCTCAGGGAACTGCTCGAGAGGGAGCTTTCCTCCAGCGAACTGGCCGAGCTGGACGAGGACTTCTACCGCGAATTCGACAGCCTTATAAAGGCCCTCAAGCTCAGCGCCGAGAGCTCCCACGAGAGAGGCGAGGACATAGAGGAACGGCTTTATCTGGCCCAGCTCAACATAGCCGAAAGGCTCATGCGCGAGATAATCAAAATCAGACTCCACAAAATAGTTGACCTCGCGGTCGAAGGCTTACCCTACGGAATGACCGCCGAGGAGAAGAGGATTTTCACCATCCTGCGGGCGTTCATCGAGCGCGAGGAGATACCCGTCGAGGTGCCGACCGAAGGCGTTGAAAAGGTGGAAGAGGTCCCCGAGGAGGAACCCCTGCCAAGGCGGGAGATCAGAGAAGCATATCTCGTCAAGATTGATATTCCCAAGGTTCTGGATCCGGAGCTTAGAGAGTATGGACCGTTTAAAGCCGGGGACCTGGTGACACTGCCAAAGGCCATAGCCAAAGTACTCCTCGAACGCGACGCGGCTGAGAAAATCAAGATAGCTCCGTGATGGGACATGACGTTCTCGGTGTGCATGCGGGATTGCTACGATACTTGCTCAATAGTGAGCGAGTTCAAAAGCGGCCGCCTAGTTGTTAAAGGAAACCCCGAGCATCCCGTAACGGCCGGCTTCCTCTGCCCCAAGGGTGCACTTCTGCCGAGGTGGTTCCATTCTAAGGAGAGACTTAGAGAGCCTCTCGTCCGGACTGGAGAAAGGGGAAGCGGAAACTTCAGGAGAACCAGCTGGGAGGAAGCGATAAACCTCGTTGCCGAGAAGCTCAGGGAAACTATCGAGAAGCACGGAAGCGAGAGCGTTCTGGTTTATCAGTACGCCGGTGATAGAGGGGTCGTGAACTACGCCTTCCCGCTCAGGCTCTTCCACTATCTCAACACTGCGATGCTCGACTATGGAATCTGCGACAGGGCCGGCCAGGAAGCTTTGAGGGACGTCTATGGTACTGCAGTTGGAATGGATCCCGAGGAGCTTAAAAACCAGAGGCTGCTCGTCTACTGGGGCATCAACGCCTTCTGGACGAACCTCCACGGATTCCTGCTGGCGAAGCGTTACGACCTTGAAATCTGGACTGTCGATGTAATAAGGACAGAAACTGCCAAGAGGAGCGAGAAGTTCTTCCAGATACGGCCAGACACGGACGTTCTCTTTGCCCTGGCCGTGGCGAGGCTCATAATCGAGAACGAGCTCCACGATGAAGACTTCGTGAGGGAGAACGTCTACGGTTTTGAAGAATTCAAGAATTATGTAACTAAATTGAACCTTGACCTCGTCGAGCGCGAGACGGGTTTGAGCCGCGAAGAAATCGAGGAGTTCGCCTTCGGCTTCGCCGAGAAGAGGGGTGTTATACACATCGGCTACGGCTTCCAGCGCTCCTTAAGCGGAGGCGAAGCGGTAAGGGCGATAGCGATTCTCCCTGCCTTAGTTGGCCACCGCCTTGGCTTCATCTACGACATGAAGACAATAGACAAGAGCTACGCCGAAGGAGCGTTTCTTAGGACCAAACCCATTAAGAGGATTCCCCAGATGAAGCTGGCCGAGTACATAGAGCGCGGTGAAATAAAGTTCCTCTACGTCTACAACTCCAACCCCCTGGCGAGTTTGCCCAATCAGAACAGACTTAGAAAGGCTCTGATTGAGAACGACGTCTTCATGGTTACCCACGACATATTCCTGACCGACACGGCACTCTTTTCCGATGTCGTTTTGCCGGCGAACACGTTCTTCGAGCGCCTTGACATAGCCGATTCATACTACCATCGCCACGTAGCTTTGAACGAGCCAGTAGCAAAGCTTTACGGAAAGAGCAACAGCGAGGTAACGAGGCTTTTGGCCAAGGCCCTTGGCATAGAAAATCCATACCTCTACGAGAGCGACGAGGAAGTAATAAGGAAGGTCCTCGAAGCCAACGGCCTAAGCTGGGAGGAGCTGAAGGCTAAGGGTTTCGTAAAGGTTCCAGAAAAGCCGAGGAAGTGGGAAACACCAAGCGGAAAGATAGAGTTCTACTCCCAGAGGGCCGTTGGGCGCGGTCTATCACCGTTTCCGGAATACAAGCCCCCACAGGGCAACTACCCGCTCCGCCTGCTCAGTCCAACGCACAGGATGACGATAACGAGCCAGTACCACAACACCTACGGGATAATAGATCCGAACCTTTATATGAACCCGGAGGATGCCGAGGAGAGAGGAATCTGCGACGGAGACACCGTGGAGGTTTTCAACGACAATGGGGGGATTAAAACGACTGTGAAACTTAGCGATGACGTTCCTAAAGGCGTCGTCCTGCTCTACAAGGCCTTCTGGCCATCGTTGCTCGGCTGGAACGTGAATTTCCTGACGAGTGATAAAACCGTCGAAAAATACGGTAACGGTTCTGCATATCATTCAACTTGGGTTGATGTGAGAAAAGTTTGAGGCGAAATCTCGGCCAAGATTTTCTCTTTCTGACAACCCCTGCCGATATTTTAATCACAAAATGACGGTAAATGAAGAACATTCTTTGCACGAACAACTCAGGGCTTATTAAGCAGATTGGATATTCGCCAAACTTTATGCCGTTAGCCGAACCGAAAGATTTATATAATCGAACCAAGCAGGTTTATAGTGAAAAAAACACACAAAAAGTAAGAGGTGATGAAAGATGGTCGTCATAGGAGAAAAGTTCCCAGAGGTCGAAGTTAAGACCACCCACGGAGTAATAAAGCTCCCGGACTACTTCGCCGAGAAGGGCAAGTGGTTCGTACTCTTCAGCCACCCTGCCGACTTCACCCCAGTCTGTACCACCGAGTTCTACGCCATGCAGAAGAGGGCCGAGGAGTTCAGGAAGCTCGGCGTCGAGCCAATTGGACTGAGCGTTGATCAGGTCTTCAGCCACATCAAGTGGATGGAGTGGATTAAGGACAACCTCGGCGTTGAGATCGACTTCCCCGTCATAGCCGACGACCGCGGTGAGCTCGCCGACAAGCTCGGCATGATCCCAAGCGGCTCCACCATAACCGCGAGGGCCGTCTTCGTCGTTGACGACAAGGGCGTCATCAGGGCGATAGTTTACTACCCGGCCGAGGTCGGCAGGGACTGGGATGAGATACTCAGGCTCGTCAAGGCCCTCAAGACCAGCGACGAGCACGGCGTTGCTCTGCCGCACAAGTGGCCGAACAACGAGCTTATCGGTGACAATGTCATCATCCCGCCGGCTGCCACCATCGAAGAGAAGAAGGCCCGCGAGGAGGCCAAGGCCAAGGGCGAGATCGAGTGCTACGACTGGTGGTTCTGCCACAAGAAGCTTGAGTGAGGCTTTTAGCTTCACCTCTTTTCTATCCTTCCATGGGAGATCGAGTAACTTCCTGGTTTCCCATTGCTCACGCCAATACTCCCTATGGCTGCAAAAAGGCTAAAGGTAATGGTGGGATGTCAAAGTGTTTCATTTGTTTAATTTTTTGGAAGTTTCCTAAAAATCCAAAAATAAAAGCAGCAAAAAAAGTTTAAAAAACATGAAGAAAATTACAAAGAGGGGAGCAATTATGGAAAGTCCATTAGAGGTTTTCATGAAAAAAGCAGAAATCGAAGAAAAGGTGAGGGAGATTCTGAAGCAGATTACCAAAATGCCCCTAAGGGATGTTCTGAGTTATGTTGTTAAAGGCGAAGGGGACTCAACAAGCCTTTACACTTTTCTCTATGAAAATATTCCCAGCGATTATTACAAAGAGAGATTTAAGGAGTTTATTGAGACAGAAAAATCCCATGAGCAAAAAGTAACAGAGATTTTTAAAACGTTATATCCCGGCGAAGAGCCAAAAGATGTCCCCTTTGAGAGTTGGACTGAAATATTCAAAGAAAGGGAGTTCAAGCTAAAAACAGCGAGGGAGTATCTTGATATTCTCGAAATCGCCATGGAATATGAGAAATTGGCAGAAGAAGTATATCTGTATTTGGAAAAGAACATAGGAATTCCAGAATATAAACAGATATTCCTAGAGCTCGCAAATGATGAACGCGATCACTATAATTTTGTGTTAAAGGAGTACGAGTTCTATAGGAAGATAAAGGCTGAACAAGAATTTCAAGAGCTCATCAAAGAGCTTATGAGGGATAAAAAAGAAAAGGGGTAGCCATTTTGCTGAGGAATGACAACAGTGCCTTGGTGGGATTATTCCCCTCCTTTCTTTAGCTGTCCAGATAAGCTTCTCCAGTATGTACCCGAAGGATAAGACCGTGAAGTACGTTCATTTTACATCGCATCTGACTGGGTGGAGCAGATTAATGAGAAACAAAGTCAAAGAACCCTTCTCCTGAACAGCCAGACCAGAGGCACCAGCCACATCAGATGGACCACCAGCCCCGGCCAGAAATCGCCGTAGTCGTTGAAAGGAATCCCCTCGAAGAGCCTGTAAACCCAGTAGGTCGGAAGAAAGGCCGTGAACTTGCTCCAATCAGTTGACATGTTCCTAGCGATCACGATGAACTTTATGGCCGGTGGAAGAATGAGCAGCCAGCCGGCGACTTTTGAAACTGTCAAAGCCTGCATCCTAGTCTTCGAGAAGTCAGTTATCAACAGCGCGTAGGTCCACACTTCAATGATGAAAAGTGCCATGAGCGCCAGGAGGCCTTTCCATGGAACCATTATGTCAAGAATTTTCGGCGCTAGGCCCGTGAGGATTACCGTTACAGCAGATGCCCAGAGGAGTCTGTACGTTAAGAAGGCCTCACTCGATATCGGAATCACCTGAAGGGCCGCTATAGTTTTCTCTTCCTTTTCGTTGGCCATCATGAAGCCGGGAATCATGCCGAAGATGAGGGGAATGAAGATGATGCAAAAGATTGCTGCGGGCGGATAGAGAACCCCCAGCCGGTCCTTGAAGTAGCGGACGACGAAAAGGAGGATTAGGGTAATGACGATGCTGTAAACGAGCATCGGGTCCCTTTTCAGCATCTTCCAGTCAATCCTGTAAATGGCGAGGAACTTCTTCACAAAACTCATCTCAATCCCTCCACGGCGTATTTGTAAAAGCGGATTTTAGCGAGGTTGTATGCTACGATGCCCCAGATTACAAGGGCAATGCCCGACCACATCAGTGTTTCCCTCGCTATCTCCTCGAAGCCCGCGTGGAAGAAGTAGAGTCCCGGATAGCTCGGTATAATGTAGAGCACCTTCCCCCATGGGCCGCTTATGAGCCCGTGGTATGCCGCAAAGGGCAGGAAAGAAAGCACCATGACGGCCAGCAGGGGCACGAAGTAGTCGTCCAGATCCCTGTATTTTGCAGCTATCGCTATGCCGAGGAGGGTGTAGACCACCGAGACCAGCAGAGTTCCGATGAGCACGTAGGCGATTTGGACGTTGAAGCCAGCACCGACGACCACTATCACTAGCGCCCCGATAAGAGCTAGTAAAGCCATGATGATCGTTTTGGAGAGGTAATAGTCGCGCCACTCCATCGGCGTCACGGAGAGCGCTCCAATAGTGCCGTCCTTCTTGTCGGAGAATATCGAGGTTCCAATGAACATAAAGCCGAGCATACCTGGCTCGATAAATATGAAAAGCGGTGCCATCGTCGGGACGTACTCCGCCGGGAAGGCCCTCAGCACAACGCCGTAAGCAAGGGCCACGAGGAAGTAGATGTGGTAGGTGTAGTTCCTTATGCCCACCTTGAACTCGACCTTCATAAGCTGGGCAAAGCTCATACGAGCCTCCTCCCCGTCACCTTTAGGAATATCTCCTCGAGCGTAGGCTCCTCCGTGTTTATCCTTCTTACCTCGTGGTTCCGGAGGATTTCGAGGAACTCCTCGTTCTGACCCAAGCCTTCTAGCGGGAATTCCCTAACCTCAACGTTGCCACTGGCGGCATATTCAACCTTCACAACCCTCTTACCCATCTTGACCTTGAGCTCCTTCGGGCTGTCCACGAGCCTCACAGCACCGTCCACTATGAAGGCCACCCTGTCGCAGAGCTCGTCCGCCACGTACATGTTGTGTGTCGTTAGAAAAATCGTCTTTCCGTTCTCCCTCATCTCAAGGAGCATGTCCTTAATCTTCCTTGCGCTTCCAGGGTCGAGACCCTCTAAAGGCTCATCGAGGAAGAGTATCTCCGGATCAGGGAGGAAGGCCCTCGCGAGGTCGAGCTTCTTCTTCATACCCTTGGAAAGGTTCCCAACCAACTGGTCTGCTTCCTTGTCAAGGCCCACCATTTTGAGCACATCCATGGGGTCAAGGTGCTTCTTGTAGAAGGAGGCAAAGAACTCAAGGTTTTCAAGGGCCGTGAGCTTCGAGTAAATTGCGGGAAACTCAAAGGAGACGCCTATTTTCTGGTAGTAGTCCTTGCCCCACTCTCTCAAGTCTTTTCCAAAGACTCTAACCTCGCCTTCGTAGTCCTTGATTATCTTGACCAAGATTTTAACTGTTGTCGTCTTTCCTGCCCCGTTGGGGCCCAAAAAGCCGTAGATTTCCCCTTCCTCAACGGAGAAGCTCAAGTTTTCAACGCCCCTCACTTCACCGTAGTATTTCCTAACGTTTTCAACCTCGATAACAGGCATGCTCCCACCGGAGTGATTACGGTGGAAAACTACTTAACCTTGACCCCCGCCCTATACGCGGGCGTGATGCGCTCTTTCATTAAAAAGAAAATGTGAGCTCCGAATTTTACCCCTCCCTTCTGGGCTTTTCACCTATAACCATTATCTCAATGTCGTCGAAATCCACCTTCCTCTTTCCCCACCTTCCAGCAGTGCCTCCCCAGATGGCTTTTACTTCAAACCCAACCATTTTGAACATTAAGTAAAGCTCTGTGGGGACGTAGACACGCTCTCTAATCGGGACTTTTGTGCCATCGGGTGCCTCAATTTCTTCAAAGAACGTCATGGTGTTTGGGTCGAAAGTTCCTTTGGCTATGTCCTCGTTTGATGCTCCTTTGACTCTTGAAAGGGCACTTAGGGCAGTCAAAATAAATTTCCCGCCGGGCTTTAGGGATTCATAAATGTTCTTGAGTATCGCCAAGTCGTGCTCTATTGGGTCGTCACTTGAACCGATTAACGAAAAAGCACCTTCGCAGAGGCATATGGCAGCGTCAAATTCCTCCTCACGCTTAAACTTCGTGGCGTCTGCTTTTATGAACTCCACTTCAACACCTTCTTTTTGAGCTCGTTTTCTTGCTTCTTCAAGCATTCCCTGGGATATGTCAATTCCTGTAACTTTGTAGCCTCTTTTTGCAAGCTCTATTGAGTGCCTTCCGACACCGCAGCCAACGTCCAGTATCTTGGCTCCTTCTGGCAGCTGAAACTCATTCAATAAAAACTCCACTTCCTCTTTTGTGTGTTTAGTAAACGGCTCTTCCAGGTAATGACTTGCCTCCCTATCAAAAAACTCTTCCCATTCGTTCTTTTTCATTGCCACCACATCCGAATTGTTCTCCGGTAGTTAAAAAGGCCTGAAGAAACTTAAACCTGACGTCTGCTAACCTGTTCCGGTGGCTCTGACATTTCAATCCACCAGACCTGCTAACTCCAGAATGAAACCCCCGAAACGTTCGTTCATCGGGTTTCTAAAATAGAGCCTATCCAAATCTAAGTCGGTGGTGGTCGTGAAGAATCTCGACCTTTATTAGTTTCATACGCAATCAAAGGGAACAAGATAAAAAGCAAAGCCCAGAAACTTCAGGAGTCAGAACCCAGAAGCATCATTAGCTTCTCCTCGACCTCTTCCTTCTTCCTCACCAGGTTCTGCCTCGTGATTTCATTTCCTTCTTTGAGATAAATCAGCGTAGGTACGTTCATGACGTCGAACTTCTCCGCAAGTGGAAGATGCTTCTCCACGTCAACCTCCCAGAACTCCACTTCCCTATACTCCTCGCTCAGCTCGTGCATAAACGGTTCAATCATCCTGCATGGTGGACAGCCAGGAGAAGAAAACCAAAGGAGGGCATATTTGGCCCTTTTAACTTTTCCAAAGTCACCATCAAACTCCCTGATCATCTTAACCACCTCAAATCTTAGCTTTTTTCAAAAGCAAGGAGTTTGTAACGACACTTACGCTGCTCAATGACATAGCTCCAGCAGCCCATTCTGGTCTGAAGGTGATTCCAAAGAGCACATAGGCCAGTCCAGCGGCGAAGGGTATTAGGATGGTGTTGTAGAACATCGCCCAGAAGATGTTCTGCTTAATCTTTGAGAGCGTCTTTTGGCTGAGCTTTATTGCCCTAACCACATCTCTTAAGTCGTTTTTAATCAAGACGATGTCTCCGCTCTCCATTGCTATGTCGGTTCCAGAGCTTACCGCTATGCCTATGTCAGCTTGAGCCAAAGCGGGAGCGTCGTTTATTCCATCTCCGACAAAAATGACTACTTCTCCCTTCTCCTGAAGCTTCTTCACTTCATTTGCTTTATCCTGGGGCAAAACTTCTGCTAAAACGTAATCTATGTTGAGCTGTCTAGCTATCGCTTCTGCGGTTCTTCTATTGTCGCCGGTAATCATTCCAACTTTCTTGCCCATTTTGTGAAGCTCTTCTATCGCTTCTCTCGCACCTTCTTTGATTGTGTCCGCTATTCCAATAACTCCCACTATTTTTCCGTCAATTGCCACTATTATGGCCGTTTTAGCCTCATCTTCAAGCCGGAGGAGGGCTTTTTCGACCTCTCCTTCTATTGAATAGCCATTCTCTTTGAACAGCTTTCTATTTCCGGCCAAGATTTCCTTTCCATCCACTACTGCCTTTACTCCCTTGCCGGTTATTGCCTCAAAGCTTTGAGACTCTTTAACCTCTAATCCGAGCTCTTGAGCTTTCCTAACTATGGCTTCTCCTAGTGGATGCTCTGAGCGCTTTTCAGCTGAAGCTACTAAGCTCAAAAGCTCTTTCTCATCAATGCCAAAAGTCACTACATCCGTAACTTCAGGCGTCCCTTTTGTTAGCGTCCCCGTCTTATCGAAGAGAACTATCGTGGCTTTCCTCGCTATTTCCAGTACTTCACCGTTCTTAATTAAAATGCCCATTTCAGCACCTTTGCCCATTCCAACTGTTAAAGCCGTTGGAGTTGCCAAGCCAAAGGCACATGGGCAGGCAATCACCAAAACGCTGAGCAGTGTTGTGAAGGCGAAGAGCAGGGGCTGGCCAGCTATGAAGTACCAGTATCCAAAGGAGATTAGTGCTATTGTCAAAACGGTTGGAATGAAGTATGTAACGACTTTGTCCGCTAATCTCTGAATCGGTGGTCTTGTATTTTGTGCCTCCTCAACGAGCCTAATTATTTGTGCCAGAACGGTGTCTCTTCCGACCCTCTTTGCCTCGATTTTAAGCACGGAGTTCTTGTTAATCGTTCCGCCGATAACCTCGTCGCCCTTCTTCTTTAAATTTGGAATTGGTTCTCCGGTAATCATCGATTCGTCAACGTAGCTTTCTCCCTCAATTACAATTCCATCGACTGGGATCCTCTCTCCAGGCTTGACTATGACAATATCGCCGACTTTAACTTCGCTTATTGGAACTTCAATCTCTTTTCCATCCCTAATTACGGTTGCCTTTTTAGCTTGAAGCCCCATGAGCTTTTTAATTGCCTCACTCGTTCTTCCTTTGGCCAAGGTCTCCAAGTAGCGTCCAAGCAGGAGGAAGGCCATCAGCAAAACGCTTGCCTCATAAAAGTTGAACTCCCTCGGAATAATTCCTATTGTAGCTAAAACGCTTGCAAAATAAGCAGAACCAATTCCCATGGAGTACATGACTTCCATGTTTAAGCTTTTGTGCTTCAATGAATTGAGAGCCTTTCCAAAGATATCCCTTCCAGCGTAGATTATTGCCAGAGTTGCCAGCAGGAATTGAATGTAAATTAGGTTGGGAATTTCAATTCCAAACCTGTGAAGCTGCGCTGAGGCGAAGAGAGGTATTCCTATTCCCCAAGCAACTGCAAGTTTTTTCTTCATTTCCCTTATGTGCTTCTCTCGAACCTCTTTTTCTACGTCATAGCTTTCCTCACCTTCAACTCCCAAGAATTGGTAGCCAACCTCTTCAATTGCCCTCTTAATGTCTTCCATGCTTACTAAACTTGGATCATAGCTTACCTTAGCCTTTTCAGTTGCCAAATTGACCTGGGCATCTAAAACCCCTGGGAGCTCTTTAAGAGCTACTTCAATGGTTTTAACACACATTGCACAGGTCATTCCACCGATTTTTATTATTGCGTCTCTCTTTTCCCTGACCACCTGGTAACCGAGCTCTTCAATCGTCTTTATAATCTGATTCAGGCTGACCCTTGACTCGTCGAAGTCCACGTAAACACTCTCAGAGCCTAAATTGGCTCTGGCGTCTTTAACGCCATCAAGCTCTTTTAGGGCCGTTTCTATGGTTTTTACGCACATGGCACAGGTCATGCCGTTGACTTTAAGCGTGAGCTTCATAACCACCACCGATATTTACTCAACAGCACACCTTAAGGGCATTATTTCTACCAAAGTGTAAACACTAACCGAAGAATTTTTATATTTTGAAACAAATAACCCACAGGTGTTTACCATGACAAAGCTGGATGAACTGGATTTGAAGCTGATATACCTCCTCATGGACAACTCGAGATTGAGCATTTCCGAACTCGCGGAGAGACTCAGCGTCAGCAGGCCAACTGTTAAAACGAGGCTGGAAAAACTTGAGAAAGAAGGAATTATTCAGCGTTACACGATTAAACTCAATCCGGAACTCCAGAGGGCCCACAACGTCGTTGCTCTGATAATCAAAACTGACGAGCCAGAGAAGCTTCAAGAGTTCGAGGAAATCATCGAGAT